>CAZAWM010000421.1:0-1514 GCA_964488605.1 uncultured Steroidobacteraceae bacterium | reverse complement strand
ATTGTTGACGATCAGCGGCCCCGAGAGACGCAGGATCGTCTTGGCGTGATGCGGGTGGTCGGGCATGCGTGGCCGGCTCGGACGGGGCGTGGCATTCTACAGGCCTGCATCGCTGCGGCCGCGGCCAGGCCGCGCAGCCTTCGCGGGAGTCGTGCATGCTCGTCGGATCACAGCCTCGTCGTGTCGCCATCGTCGGCGGCTCGCGTATCCCGTTCGCCCGCGCCTACGGCGCCTACGCCGAGGTCGGTAACCAGGACATGCTGACCGCCGCGCTGCGCGGCGTCGTCGACCGTTTCGCGCTGCGCGGCGTGAGGCTCGGCGAAGTCGTCGCCGGGGCGGTGCTCAAGCACTCGAAGGACTTCAACCTCGTGCGCGAGTGCGTACTGTCCTCCGGGCTCGATCCGCAAACCCCGGGCATCGACCTGCAGATGGCCTGCGGCACGAGCCTCGAGGCGGCGATCGGTGTCGCCAACAAAATCGCGCTCGGGCAGATCGACGCCGGCATCGCCGGTGGCGTCGACTCCATCAGCGATCCGCCCGTCGTCTATCCGCGCTCGTACCAGCAGCTCCTGCTGCGCGCCTATCGCGGCCGCAGCTCCTGGCAGCGGATCCGCCCATTCCTCGGCCTGCGCCCGAAGCACTTCAGGCCGGTGCTGCCGGGAGTCGTCGAGCCGCGCACGGGGCTGTCGATGGGCCAGAGCTGCCAGCTGATGGCCAAGACCTGGAAGATCCCGCGTACCGATCAGGACCAGCTCGCGCTCGAAAGCCACCAGCGGGCCGCCGCGGCCTGGCAGTCAGGCTTCTTCGCCGATCTCGTCGTTCCCTTTCAGGGCCTCGCCACCGACAACAACGTGCGCAGCGACACCTCGCTCGACAAGCTCGCGAAGCTGCGGCCGACCTTCGACACTTCCGGCGCCGGCACGCTGACCGCGGGCAACAGCACGCCGCTGACGGACGGCGCCTCGGCCGTGCTGCTCGCTGCCGAGGACTGGGCACGCGCACGCGGTCTGCCGATTCTAGGCTGGCTCCGCTACGGCAAGCACTGGGCAGTTGACTTCGCGAGCGGCCAGGAAGGTTTGCTGATGGCACCGGCCTATGCCGTGCCGGCGATGCTGCGCGACGCGGGCCTCACGCTGCAGGACTTCGACTACTACGAGATCCACGAGGCGTTTGCGGCCCAGGTGCTCTGCACGCTGCGCGCCTGGGAATCGGCCGAGTTCTGCCGCGAGCGGCTCGGGCTCGAAGCGCCGCTCGGCGCGATCGACCGCAGCCGACTCAACGTCAAGGGCGGCAGCGTCGCGATCGGCCACCCCTTCGCCGCCACCGGTACCCGGATCGTGGCGACGCTCGCGAAGCTGCTGGCCGAAGATTCGAGTGCCCGTCGCGGCCTGATCTCGGTCTGCACGGCGGGCGGGATGGGTGTGACGGCCATCATCGAGCGCGCCTGACGGCCGCGCGATCCAGGCGGCGCCTGCAGGTCGTGCTCCCGCGGCGGAGAACACGCCTGAGAGATC
>CAZAWM010000420.1:0-1526 GCA_964488605.1 uncultured Steroidobacteraceae bacterium | reverse complement strand
CCATCGGGCAGCGCACCCCCTCGGGGACGTACACGAACGAGCCGTCGGAGAACACGGCCGAATTGAGGCAGGCGTAGAAGTTGTCGGCCGGCGGCACGACGGTGCCGAGGTAGCGCTCGATGAGCTCCGGGTGCTGCTGTAGGGCATCGGAAAACGAGCAGAAGATCACTCCCGCCTTCTCGAGGCGATCCTTGAACGTCGTGGCGACGGAGACGCTATCGAATACGGCATCGACGGCGACACCAGCAAGCCGTGCACGCTCGTGCAGCGGCACGCCGAGCTTTTCGTAGGTCGCCAGCAGTTTCGGATCGACCTCGTCGAGACTCTTCGGCGCGCTCTCCGGGGTCTTCGGCGCGGAGTAGTACGAGATGGCCTGAAAGTCGATCGGCGGATGACGGACGTGCGCCCAGCCGGGCGACGTCATCGTCTGCCAGTGCCGGAAGGCGCCCAGTCGCCACTCGAGCAGGAACTGCGGCTCGCGCTTCTTGCGCGAGATCGCGCGAACGACGTCCTCGTCGAGTCCCGGCGGCAGGCTGTCCGATTCGATTTCGGTAACGAAGCCATGCCGGTAGCCGCGGCCGACGAGCGCCTGGAGTTCTGCGGATTCGCTCATGCTTCGGTTCCTTGGCCGCGCAACCGTGCAAGCGGCATGCGGCGCAGTTCGTGCTCGAGGGGAGGGAATCTGGCGGCCGTCGCGGCGTCCAGTCCAGCGAGCTGGGCGAGGGTGACATCGTGCAGCGAACGCCGGATGGCGTAGTTGAGGCGCTGCCAGGCGCCGCCCACGCGGCAGTTTGCCTCGATGCCGCAGTGGCCGCGCCCGACGGCGCAATCGGTCAGCGCGACCGGTCCCTCGAGCGCATCGAGGATCGCCGCGGCGCTGATGCTTTCAGCGGGACGGGCCAGCTGGTAACCCCCGTGCAGCCCCCGCGTCGAGTGGACGAGGCCCGCCCGTTGGAGCTGCTTCAGGACCTTGCTGACGGTGGGGGCGCCGATCCGGGTGGCCGCGGCGAGGGCCGCGGCCGTGCGCTGGCGAGCCGGCTCCTGGGCCAGCGTCGCAAGCAACACGGTTGCGTAGTCGGTCAGTCGGCTGATGCGCAGCATCGGTCTACTCCCAAAGTGGGACCATTTTAGTCCTATTATTGACGCGCTGTCACCTGGCTAGCGCAACGGATCGTCGGCGGAGCGAGGGGGAGCTGTTTGCTAAAATAAAAAGCTTGGCGGAAGGCAGGAGGTAGGTTCCCGTGAATCGCAGTGAACTCGAGCAGATCGCGCGCGGCATGGTCGCAGCGGGCAAGGGCATTCTTGCGGCTGACGAGAGTACCGGCACCATCAAGAAGCGATTCGACGCCATCCATCTCGAATCCACCGAGGAGCACCGGCGCAGCTACCGTGAGTTGCTGTTCACGACGCCGGACATGAATCGCTCGATCAGTGCCGTCATCCTCTACGACGAGACGCTGCGGCAGAAGACGAGCGCAGGCGTGCCGTTCGCCGAGCATCTCGCCAAGCTCGGCGTGATTCCGGGC
>CAZAWM010000419.1:0-1538 GCA_964488605.1 uncultured Steroidobacteraceae bacterium | reverse complement strand
GAGGGCGTCATCGATGAGCGTTTTCTCGCGATCGCTCGGGCCGTACACGGGCGCCTGCTCGAGGCGATGGACCTGCGACGCACGGCGATCGATCGCGTGCCTCAGGCGGCGCTGCGGCAGCGTGCCGCAGAGCTGCTCGGCGAACTGGTCCGGCAGCGAACGCTGCCCACCGATGTCAATTTGGCGGCGGTCGCCGAATTCGTCCTCGACGAGGCGCTAGGACTGGGGCCGCTCGAGCGTCTGCTCGCCGACGAAGCGGTCACCGAGATCATGGTCAATGGTACCGACCGCGTATTCGTCGAGCGCGGCGGGTGCCTCGAGCGCGCGCCGGTGCGATTCAGCAGCGAGGAGGCTCTGCGCGGCGTGATCGAGCGTATCGTGGCCCCGCTCGGGCGTCGCGTCGACGAGGCCTCGCCCATGGTGGACGCGCGTCTGCCCGACGGTTCGCGGGTCAACGTGGTGCTACCGCCACTGGCGCTCGGTGGCCCGGCGGTCACTATCCGTCGTTTCGGGCGCCGCCGACTTCGGGCGAGCGACCTGGTCGCTGCCGGCAGCCTCGATCAGCCCATGATCGATTTCCTGCGGCTCTGCGTCCAATGTCGCCGCAACATCGTCGTCTCCGGTGGCACGGGCAGCGGCAAGACGACGCTGCTGAACGCTCTGTCCGAGCTCATTTCGCCCCATGAGCGCATCGTCACGATCGAGGACGCCGCCGAACTCGCGCTGGAACATCCCAATCGCGTGTCTCTCGAGGCACGGCCGCGCAATATCGAGGGGCGCGGAGAGGTCACGATCCGTGACCTTGTTCGCAACGCATTACGCATGCGTCCCGACCGAATCATCGTCGGCGAGTGCCGCGGTGGCGAGGCTCTGGACATGCTGCAGGCGATGAATACGGGGCACGACGGTTCCTTGACCACCGTCCACGCCAATTCGCCGCGTGACGCATTGTCGCGTCTCGAAGTCATGGCGTTGATGGCTGGACTGGACATGCCTCTGCAGGCTGTGCGCGAGCAGATTGCCAGTGCCGTGCACATCGTCGTCCAACAGCAGCGGTTCGCCGATGGCTCCCGACGCATCGTGCAGATCGCCGAGGTCGTCGGTATGGAGTCCGGCCGCATCCAGATGCAGCCTCTGCTGCGCTGGCTGCCGCCGGGAGCTGGCCGAGCGCGAGGACATTTCTCCGGTTGCGGTTGCGTGCCGTCGTTCTTCGATCGACTGTCGGCAGAATCGCAGCCGCTACCCGTCAGCATTTTTGCGGAGCACGACCCATGATGGACCCTTCGACGGCAACGTGGTGGGGGAGTCTCGCCATGGCTGCCACGGCGGTTGCGATGGGTGCGCTCTCGCTGGGGTTCGTGACGGCTGCACGGGAATTCTCGCGGCACCGGGTCGCAGCGGCGAAGCGGCTGGCAGGGGACGAACTCGCGGCTTTGTTTGTCTTCGTCGATCCGCAGCGCGTTGCCCGCGTCGTAGCGGTCCTGCTGCTAGCAGTCCCGCTCGCCGTGCTGATACTCGACGGGCCGCTCTGGTCCGTT
>CAZAWM010000418.1:0-1542 GCA_964488605.1 uncultured Steroidobacteraceae bacterium | reverse complement strand
CGCTTCTCGATCTGCAGCACGTCCATCTCACCCTCGATCGCGACGAGCACATGCTCGAGTCGCTTGCGGACGTCGAGAATCTCGAGGACTTTCTGCTTCTCGGCGAGCTTGAGCGCCATGTGCGCGGCGACCGTATCGGCCAGACGGCCGGCGTCCTCGATGCCGGACAGCGCCGTGAGCACCTCGGGTGGCACCTTCTTGTTGAGCTTCACGTACTGCTCGAACTGCGAGATCACGGATCGCGAGAGGACCTCGAGCTCCTTCTCGTCGTACTGGTCGACGTCGGCGAGCAGCGTGACATGGGCACCGAAGAACGTCGCGGGCTCGAGCGAGTCGATGCGTGCGCGGCTGACGCCTTCGACCAGCACCTTGACCGTGCCGTCGGGGAGCTTCAGCAGTTGCAGGATCGAGGCGACGGTGCCGATCGCGTAGAGGTCGTCGGCCTTCGGGTCGTCGACGTCGGCCTGCTTCTGCGCAACCAGCATGATGCGTTTGTCGGCCTTCATTGCCGCCTCGAGCGCCAGGATCGATTTCTCGCGGCCCACGAACAGCGGAATCACCATGTGCGGATACACGACGACGTCGCGTAGCGGCAGCACGGGGATATTCTCGATCGCCGTGATCTTCAGGCCAGATGGCGGGGAGGGGCGGGCTTCGTCGGACAAGGGAGCTACCTCGGGACATGGTGCCCCGACCAGAGGCACCTGTGCTTAGAGTATGGCCAATTCGCGGGGAATCAACCCCGCGATACGCATGAAGACAGGGCCCCGGCCGCCGTCAGGCGCCGCTGGCGCCCGAGACCTTGCGCGCGGGCGGCTCTTCGCCACCGACGTCGGAGCGGAAGACGATGTAAGGCTTGGCGTGACCTTCGATCACGGACTCGTCGACCACCACCTTCTGCACGCCCTTGAGCGACGGCAGCTCGTACATGGTCTCGAGCAGGACGTTCTCGAGGATCGTGCGCAGGCCGCGGGCACCCGTGCGCCGCTGCATGGCGCGGCGGGCCACGGCTCGCAGGCCGTCCTCGCGGAACTCGAGCTCGGCGCCCTCCATCTCGAACAGGCGCCGGTACTGCTTGGTCAGCGCGTTCTTCGGTTCGACCAGGATCGACATCAGCGCCGCCTCGTCGAGCTCCTCGAGCGTCGCGACCACGGGCAGGCGGCCGACGAACTCGGGGATCAGCCCGTACTTGATGAGATCCTCGGGTTCGACGTCGTGAAAGACGTCGGCGCCGTGCGGCCGAGCGTTCTGCTCCCGGACTTCGGACGTGAAACCGATGCCGCTCCTCTGCGTCCGGTTGAGGATAATCTTCTCGAGGCCTGCGAACGCGCCGCCGACGATGAACAGGATGTTCGAGGTATCGACCTGCAGGAACTCCTGCTGCGGATGCTTGCGCCCGCCCTGCGGCGGCACCGAGGCGATCGTGCCTTCGATGAGCTTGAGCAGCGCCTGCTGCACGCCCTCGCCCGAGACGTCGCGCGTGATCGACGGATTGTCCGACTTGCGCGAGATCTTGTCGATCTCGTCGATGTAGACGATGCC
>CAZAWM010000417.1:0-1547 GCA_964488605.1 uncultured Steroidobacteraceae bacterium | reverse complement strand
AACCCCGCCGACGATCAGATGCCGGCCGAAGAGACAGCGCGCGCGATTGTCAATCCCTCGGCGCCGAGCAGCTACACGGTCAAGCGGGGCGACACGCTCTGGGACATCGCCGCGATGTTCCTGCGCGATCCGTGGCTCTGGCCCGAAATTTGGCAGGTCAACCCGCAGGTCGAGAATCCGCATCTGATCTACCCGGGCGACGTGCTCACACTGGCCTACGGCGCCGACGGCCGGCCACAGATCCGGCTGACCCGCGGGCCTGGCGCGCGCCTCGAACCAATGCTGCGCGCCGGCGAAGTCGACGACGCAATCACGACGATTCCGTACCAGGCGATTGCCGCCTTCCTCGACCGGCCGACGGTGGTGTCGAAGGAACAGCTCAAGAGCGCGCCGCGCCTCGTCGCGTTCCGCAACGAGCACACGATGGGAGCCTCCGGTCAGGAGGCGTATGTCCGCGGTCTCGAGGCAGCCGCCGCGGACAGCCGCTATGCCGTCGTGCATGTCGGCGATCCGATCCGCGATCCCGACGACGGCGACGTGCTCGGCTATCAGGGCACCTACGCCGCGACCGCCATCGTCCAGCAACCGGGCGATCCGGGTAAGGCGCGGCTGACCGACTCGGCGCGCGAGGCCTATGCAGGCGACCCGCTGATCCGCAGCGAGGCCGAAGTGCCGCTCAACTTCGTGCCGCGCGCGCCTAGCGGCGACATCCGCGGTCGGATCGTCTCGGTCGTCGACGGCGTCACGCTGATCGGCCAGTACCGCATCGTCGCGCTCAACCGCGGCAGCCGGCACGGCCTGCAGCCGGGCCACGTGCTCGCGATCGACACGGCCGGTGCCACGATCCGCGATACCAGCCGGTCGAGCCGGTTCTCGGGCCTCGGCTTCGGCAGTTCGTTCGCACCGAAGGTCAAGCTCCCCGATGAACGGAACGGCACGCTGCTCGTGTTCCGCGTCTACGACCGGATGAGCTACGGCCTGATCGTCTCGGCCGAGATGCCAGTGCGGGTGGCCGACGTCGTCCGTACGCCGTGATCTCGCGGCTCGATTAAGGTAGACATCGCAGCAGATTCGCAGCGGACCCGCGCGGCCGGCGGGGTTTATCCTGCCGTCGTGACCAGCGATCCCGCCTTGCTCGCGCGCTTCGCCCGCGCCCCGGCGCTCGACGCCCAGGGCCTCATCGCTGCACTGCGCGCATTCGGCTCGCTCGAGGCCTTGGCCGCAGCATCGGTCGTCGCGCTGGTCGAGGCTGGCCTCGATCCGCGTGCCGCGCAGTCGCTGCATCGCGGCGACGACCGCGCCATCGCCACCGACGTCGCGGCGATCCAGCGGCATGGTTTCACGCTGCTCCATGCGGGCGATCCGCGCTATCCACCGCTGCTAGCCGGCCATGCGGGCATGCCGGCCGTGCTCTGGGTCCAGGGCGACGCGGCGGCCTTGTCGACTCCGCAACTTGCGATGGTAGGCTCCCGGCACCCGACCGCGCTCGGCGCCTCGACGGCGCGCCAGTTTGCCGCCTGGTTCGCGCGCGCCGGCGTGACCATCAC
>CAZAWM010000416.1:0-1552 GCA_964488605.1 uncultured Steroidobacteraceae bacterium | reverse complement strand
TCGACTTGCTCTTCTGCACGGACGTGCTCGCCGAGGGCATGAACCTCCAGCAGTGTCGAAACGTCGTGAACTACGACCTCCCGTGGAACCCGATGCGCCTCGTGCAGCGGCATGGCCGGGTGGACCGGATCGGAAGCCCACATCTCAAGGTGTTCCTGCGCACCTTCTTCCCGGACGCGCAGCTCGACGCACTCTTGGAGCTGGAATCGCGCGTACGCCGGAAGCTCGCGCAAGCGGCTGCCTCGGTGGGCGTCGAGGAGGCGCCGATCGAGCAGGGAGCGACGGGTGAGCAATCCTTCGCCGAGACGCGCGAGGAGATCGAGAAGCTGCACCGCGAGGATGCCTCGATCTACGAGGCGGGAGGAACCGAGGGGGCCGCGCAGACCGGGGAGGAGTATCGCCAGGAACTCCGGCGGGCGCTGGAGAGGTACGGCGATGCGATCCGCGAGCTCCCGTGGCGGTCGGGCTCCGGGATGCGAAAGGGAGAACGCGCCGGGCACCTCTTCTGCGCGACGGTGGGCGAGCGCATCTACCTCCGCTTCGTGCCGCGGAAGCCCGGCGACGAGCTGGTGGGGGAGCTCGGAACGTGCTTGCGGCTGCTCGAGTGCACCGAGCAGACGCCCCGGGCGCTGAGCGACGAGATGGCGCTCGCCGCCTACGAGTCGTGGGCCCGAGCGCGCCGGAGCATCTTCGAGGCCTGGTCCTTCGAGACCGATCCGGCGAACCTCCAACCCAAGATCAGGAAGCTCAACCGGGATGTCGCCGCATTTCTACGCGCGAACCCGCCGCCCGACATCGAGCAGCCACGGCTCCACCGCTGCCTCGACGCGGTCGAGTCACCCTGGCCTCGCCGCGAGGAAAACCTGCTGCGACTGGCCTGGGAGCGAGAGTTTCCGACGAAAGCGGAACGAGGCCGTCACCTGGTCGAGGAAGTGGAGCGCATTGGGGCTGAGCCGTTTCACGCACCCGAGCCGTTGCCGCCCATCGAGGCGGAGGAGATCCACTTGATCACGTGGATGGCCATCGAGCAGGAAACGGAGGGTGCCGGCTAACAACCGGTTGCAGCGGACGGTCCGCTGCGCGGCCCGCCGCTGAACCGGAGCGTTAGGCCCCATCCCAAAGGCGTAGATCATGACTTGCCTAGAGATAGCAAACAAATACTTCGACGCATGGAATACACATGATGCTGAGGCAATTGTTAACACCTTCGCTGAGAATGGTACCTATTGCGACCCTTCTACAGGTGAAATTTCAGGGGATGCCATTGGCGCTAACGCAAAGCGGCTATGGAATGTGTTCCCTAATCTTTCGTTTGAGATTGTGAGCGTTGCAGAAGCGGGCTCGGGCAGAGTAGTAGCAGAGTGGATCATGAAAGGTACGAATACGGGGTCATTTCATAAACTGCCCGCCACGGGTCGCACGATTTCGCTTCCGGGAGCCGATGTCATTGAGATCGGGGCAGACGGAATTAAGTCCGTGAAAGGTTACTTTGATACTCATGCCATTCCGGACCAGTTGGGGCTGCAAGTGCTGGTGCAGCCGATCGCAGTGG
>CAZAWM010000415.1:0-1588 GCA_964488605.1 uncultured Steroidobacteraceae bacterium | reverse complement strand
GTCGCCATGAAGCGGTGGGCGGCGTCAAACGGGATTTCGTCGTCGCGTGGCAGCTCGCGCCGCAGGGTCTCGAGCTCGTAGCCAGCCTTGAGCGCGAGCGAGACGAGCGCACCCTCCATCGGATCGCCATCGACGCGCCATGCACCGTCGACCTTACGCACGCTGGCGTCGTTACAGAGCACGGCGGCGCGCGCTAACGCAGCCAATGTGGGGTCTGCCAGCGGCTCGATCACCTCGGCGCCACAGTGGAAGCCGCCAGACGGTTCGTACCCAGAGCCGGTCACCTGGCAGGCGAGATCCGCGGTGACGATCTCGGCGACCATCATCTCGTTGCGCGTCAGGGTCCCCGTCTTGTCCGAGCAGATCACCGAGACCGATCCCAGCGTCTCGACAGCCGGTAGGCGGCGCACGATCGCATTGCGACGCGCCATGCGCGCGACGCCGATCGCGAGCGTTATGGTCAGGATCGCCGGCAGGCCCTCGGGAATGGCAGCCACGGCGATACCCACGACCGCCATGAAGGCGTCGTCAAACGTATATCCGTGCCGCAGCTGGGCCCAGGCGAAGACGGCGACGCAGATGGCAAGAATGACGAGCGTCAGCGCGCGCGCAAACCGGTCCATCTGCCGCGTCAGCGGCGTCTCGATCGTGCTGACTTCCGCGAGCAGCGCGCTGATGCGGCCGAGCTCGGTCGCGCCGCCGGTCGCGACGACCGCGCCCATGCCCTGGCCGCTGGTCACGAGCGTACCCGAGTAGGCCATGCAGCGACGGTCGCCGAGCGCACTATCGGCCGCGACGGGCTCGGCCTGCTTCTCGACCGCGACGGACTCGCCGGTCAGCGCCGCTTCGGCGATACGCAGGTTACGCTGCCGCAGTAGGCGCAGGTCGGCCGGCACCCGATCGCCGGCCTCGATGACGACCAGATCGCCGGGGACGATCTCGTCGGCGCTAACGGTCCGCCGGCTAGCGCCGCGGATCACGGTCGCGCGCGGATCGATCATGGCGCGGATCGCGTCGAGCGCCGCCTCGGCCCGGCCTTCCTGCAGGAAGCCGATCGCGGCGTTGATGAGCACCACCGCGAGGATCACGACAGTGTCGACCAGGTGGTCCAGCAGCAGCGAGATCAGCGCCGCACCGAGCAGCACGTAAATGAACAGATTGCGGAACTGCTGCAGGAAGCGCTGCCAGGCGCTGCGCCGTCGGCTCTTTGGCAACCGGTTCGGCCCGTATCGGGCCCGTCGCTCGTTCGCTTCGCGGTCCGTGAGACCTTCCGCGCGGCCACCCACGGCAGCGAGCACTTCATCGCCGGTCATCGCGAACCAGATCGGCACCGCATCGGCATCCTGCGGCTGTCGGCCCTGCATAGGTCGCGCTGCCTGCCCGAGACTACCGGGAGGCAGCGTACGGGGCGGAGCGCTGCGCCCGCATCAGTGTTTGCCGTAAAGGATCTCCCGTAGGTATTCGCTGATGACTCAGCTTACAGGAGTATTATAGCGGATTTGAGGGGGAACCCAAAGGCGATTCCCCTACGACTTGAGCGAGAGCCTGCTGCGCATTGTGCATCGCGGCGCGTGCGCGGACTTCCCCG
>CAZAWM010000414.1:0-1592 GCA_964488605.1 uncultured Steroidobacteraceae bacterium | reverse complement strand
CGCGTGTACAACGTCGCCAAGACGATCGCGGATTGCTTCAAGTACCGCAACAAGATCGGCCTCGACGTGGCGCTGGAGGCGTTGCGGGAGGCCTGGCGGGGGCGGCGGTTCAAGATGGAAGCGCTGGATCGCTACGCCGCCATCTGTCGCGTGCAGCGCGTGATGCGGCCCTACCTCGAAGCGCTGGCGGCATGACCGGCGCTCGCGAGGGTTTGGCCCAATCGGTGCAGGCGCGGCTCGCGCGGCATGCGAAGGAAATCCGCGTAGATCCCAACTTCGTGCTCACCCGCTACGCGGTGGAGCGCTTTCTGTACCGGCTTTCACGCTCGGCGCACGCCGAGCAGTTCGTGCTGAAGGGGGCATTGCTCCTCCTCGTGTGGCTCGGCGAAGCGCTGCGGCCCACGCGCGACGCCGATCTGCTCGGCTTTGGTGAGCTCTCAGACGATGCGCTCGTGAAGATCTTCCGCGAGGTGTGCACGGTCGAGGTCGAGCCGGACGCAGCGACGTTCCTTCCGGAGACCGTGCGCGTCGCTCCGATCCGCGAAGAGGACGCCTACGGCGGCCGCCGGGTCACGCTGCAGGCGCGGGTCGGCGCCGCACGCCTGACCGTCCGAGTGGATATCGGGATCGGCGACACGGTGACGCCTGCGCCGGAGTGGCTCGAGTACCCGAGCCTGCTCGATCTGCCCCGTCCGCGGCTGCGGGCTTATCCGCGCGAGACGGTGCTCGCGGAGAAGCTGCACGCCATGGTGCATCTCGGCGCGCGTACCAGTCGCATGAAGGACTACTTCGACGTGCACGCGTTGCTGCGGGAGGAGGACATGGATACAGACCTTCTCGCCCGCGCCATCGCCGCGACTTTCCGACGCCGTCGCACCGACCTCCCCGAGGGCGTCCCCGCGGCCTTGGGCGCCGAATTCGCAGCCGATGCTGCGAAGCAGTCTCAATGGCGGGCGTTTCTCCGCAAGAACCGTATCGATGCGCCCGCACTGGACGTGGTGATTGCGGAGATCCGCGCGCAACTGGCCGCACCGCTCGCACAGGCGCGTGAGCGCGAGGCGGGCGCGTGACGAGGTTTACCGAATCGGTCGTCGAGGACGCGACCCTTGGCTGGCTGGAGAGCATCGGGTGGAGCATCGCGCACGGCCCCGACATCGCGCCCGACATGCCGGCGGCCGAGCGGCAGAACTACGGTGAGGTGGTACTCGCGCAGCGCCTGCGCGACGCGCTCGCGCGGCTCAATCCGGCGCTGCCGGCCGAGGCGCTGGAGGACGCATTCCGCAAGCTCACACGGCCCGACGGCGCGGAGCTGATCCAGCGGAACCGCGCGCTGCATCGGCTTCTGGTCGATGGCGTAACCGTCGAGTACCGGGGCACCGACGGCACGATCAGCGGCGCGCAGGCGCGGGTGCTCGACTTCGAAGACCCCACGAATAACGATTGGCTCGCGGTCAACCAGTTCAGCGTCACGGAAAACAAGCACACCCGCCGGCCGGACGTCGTGCTGTTCGTGAACGGTCTGCCGCTCGCGGTGCTGGAGCTCAAGAACGCCGCCGACGAGGATGCGACGATCTGGACCGCATTCCAGCAGC
>CAZAWM010000413.1:0-1596 GCA_964488605.1 uncultured Steroidobacteraceae bacterium | reverse complement strand
GCTGCTCACCGCACGACCCAGCCGCCACACACCGGAAAGACCTGGCCGACGAAACAGTTTGCCGCGTCGCCGCACAGGTAGGCCGCAAACTCCGCATCCTCGCGTGCCGACACCAGACGCCCCAGAGGGACCTCACGCCGCAGCCGCTCCTGGAACCGCGGATCGCTCTGCACGGACTCCGGGAAGTATGTCGGGTTGTCGACGAAGTTCTGCGCGATCGCATTGACCTGGATTCCATGCGGCGCGAGCTCCACGCCGATCGCCTGCACGTAGGCGAGCTGAGCGCCGCGCGCGGCGCTGTAGGTCGAGGCCCGCCGCATGCCGCGCAGTGCCGCGGCGCTACCGATCACGAGGATCTTGCCGCGGCCACGCGCCTTCATGCGTGGCACGACGGCCCGCACCAGGCGCGGCAGCGGATCGACCAGCGCGCCGAAGACCTGTCGCCACTCGTCGTCCGTGACCTCCGCGGCAGGTGTGCTTGGCGCGGGCAGCGCGAGATTGGCGACCAGGACATCGAGCTCGCCACAGGAGCCGATCAGCGCATCGGTCATCTCCTGGGTCGCGAGCGGCGCGTCGCTCGCGACGACTTCCGCGCCGCGCTCCGCAAGTACCGTAGCGAGCATCGGACCCATGAAGTCCCGCGACTGCGTGACGAGGATGCGTTTCCCCGTCAGTGGTTCTGGCATCGTGGCAACCTCTCGCTCCCAGAGCGCGTCTCAAAAGCCTCGACCGAAGACAGATCGCAACAACCGGCCATCAGCCGACATCAATGGTATCCCATGACCGCCGCCACGCGACGATGAGCACCGCTGCGATCGGTGGGTTGCCGGCGAGCATCAGCGGAAAGGCTGCCGTTCGTACTGTTGCAGACCTGGACGATCAGCAGCGTCTGCACCACGATGGAAGGCAGCCAGCACCACAGCTCGGGCTTGAATGTCGTGTTCGCGTAGTAGCCTAATCAGCCCATGACAGTCGAGTGCCAGACGTCCGCGGAAATCAGGATCGAGCTGAGCTCTTGTACACCTCCAGACTAACGTCCTGCCGGGCGGTTCCAAGCATCCGTTACTGCGAAAACTCATAAGCGATCTCGGTGATACGACCGCGCCAGTATGGCTTTGCGCGCTCCGGCAGCAGCCATGCAACCTCCCCGTCGAGCGCACCAGCATGACGTCTTGCTGCTGGTAGTTCCAGAAACGTCCCTGCCAAGGCGTTGGAATGATTTGATCGCCGACCCTGCGCCCGCGCGCCTCCGCCGGCGCAGAACCAAGTGTGCCATCCTCATTGAAGCTGAACAGCATCGTGACAGCGGCTGCACCATCGACCAGCGTGGCTCGCGCGGATCGGATATCAGCCTCCTCCCAGCGAATACCCTGGCTGGGGAGCAGCGCGGTCGGGTACCAGGCCGCCTCGGCAAAGAAGCGCATGAGCTCACCCGCAGCGACCTCGCGCGTGGCACGCAGTTTGACTACGGAAAACCAGCCCGGCAAGGCGGCACGCAGGGTGACTTACCCGGCGACGCAGGCGTCGTGCACCCGAACCGCCAGGCCGGGCATCACCGCAACCCGACCGTCCCAATCGAACCCCGGGCGTCGGGTA
>CAZAWM010000412.1:0-1611 GCA_964488605.1 uncultured Steroidobacteraceae bacterium | reverse complement strand
GGCGCGAAGCTCCGTACCGAGCAGCCCCTGTGCTAGCGCCGCGACGTCGCCGTTGAAGACGATCGCGTCGGCTGAGAGCAGCTCGCCATCGGCGAGCTGCACGCCGCTCGCCCGGCCGCGCTCGACGAGTATGCGCCGCACCGGCGCGCCCATTCGCAGCGTGGCGCCGAGCCGGCGTGCGAGATCGGCGAACGCGGCGGCGACGGCGCGTATGCCGCCTCGCACCAGCCAGACACCGTCCTGTTCGACATTCGCGACCAGCATCAGCGTCGCGGGCGCCGTCAGCGGCGACGATCCGCAGTAGGTCGCGTAGCGGCCGAACAGTTGTCGCAACCGCGGGTCGCGGAAATGCTGGCCGAGAACCTGCCAAAGGTTCAGATGCGGCGCCGTCGCCCACATCGCGCCGAGCCGGCTCCAGCCGACGCGCCGGACGAGCTCGATTGGCGAGGGCTGCTGCGCAGCGATGAACGTTTCCCGCAGCGTCCGGTAGACGGCCGCGCTGCGCGCGCACAATTCCCGATATCCGCGCGCATCGGCGGCCCCGGCGAAATCGCCGATCGCTTCGGCCGAGCGTTCCATGTCGGCATACAGGTCGAGCATGCCGCCCTGCCGCCAGGCGTGGCGGGCGAGCACCGCAGCCGGCTGCAGCTCGAGCCGGGAATCGAGCGAATCCCCGGCATCCGCGAACAGTCGATCGAAGATCCAGCGCATCGTGAATACCGTCGGTCCGGCGTCGATGCCGACGCCGTCGACCTCGAGCTGGCGCAGCTTGCCCCCCTCTTCGGATCCTCGCTCGCAGACCAGCACCTCGAGGCCGCGCGCTGCGAGGTCGATTGTGGCCGCCAGCCCTCCGGCGCCGGCGCCGACGACGATCACGCGCGGGGTTCGCACTATCCGGTCCAATGCACGGCGTGACGCCGCGAGCGGCAGGCGCACACGAATGCGACGTTCACGCTAGCGATCGTCCCGCGCGCGGCGCGGCTTGTAAAGCCAGCGCACGAAGCCGGCTCCGGCGCTGCGCGGCGCTCGGGCCTTTGCGGCCCCATCGGCCGCTGTCGTACAGTGGCCCAGATGTCCTCCGAGCCCTCCATCTTCGATCCTGCATTCGGCGACGGAATCGATCGCGTGCTCGTGGGCGCCGGCGACCGCGCCGCCTGCCGGACCGCGATTCGTGACGGGTCGCGCACCTTTCACGCCGCCTCGCTGTTGTTGCCCGAACGCGTGCGCGAACCAGCGCTCGCCCTGTATGCGTTCTGCCGGCTTGCCGACGACGCGATCGATCACTCCGGCGAACCGCAGCGGGCACTCGACGATCTGTATGCGCGGCTCGAGCGCGCCAGCGCCGGCGATCCGCGTCCGCACCCGGCCGATCGTGCGCTCGCGGCCACGCTCGATGCCTTCTCGATCCCGCGGTCGGTGCCCGCGGCCTTGCTCGAGGGCTTCGCCTGGGACTCCGCGCGCAGGCGCTATCGAACGCTGGCCGACGTCGAGCAGTACGCGATGCGGGTCGCGGGCACGGTCGGTCTGATGATGGCGCTGGTCATGGGCGCGCGCGACCCCGCGGCGCTCGCGCGCGCCGCCGACCTGGGCGTCGCGATGCAGCTTTCGAAC
>CAZAWM010000411.1:0-1651 GCA_964488605.1 uncultured Steroidobacteraceae bacterium | reverse complement strand
CGCCCGGTGATCTCCCCGAGCGCCGCCTGCGCCAGGCGCAGCTCCTCGGCGAAGAGCTCCCACTGGCCATGCCGCGCGCCGGCCTCCTCGAGGTGGTGCCTTGCTTTTGCCAGGGCGCGCAAGTGCCGCTCGCGCGCCATGAACACGGATTCCCCGGAGGCGCTCCAGCCCGCCGCCTCCAGAATGACGCGCCGCAGATCCTCGATTCCCGCCCCGGTCTTGGCAGAGAGCCACACCTCGCGCGGCTCCCCGGCGCGCTCGCCGGGTCGCTCCGCGTGCAGCAGGTCGATCTTGTTGTAGACGTGAATTCGGTGTCCCGCCGAGGGCAGCTTCCGCAACATAGCGCGGTCTTCCTCCCGGACGCCTGCGGCGGCATCGAAGACCACCAGCACGACGTCGGCCTGCTCCAGCTCCCGCAAGGTGCGCGCAATTCCCAGGCGCTCCACCTCGTCGCCCGACTCGCGCAACCCAGCGGTGTCCACGAGCACGATCGGCACGCCCTCGATCTGCATCGGCTCGCGCAACGCATCGCGCGTGGTGCCCGGAATCGCCGTGACGATCGCTCGCTCCTGCCCCGCAAGTCGGTTCATGAGGCTCGACTTGCCGACATTGGGCCGGCCAGCGATGACCAGATGGATGCCGCTGCGCAAAAGGCTGCCCTGGCGGCTTTTCGCCAGCACCTCCTCGAGCGCAGCGCGCAGGCGAGCAAGCCTTGATTGCGCGTCCTCGCGGTGCAAAGGGTCGACCTCCTCCTCCGGGAAATCGAGCATCGCCTCGGTGAGCGCGCGCAGCTCGGTGAGTCCCGCGACCAGACGCTCGATGGCGGCCGAGAATTCCCCGCTCAGCGAGCGCAGCGCAGAGCGCGCGGCTTCGCGGCTCGCGGCGTCGATCAGGTCGGCGACCGCCTCGGCCTGCGCCAGGTCGATGCGCCCGTTGAGGAACGCGCGCCGCGTGTACTCGCCAGGCTCGGCGAGGCGCGCGCCGGCGTCGATGAAGGCCTCGAGCACCGCATGCATCACCACGGGGCCGCCGTGGCCCTGGAATTCCAGCACGTGCTCGCCGGTGTAGGAGTGCGGAGCCGGGAAGTAGAGCGCGATGCCCTGATCCAGCGCGGCGCCGTTCTCGTCGCGGACCGCGCACAGCGTCGCGCGACGCGGCTCGGGCAGCCTACCGAGGAGCCGGCGCGCGATTTCCGGAACCAGCGGCCCCGATGCGCGCAGCACGCCGATGCCGCCGCGTCCCGGAGCGGTTGCGATCGCGGCGATCGTGTCGGGCTCTGCGCGCGTCGCGCGCGTCACGCCCTATCTCTTGCCGTGGGCAGGCTTGTCGCGGTCGAACATGCGCTGGATCTGCCACTGCTGCAGGATGGAAAGGATGTTGTTCACCAGCCAGTAAAGCACCAGGCCGGCGGGAAAGAAGAAGAAGAACACGCTGAACATGTAGGGCATGAACTGCATGACCTTTGCCTGCACCGGGTCGGGCGGCACCGGGTTCATCTTGGTCTGCACGATCATGGTGACGGTCATCAGCACCGGCAGAACGTAGAAGGGATCGAGCGCCGAGAGGTCCTTGATCCAGAAGATGAAGGGCGCATGGCGCAGCTCGATCGCCGCGAGCAGCACCCAGTACAGCGCGATGAACACCGGGATCT
>CAZAWM010000410.1:0-1656 GCA_964488605.1 uncultured Steroidobacteraceae bacterium | reverse complement strand
CTGCATCTGCAGGTCCGCGTCGAGGGGCGGGTCCTGCGCTCACCCGCCGAGGACAGCGACGCGTACTTCGCCTCGAGACCCTGGCAGCGCCGGATCGGCGCCTGGGCCAGCCAGCAGAGCCGCCCGGTCGACAACCGGGAGGCACTCGAAGCGGCGGTGCGCGAGGTCGCCGCCCGGTTCGGCGCACCGGTCCCCGGTCCCGAGGACGACCCCGAGCAGGACCGGATCGCGGCGACGTTGCGCATTCCGCGCCCGCCGTTCTGGGGTGGCTATCAACTCTGGGCCTCGGCGGTCGAACTGTGGGTCGAGGGCGAGTCGCGCATCCACGACCGCGCGCGCTGGACCCGAGCGCTCGGCTCGTCCGCGCCATTCTCGCCAGGTCCCTGGAGCGTCGCTCTGCTGCAGCCGTGACCGGGTCGACTGCCGCGCCGCTGCTCGAGGCGCGCGGACTCTGCGTCGTCGCCGGACCGCGCACGCTGGTCAGCGCGCTCGACCTTGCGGTCGCGGCGGGCAACTTCGTCGCGGTACTCGGCCGCAACGGCGCCGGCAAGACGCTGCTACTGCACACGCTTGCCGGGTTACGCGCCCCGGAGGCCGGCGAAGTGCGGCTCGGTGGCGTCGCCATCGCCGGCCTTGGCCGCCGCGAGATCGCACGCCGCCTGGCGCTGCTGCCGCAGGACAGCGAAGCGGGCCAGGCTGCGACGGTGGCCGAGACGGTCATGCTGGCCCGCTACGCCCATGTGCCGCTCTGGGGTGCCTATACCGACGACGACCGCGCCGCGGTACGCGCCGCGCTGATCGCCGCGGACCTGCAGGATCTGGCCGGGCGCGCTGCCGCCACGCTCTCGGGCGGCGAACTGCGACGCGCGGCGATGGCCTGCGTGCTCGCGCAGCAGGCACCGCTGATGCTGCTCGACGAGCCGACCAACCATCTCGACCCGCACCACGGACTACTGATGCTAAACGCTTTCGCGGCGCGCGTCGCCTCCCGCGCGGCCGTGGTCGCGACACTGCACGATCCGACACTGGCGGCCCGGTTCGCCACCCACGCGCTGCTGCTGCATGGCGACGGGCGGGCGCTCTATGGTCCCTGCGACGCGGTGCTCGATGCGGGTTCGCTCACCGCTCTGTACGGCACGCCGATCAGCGAATTGCGCGATGGCGCTCGGCGCATTTTCGTGCCGAACTGATCAGCCGCGGAAGTCGATGGCCTCGCGCACTGGCTCGTGTAGCGGGCCGTTGCTGGCGAGCACGGTCGTCGTCGCGAGGCCGACGGGCTCACCCGCAAGGTCCGTGAAGCGCCCGCCCGCCTCCTCGACGATCACGACGAGCGCGGCGATGTCGAGAATGTTGACGTCCGACTCGATCACGACGTCCAGCGCACCGCGCGCGAGCAGATGATAGTGCACGAAATCGCCGTAGCCGCGGATCCGGCTGACGCGTGGGATCAGTGCCCCGAGGCGAGCCCATTGCGCCGAGCGTGCCAGCGTCTTGAGATTGCCGGTCGAGACGATCGCCTCGTCGAGCACCGCGACGCGCGAGGTCGCTACCCTGCGCCCATCCAGATAGGCACCGCTGCCGCGCTCGGCCCAGGCGAGTTCGCCATAGGCCGGCGCGGACGAGACGCCGAGTACGAGCTGCCCGGCGCGCAGCGGC
>CAZAWM010000409.1:0-1659 GCA_964488605.1 uncultured Steroidobacteraceae bacterium | reverse complement strand
CCAGACCTAGCGCCACGCGACGCGGATTGCCCGAGCGCATCGGGTCGGCCAGCGCCTGGATCTCGATCAGCAGCGGCCGGTTGCCATCGCGCATGACCATCACTACGCTACCCGGTGAGACGCGCTCGGGGCGCGCGAGAAAGATCGCTCCGGGATTGCTGACCTCACGTAGGCCTCCCTCGGTCATCGCGAAGAACGCGAGCTCGTTGACGGCGCCATAGCGGTTCTTGGTCGCGCGGACGATGCGAAAGCGCGAACCCGCGTCGCTCTCGAAATAGAGCACCACGTCGACGAGATGCTCGAGCACACGCGGGCCGGCGATCGCGCCCTCTTTCGTCACGTGCCCGATGATCATGACGGCCGTGCCGCTGACCTTGGCGAAGCGGACGAGCTCGGCGGCGCATTCGCGCAGCTGCGCGACGCCTCCGGGGCCCGAGGCGACCGCAGCCGACTGCACGGTCTGGATCGAATCGACGACCAGCAATGCAGCCTTCGACTGCGCGCTCGCCTCGACGATGGCCTGCAGATCGGTCTCGGCGAGCACTCGCAGCGCAGAGCCCGCGACGCCCAGTCTCCGGGCGCGCATCGAAACCTGCGCCGCAGACTCCTCGCCGCTCGCATAAACCACGGCATAAGCACGTGCTACGGCGGCGGCCACCTGCAGCAGCAGCGTCGACTTGCCGATACCGGGATCGCCACCGAGCAGAGTGACGCTGCCCGGCACGATCCCTCCGCCCAGCACCCGATCGAGCTCTGCGTGCCCTGTCGTCAGCCGCGGAGGCTCTACCGCGGCATCGAGCGGACGGGCCTCCTGGGAGGAAATGCCGGGGCGCGCCGCGCGACCGGGAGCCGACCGGCGTGCCGTTGCCTCGAGCGTATTCCATTCGCCGCACTGCGCGCACTGTCCCTGCCACTTTGGCGACGCGGCACCGCAGGTGCCGCAGACGAATACGGTGGAGGAACGTGCCATGCAGCCGCTCAAAAAGGCCGTCGCGATGCTAGCATGCGCAGCCGCGCCGCAAGGTCGGGTATTCGTCGTCACGCCGGGCCAAATTGTGACCGCCGACGCGCGGCGCCGCCTTTGGGGGTGCTAGCGTTGCGACTGGCACCACCGGCCAGAATCGGTGGGCTACAGGGTCAATGTCTTGAGTCATTCGCTGCACAGGGCCGCCAGCCTCCGGAGCCTAGGATGCACCCGGGAAGGCCCGCCACGGTTCATCGTGCTGCCGTTCCCCTGTGACGCGCGTCACAGTGCTCCCCTGCCGCAACCGGCCCTCGCCGGCGGCCGCGAATGAGCCTGCGCGGCAAGCTCAGGTGCGTCGGCGAGACGCACACCGGTCGGGTCCGCGAGCACAACGAGGATACGATCGCGCTCGACGGCGAGATCGGGCTGCTCGTGCTGGCCGATGGCATGGGCGGCTACAACGCCGGTGAGGTCGCGAGCGGCATCGCCGTCAAGACGATCATGAACCTCGTGCGCGAGGGCGTCGAGCGCGAGGACCTGACCGCGATCGACCGAAACACGGGCCTGACCCGCCGCAGCATCGTGCTGCGCGACGCGATACAGCGCGCCAACAAGATCATCTTCCAGACCGCCAAGACTCAGCCGCACTGCGAGGGGATGGGCACGACGGTCGCCGGCGCGCTGTTCCACGACAA
>CAZAWM010000408.1:0-1668 GCA_964488605.1 uncultured Steroidobacteraceae bacterium | reverse complement strand
AGCAGGGCCAGGAGTCAGTGGCCTGCGGACCCGCCGGGCTACCGTCAATGCAAAGTGCGAGAGAGCCGCAGCGCTACCCGTGCGACCGCAAGTTCGCGGGGACACCGTCAATTCGATTCCGCGCCGTCATTTCGGAAAGCCACGGTCAATCGCCGACGCGGATCACGAGCGGCTCGATATCCATGCCCTGCAGCGTCTGGCGCGTCGCATTGACCTCGGCGAGGTCGGTCAGCGGCCCGATGCGCACGCGGTGCCAGACGTTAGTGTCGACCGCGACGCGCTGTACGGTCGCGGTGATGCCCGCGAGCGCGAGCTGGGCGCGGACGCGTTGCGCGTCGTCGGCCTTGGTGAACGTGCCAGCCTGCAGCACGTAGGCTCCGGGCCGCTCGATCGTCGCCGCCGGCAGTTCGCGCCGAACCTCCGGTTCCTTCTCGGGGACGACCACCTCGAACTTGGGCAGCATCTCATAGAAGTCGTACTGGGATGCCGCTTCCCCGGTGGCGGGCTCCGCCGCGACTTCGGTTGCCGCGCCCGCGGCATCGGCGCGCGGTTGCGGACGCGGCACGGCCTGATCACGCAGCAACTGCTGCATGACGTTGCGCTGCCAGACGAACACGGCGAGCGCGACCAGCAGGCCGGCACCGAGACCGAGACCGAACTCCCGCCAGCGGCCGGGATCGAACCGGCCCTGGCGGGTGCGCTTGTAGTCGCGGGCTAGCGGGCGAGGGCTGGCCATGCCGGGAATCTACATGCTTTCCGGCGCCGACGCGCCGAGGATCGCGAGTCCGTTGCGAATCACCTGCTGCGCGCCTCGCAGTAGGAAGACGCGCGCGGCGCGCGCGGCGTCCTCGGGCACGAGCACGCGCTCGGCGGCGTAGAAGCTGTGCACCTCGTTGGCCAGATCGCGCAGGTAGTGAGCGAGCATGTGAGGCGCGCGCAGTGCGGCGGCGTGTTCGATGACTTCGGGATAGCGCGAGATCGCCACGAGCAGGGGACGAGCGGCGGCGGAGCGGAGCTGCGCGCCACCGTCGGCGAGCGCGGCCGCGCGGCCCGTCGCATCGTCGTAGGCGAGGCCGCGCGCGCCGAGCTCCTTCATGACGGAGGCGACTCGCGCGTGCGCATACTGCATGTAGAACACGGGGTTCTCGCTGCTTTTCGACTTGGCGAGCTCGAGATCGAAGTCGAGCGGCTGGTCGTTGCTTCGCATCAGATAGAACAGCCGGCAGGCATCGTTGCCGACCTCCTCGCGAAGCTGCCGCAGCGTCACGAACGTCGCCTCGCGTTTGCCCATCTGCAGCTTGATGCCGCCGCGGAACAGGCTGACGAGCTGGATCAGGCAGATCTCGAGACAGTCGACCGGCTCGCCCATGGCCGCAAGACCGCCGCGCACGCGGGCCACGTAGCCGTGGTGGTCCGCGCCGAGTACGTCGATCAGGATCTCGAAACCGCGCTGGCGCTTGTCGAGGTGATAGGCGATGTCGGACGCGAAATAGGTCTTCACTCCGTTGTCGCGCACCACCACGCGGTCCTCGTCGTCACCGAACTCGGTGGCGCGGAACCACTGCGCCCCGTCCTTTTCGTAGATGTGACCCTGGGCGCGCAGCCGTTCGATCGCTCGGTCGATCGCGCCGCTGCGACTGAATTCGCGCTCCGACGTGAAGGTGTCGA
>CAZAWM010000407.1:0-1697 GCA_964488605.1 uncultured Steroidobacteraceae bacterium | reverse complement strand
CGCGACTTTCGCCGAGGCGTCGGGTGTGCTCGGCTACGATCTCTGGGCGCTCGTCCAGCAGGGTCCTGAGCAGCAGCTCAACAGCACGGAGTGCACACAGCCGGCCATGCTCGCCGCTGGCATTGCCGTCTGGCGGGTCTGGCGACAGGCCGGCGGCCCGATGCCGGACCTCGTCGCCGGACACAGCCTCGGCGAGTTCACGGCACTCGTGGCTGCCGGGGCCCTGGATTTTGCTGCCGCCGTCGACCTCGTCCGCTGGCGCGGCCGCTTCATGCAGGAAGCAGTACCAGCGGGAGAGGGTGCAGTGGCGGCCGTTCTCGGTCTCGAGCCGGCCGTTGTTGCGGCCGTCTGCGCCGAAGCGGCGCTGGGACAGGTGGTCGAACCGGTGAACTTCAACGCGCCCGGCCAGATCGTGATCGCCGGAGCGACCGCGGCCGTCGAGCGCGCCATCGCCGCGGCGAAGGGCCGCGGTGCGCGTCGCGCCGTTTTGCTGCCCGTCAGCGCTCCGGTGCACAGCAGCCTGATGCGCGGTGCCGCCAGGCGACTCGAGGAGCGGCTCGCCGGTATCGCGATCCGCCGCCCCAGGCTGCGCTTCCTGAGTTCGGTCGATGCGCGCGAGCGCGGCGACCCGGGGGCTATTCGCGCCCTGCTGATCCGTCAGCTCGCCAGTCCGGTACGGTGGATCGACATGATCAAGGCGATAACAGCCTCTGCACCCGTGACACTGGTCGAGTGCGGCCCTGGCAGGGTGCTCACGGGACTCAATCGGCGCATCGACCGGCGGCCCGAGGTGCACTGTCTCTCGGTCGAGGATCCTGCCACCCTCGCGACGGCACTCGATGGCCTGCGTACGCCTGCCTGATGCCCATCACGGAGATCGCCGCCATGCTCGAAGCAGAAATCGCACTGGTCACCGGAGCGAGCCGCGGCATTGGCCGTGCGATCGCCGAGCGGCTCGCCGCCTCCGGAGCGGCGGTCGTCGGCACGGCGACGAGCGCCGAGGGGGCGGTAGCAATCACGGCGGCACTCGCAAAGGCGCCGATTCCCGGCGTCGGCGAGGTGCTGGACAGTGCCGATCCCGCCTCGATCGAGGCTCTGGTCGCGCGGCTCGAGGCGGCGAGCCGCCTGCCGACGATCCTCGTCAACAATGCCGCGATCACCCGCGACACCTTGCTGATGCGCATGAGGGACGAAGACTGGCAGGCCGTGATCGACACCGACCTGACGGGCGTATTCCGCCTATCCTAGGCCTGTGTCCGGCGCATGCTCCGGGAGCGACGCGGGCGGATCGTCAATATCACCTCGATCGTCGGGAGCATTGGCAACCCGGGTCAGACGAACTACGCGGCTGCGAAGGCGGGGCTGATCGGCTTCACGAAGTCTCTGGCGCGCGAACTCGCCTCACGCAACATCACCGTCAATGCCGTCGCCCCGGGTTTCATCGACACCGACATGACTCGAGCGCTGAGCGACGCTCAGCGCGAGGCGCTCACGGCGCAGATTCCGCTCGGACGGCTCGGTAGCGTCGAGGATGTCGCCGCCGCCGTGCTCTACCTGGTATCGCCGTCGGGTGCCTATCTGACCGGCCAGACCCTGCACGTGAACGGCGGTATGTACATGCCCTGATCGTGCCGACCACATGTGGTGAAAATAGCCAATAGAAACAGAAAGTTGAACTGATTTCCTAGTATAGTTCT
>CAZAWM010000406.1:0-1714 GCA_964488605.1 uncultured Steroidobacteraceae bacterium | reverse complement strand
TGGAGTTGCCCCGTTTCCGTGGACGGTTTTCCGCTTGGGTCACAAGCGGTTATCCACAGGGGGCGCGCCGGGCGCCTCAAACGCTACCGAGCGCGCGCCCCTGTGGGTAACCGCGTGCTCGGGGTTCATTGAATGACGCCGCTCGAACTCGATCGGCGAGATTCTACCCAGACTCGAATGGCGCCGAGTCGGGTTGTACCAGCCCTCGATGAACTCGAAGATCGCCATGCGCGCCTCGGCCTTGGTGGCAAAGCGCCGGCGATCGAGCAGCTCACACTCCAGCGTCGCGAAGAAGCTCTCGGCCATCGCGTTGTCGTAGGCGTCGCCCACTGTCCCCATCGAGGGCCGCACCTTCGCCGCCTTGCAGCGAAGGCCAAACTCGATCGAGGTGTACTGGGTGCCGTGATCGGAATGGTGTACGACGTGCTTTGCGCTTCGCTGGCCAATCGCCATGTTGAGCGCGGCAAGCACCAGCTCGGTCCTCAGGTGCTCGGCCATCGCCCAGCCGACGATCCGGCGGCTAAAGGCATCGAGCACCACCGCCAAGTACAGGAACCCCGCCCAGGTCGGGATGTAGGTGATGTCGGCAACCCACAGCCGGTTCGGGGCGTCGGCGCCGAACTGCCGCTGCACCAGATCGGCCGTAGGCGTGGCCTCGGCGCCCCGGGTCGTGGTGACGACCCATTTGCGGCGGCACACGCCACGAAGCCCGTCGGCCTTCATCAGCCGCGCAACGCGCTTCTTGCCGACCCGAATGCCCTCATCGCGCAAGTCCTCCAGGATGTTCGGCGCGCCGTACGCACCCCTGGAGCGCGCATGGTAGTGCCGGATCCTGGCCGTCAGCCTCGCGTCTTCGATCGTGCGTGCCGAGGGCTCGCGCGAATTCCACGCGTAATAGCCGCTTGGGGAGACGCCAAATACGCGACACATCGTTCTCACCGGAAACTCGACCTGGTGCGCCGCTACGAACCGGAAGACTTCTTCGGGTTCGTATCGGCCTCCCTTGCGAACCAGGTCGTGGCCTTTGCCAGGATCTCGCGCTCGAGCTTTACCTGCTTCAGCTCACGGCGAAGCTTGGTGAGCTCCTCACGCTCGGCGCTCGTCAGCACATCGCGGCGCTTGCCGCCATCGGCCTGGGCGCGCTTGACCCAGTTGCGGATGGTCTGCGCCGAGGGCTCGAACTCCTTCGCCAGCTCCTCAGGACTGCGGCCTGTCTCGGCCAGTTCGATCAGCTTCTGCCGGAATTCCGGCGGATACTCGGGACGACTGCGGGACATCGTGGACCTCCCTCAATTCCAACATTGAAAAGTGTCCACGAAAGCGGGTCAACTCCAGATTCGATAGCGACGGCATCACTATGGCCGAAAAGATCAGAGCGATCCACAGTGCCAGCGAGTGGTAATTCGTGATCACGACCAGCAAGAAGGCTGCCGCTACTACTCCAACTAAGAGTAGGCAGAATGACCCTAGTTGCCACTCCTTCCATTCTCGATCACGGATCTTCTGAGCGGATTCCAGACGAGCAATTTCGTCTGGGGACAAACCGAACTGCTCGGGAATCGGCTCTCGCGGCTGCTTGCCGAGAACTAGGCGCAGCTGCTCAGGGAGCCGCTGCTGCGCATGTTCAATCGGCATACGTATAGGGCTGTTGCGCCACATTATTCCCGGCCCGGCAAGCTTCGCTATGGCTCCGAGCGTGCCACCGAACGTCGTG
>CAZAWM010000405.1:0-1730 GCA_964488605.1 uncultured Steroidobacteraceae bacterium | reverse complement strand
AGCCCGGTACTCCGCTCGCCAATGCCGAGGGGTAGGTGTTCGCGCCGAACGTGAACCTCGTCGAGCAGATGGTCGACATGATTTCGGCCTCGCGCTCCTACCAAAGCAATGTCGAAGTCATGAATACCTCGAAGGAGCTGCTGCTCGCCACGCTACGACTCGGGCAGTGAGCGAGGCAGTCAAACGGAGACCAACGATGGCAGTCGCGCAGATCCGGTCAGGCAGTGAGGTGGGGTCGACGACGTCGCCGGCACCGCGCCGGCAGAGTGTCGGGCAGGACGAGTTCCTGAAGATGATGCTCGCGCAGCTCAAAAATCAGGACCCGCTCAAGCCGCTAGAACCGGCGCAGTTCCTCGGGCAGCTCGCACAGTTCAGCACCGTCACCGGCATCCAGGCCATGCAGCAGTCGCTCGCTTCGCTGAACGCGACTCTCGGCTCCGCGGGCCTGATGGAGGGCGCGAGCCTGCTGGGGCGAGACGTGCTGTCCGCGGCCACCACCGGCCGGCTCGGAGCTGCAGGCGGCTTGAGCGGCGCGGTCGTGGCTCCGCCGGGTGCCAGCGCCGTGCAGGTCGCCGTGCGCGATTTGTCGGGGGCGCTGGTGCGCCGCTTCGAGGTGCCCGCCGGCAACGGCCTCGTGGACTTCCAGTGGGATGGCGTCGACCAGGCCGGCCGGAGGGCGGCGCCCGGACTGTACGCAATCGAGGCCGTCGGCGTCGTCGGTAGCAAGGGCGAGTCACTCGAAGTGCTGCTCGAACAGCGGGTGAACAGTGTGAGCATCGACGGCACGACTGGCGCCCTCCTACTCAACACATCGGGCGGTCCGGTGCCGCTCGACCGCGTCCGGCGCGTGATGTAGCGCCGCTCACATCCATTCCTCAAGGAGTGTCAGATGGCTTTTCGGCTCGCATTGTCAGGCATCAACGCGGCTTCGACCGATCTTGCGGTCACGGCGAACAACATCGCCAACACGAACACGATCGGCTTCAAGGCTTCGCGTGCCCAGTTCGCCGAGGTGTTCTCGGTCTCCGCACAGGGGGTGAGCAGCAGCGCGGTCGGTAATGGTGTGCGCGTCGCCGACGTGGCGCAACAGTTCAAGCAGGGTAACATCGACTCGACCGGCAATTCGCTCGATCTCGCTCTGAGCGGACAAGGCTTCTTCATCCTCAGCGACAACGGTGCGCTGCTTTATACGCGGGCGGGCGCCTTCCAGGTCGATCGCGACGGCTACGTCGTCAACAGCAACAACCACCGGCTACAGACCTACCCGCCGAACCCAGGAGGAGGGTTCAACACCGGCGCGCTCGCGGATCTGCGCCTCGTCACGAGCGAGAGCCCGCCCACCGCGACGTCGAATGTCGAGACGGTGC
Source organism: uncultured Steroidobacteraceae bacterium (assembly GCA_964488605.1). Lineage (GTDB taxonomy): Bacteria > Pseudomonadota > Gammaproteobacteria > Steroidobacterales > Steroidobacteraceae > UBA964. The sequence goes on along the minus strand of CAZAWM010000405.1, from coordinate 363 downwards.
TGAACCTGCCCGGCAATGCCACGCCGCCGTCGGTCGCTCCATTCAGCGTGACCGACCCCGACACGTACAACCATGCGACCTCGATGACGGTTTACGACTCGCTCGGAGCGGCGCACACGGCGACGCTCTACTTCGTCAAGACTGCCAATACCAATGAGTGGGAGCAGCGGCTCTACATCGACGGCAACGCAGTCGGCGGACCGCAGGTGCTGCAGTACTCGACTTCGGGGCGGCTGACCGGGCCGGCCAACGGTCTGCTGACCTATCCGGCCTACAGTCCGGCGACCGGTGCCGCGCCCATGACCATCACCTTCGACGTCGGGGGAACGACGCAGTATGGAAGCAACTTCGCGGTCAGCGCGA
>CAZAWM010000404.1:0-1740 GCA_964488605.1 uncultured Steroidobacteraceae bacterium | reverse complement strand
CGCCGGGCTGACCAGGTGAGTGCGGCCGCCGGCGCCCTGGCGGCCCTCGAAGTTCCGGTTGCTGGTCGAGGCGCATCGCTCGCCCGGCTCCAATCGATCCGCGTTCATCGCAAGACACATCGAGCAGCCCGGCTCGCGCCACTCGAAACCCGCGGCCTCGAACACCTCATGCAGGCCCTCGCGTTCGGCCTGCGCTTTCACGAGGCCCGAGCCCGGTACCACCAGCGCCAGCTTCACGTTGCCGGCCACGCGCTTGCCGAGCTTGCGCACCACGCCTGCAGCTTCGCGCAGGTCTTCGATGCGGCTGTTGGTGCATGAGCCGATGAAGACCTTGTCGATGCGGATGTCGTCGATGCGCTTGTTCGGCTCGAGCCCCATGTAGGTCAGTGCGCGCTCGATCGCGTCGCGCCGAGTCGCATCCTTCTCGCGCTCGGGGTCGGGCACGCGATCCTCGATCGACACCACCATCTCCGGCGACGTGCCCCAGGTGACCTGCGGCACGAGCTGCGACGCGTCGATCTCGACCGTGCGGTCGAACGCCGCGCCGTCATCGCTCTTCAGCGAGCGCCAGTAGGCGGCGGCGATCTCGAACTCCGCACCGTGCGGCGCGAACGGCCGGCCGCGGATGTAGTCGATCGTCTTGTCGTCCACCGCCACCAACCCGGCCCGAGCGCCGGCCTCGATGGCCATGTTGCACACCGTCATGCGGCCTTCCATCGACAGCGCGCGGATCGCCGCGCCGCCGAACTCGATCGTGCAGCCGGTGCCGCCGGCAGTGCCGATGCGCCCGATGATCGCCAGCACGACGTCCTTGGCCGTGCAGCCGCGCGGCAGCGTGCCGTCCACCTTCACGAGCATGTTCTTCGCCTTCTTCGCCAGCAGCGTCTGCGTGGCCAGCACGTGTTCCACTTCACTCGTGCCGATGCCGTGCGCCAGCGCGCCGAAGGCGCCGTGCGTGCTGGTGTGGCTGTCGCCGCACACCACCGTCATGCCCGGCAGCGTGGCCCCCTGCTCCGGGCCGATCACGTGCACGATGCCCTGGCGCTTGTCGAGGAACGGGAAGTACGCCGCGGCGCCGAAGGCCCTGATGTTCGCGTCCAGCGTCAGCACCTGCTGCTTGCTCGTCGCGTCGGCGATGCCGTCGTAGCCGCGCTCCCAGTGGTTCGTCGGCGTGTTGTGGTCGGCGGTGGCGACGATCGAGCTCGCGCGCCAGGGTTTGCGGCCCGCCAGGCGCAGGCCTTCGAAGGCCTGCGGACTGGTCACCTCATGCACGAGGTGGCGGTCGATGTACAGGATGGTCGTGCCGTCCGCTTCGGTATGGATGGCATGCTCATCCCACAGCTTGTCGTATAGCGTGCGTGGATGCATGGTCGGCCGCGATTGTCCAGGATCAGTCACTGGAGCTCGATGCCCGCCTTCTTGACGAGCTTGGCGTACTTGTCCTTCTCGCTGCGGAAGTACGACTGTGCGAACTCGGTGGTGCTGATGGCGATGGTGTTGCCCTGCTTGTCCATCGCCTCCTTGACCGCCGGGTCGGCGAACGCGGCCTTGACCGCATCGTGCACGCGCTTCACGTCAGCCGCGGCCATGCCCTTCGGTCCGAGCACCGCGAACCATGCCTCGACGACGTAGCTCGGCGTACCCTGCTCGGCGATCGTCGGGATGTCCGGCGCCGCCGGCGTGCGCTGGCCGCCGCCCATGCCGATGGCGCGCAATGCACCGCTCTTGATGTGCTGCTGC
>CAZAWM010000403.1:0-1742 GCA_964488605.1 uncultured Steroidobacteraceae bacterium | reverse complement strand
ATCTCGGCACTTCGGGCGCCGAGATCGGTGGGGCCTTCGGCGGCGAGAAGGACACCGGCGGAGGCCGTGAAGCCGGGTCCGACGCCTGGCGCGCGTACATGCGTCGGCAGACCACTACCATCAACTGGTCGGGTGGGATCGCCCTCGCGCAGGGCGTCCGTTTCGATATCGGCTAGCGTGCGCCGCCCGGAGCAGGCATCGCGAGACACGCCGTCACGTCTGGTTAATGAGATAGCGGGACGGCGGCCTCAGGAGCGCGACGGGCCGGGCTATCGCAGCCAGAAGCAGTTCGCCAGAAACACCTGCATCTTCTCGCGCTCGAAGGCACGCGCGGCAACGACCGGGTCTTCCGCTCCCAGCGCTCAGCGGGCACGCGAGTGTGGCGCCGCCGGAACGATCAGATCGATCCGGCAGCCTCCGAGCGGCGAGACGTCGAATCGCAGCTCACCGCCGTAGAGCTCCACGATCTCGGCGACCATCGCGAGTCCTATGCCGTGGCCGGGGATCGTCTCGTCGGCGCGCTTGCCGCGCATTGGACCGTTCTGCCGCAACTCCTCCGGCATGCCCGGCCCGTCGTCCTCGACCCGCAGGCGCAGCATGGAACCGGACGACCCTTCGCGGCCATGCTGATCAGCGCCGAGCAATGCGGCCTCGACGCGCACCTTGCCACGGCACCACTTGCAGGCGTTGTCGAGCAAATTGCCGAGTGCCTCGAGCAGATCGGCACGATCGCCGGCAAACAGCAGTCCGCTTTCGATCGCGGTCTCGATGGTGAGGTCTTTGTGCGCGTGGACCTTGAGCATGACCGCGCGCAGCTCCTGCACGACGGATGCGACTGACACGGGTTCCTGCCCCATGACCCGGCCGCCGCTCGTCGCCGCCCGGCGCAGCTGATGCTCGATGATGCCCCGCATGCGCTGTACCTCCCCCTCGATCTGGCGTGTCAGCGCGGCCGGCTCCGCGGAGCCGCTGAGTGCGCTTTGGATGACGGCCAGAGGCGTCTTCAGGCTGTGCGCGAGGTTGCCGAGCGTGTCGCGATAGCGTGCGATACGCCGCCGCTCGCTCTCGAGCAAGGCATTGACGGCCTGCGCGACACCAGCCAGTTCACGCGGGTAACCGCTGCCGAGTACGGCCAGACGGCCGCCCTCGAGCGCGGCGATCTCGCTCTCGAGGCGCCTGATCGGGCTCGTGAGCCAGCGCAACAGCACGGCGATCGATGCGAGCACGAGTAACGCTGCGGCAGACAGACCGCCGAACAACTGTGTGCGGAAGGCGCGGAGCTGTTCGTCATAGGGCTGCATGCTGGTCGCGACCGCGAAAACCAGCTCCTGCACGGCCTGCTCCTGACCGTACTCCCAGCTGATGCCGCGGCCGGCGATGGCCACGCGCGTGCCATCGGCGAGCCGCACGAGGCGCAGGGCCGGCACTGTCACTCCGTTTGGCGCGGCGAAGTCGATGAACGTGCCCGCTGTCGACGGCGAGCGCCATAGACTGCGGCCATCGAGACTGCGGATCTCCGCGTACAGGCCCGAGCCCGGCGTCCGCAATCGCGCATCCGCCTCGGTCGAGGCGCCTTTGACGCGCCCGAGGACGTCGGTCTCCGCGGCGGCGATCAGCGCGACGATCTGGGCATCGAGCAGCTCACGCAGCGAGCGCTGCGCAAGATCGCGAAAGATCGTATCGAGCGTGACAGCAGTCAGTCCGAAGAACACCGCCAGCGCGATGGAGACGAAGACGAGCAG
>CAZAWM010000402.1:0-1757 GCA_964488605.1 uncultured Steroidobacteraceae bacterium | reverse complement strand
TCGCAGAGCACCAGCTCGCCCGGCGCGCAGTCGACACCTTCGAGCCAGTCGCGCTTGAGCGGTACGGGCCTGCCGAGCAGCTCGCCAAGACGGCGCGCGACGGGGGCGAGCGAGAACTCCTCGCTGAAAACGCCCTCCTCGGGGCGCCCGAGATGCGACATGACGAAGACCCGCGCACCGGCCTGCATCGCATGCTGCAGCGTCGGCAGCGAGGCGCGGATGCGTGCGTCGCTCGTGACCCGCCCGTCGTGCACGGGCACATTGAGATCCTCGCGGATCAACACCCGCTTGCCCGCAAGGTCCAGGTCCGTCATGCGCAGCACCTTCACGATGACTTCCTCAGGCCGCGCGCGACCAGGCGACCGTCGTATCGAGCATACGGTTCGAGAAACCCCACTCGTTGTCGTACCACGCGCAAACCTTGACGAGGCGGCCGCCGATCACCTTGGTCATCGTCGCGTCGTAGGTCGAGGAAGCGGGATCGTGGTTGAAGTCGATCGACACGAGCGGTGCATCGGTGTAGGCCAGTATGCCCTTGAGCGAACCCGCAGCCGCCGCTTTCATGAGGCCGTTGATCTCCTCGACTGTCGTCGCCCGGCTCGGCGTGAACGTCAGGTCGATCAGCGAGACGTTGATCGTCGGCACCCGCACGGCAAAGCCGTCTAACTTACCCTTCAGCTCGGGCAGCACGAGACCTACGGCCGCCGCAGCCCCGGTCTTCGTCGGGATCATCGACATCGTCGCCGCGCGCGCGCGGCGTAGATCCGAGTGATAGACGTCGGTCAGCACCTGATCGTTCGTGTAGGCGTGGATGGTCGTCATCAGGCCACTCTCGATGCCGATCGAGTCGTTGAGCACCTTCGCGACAGGCGCGAGACAGTTGGTCGTGCACGAGGCGTTCGAGATGACCGAATAGGAGGACTTCAACGACTGGTGGTTGACGCCGTAGACGATCGTCGCATCGACATCCTCGCCGCCCGGCGCCGAGATGACGACCTTCCTGGCCCCGCCGGCGAGGTGCGCTGCAGCCTTGGCCTTGCTCGTGAACAGCCCCGTGCACTCCAGTACGAACTCGACGCCCAGTTCGCCCCACGGCAACTTGGCGGGATCACGTTCGGCGAGCACCCGGATGCGGTCGCCGTTGACGATCATGGAGTCGCCGTCGACCGCCACTTCGCCCGGGAATTTGCCATGCGCCGTGTCGTAGCGCGTCAGGTGAGCGTTCGTCTTCGCATCGCCGAGGTCATTGATCGCAACGATCTGAATCTCCCTGGTACGGCCGGATTCATAGAGCGCACGCAGCACGTTGCGACCGATGCGCCCATAGCCGTTGATGCCCACCTTGATTGCCATCGCCCCTCCTCCTGCTTGTATCCGTGACCCTCTCAGCTACCGAGCAGCGTCTCGACGGCGCGCGTCACGTTATCGGCCGTCAGGCCATAGTGGCGGAACAGGTCCGGCCCCTTGCCCGAGGCGCCGAACCGGTCGATGCCGATCACGCGCCCGCGCGAGCCGACGAATCGCCACCAGCTCAGCGTGGCCCCCGCCTCGACCGCGACCCGCGCCGTCACCGCGTCCGGCAGCACCTGTTCGTGCCAAGCCTTGTCCTGCGCCTCGAAGACGTCGATGCTCGGCATCGATACCAGCCGCACCCGGCGCCCTCGCGCCTGCAGCGACCGCACCGCGTCCGCCGCGAGCGCGACCTCGGATCCGGTTGCAATCACGATCGCCTCGAGCGGCGCCGGCGCATCGAGCAA
>CAZAWM010000401.1:0-1766 GCA_964488605.1 uncultured Steroidobacteraceae bacterium | reverse complement strand
CGGGGGTCAATTTCTCGTGTCGCCGGGGGGTCAGTTTTTCGTGTCGCCTGACAGCAGAACAGCGCAAGCTTGGGCACAGCGCGACACTCGTACCGGATCGCGCCGCATAGGCAGCCGCCGAGTAACGACGAACTCACGTTGTCCTTCGTCCTCCCGGCGCTGCCCAACGGATGGCCGCTAAGCTGCGGCCGCCGATGATCCTACCATGATCCGTGTCGAGCACGGCCGCCCGCGCGGCTGAAGCCCGCGGTCGTCAGCTTCAGCGGCGTGTTAGACGGCCGGCTCCTTAGCTTGCGATCTCGAGAATGTCGAACAGGACGGTATCGACGAACCGCTTGATCTGGGCCACTTCGGCCTTCGTTTCGACGACGTGGGTCGCGACCGAGGCGCGCTCGTAGATCGCACGGGCGATTTCGCCTATCCGCTCGTCGATCAACCCGACCGATTTCTCAGATGCCTCGCGTTGGCTCTTCCCCAGCCCGCGCGCCCTAAGGATGAATCGAACCTGCTGTTTCATTGTTGGTCGCGTACGCCCGGGTTCGAGCTTGAAGCCGTCCTGCCGCGTGACTTGATCATCCGGCGCGAGGTGATCGAGCACCTCGCGGAGTGCCTCTCGGAATTCCACCGCGGTGCCTCTGTACGAGACTCGATCGGGTCCCCGAAGGTCGAGCAGCCCTTGCCGATACGATGCGGATGCTGAGGGCACCAGGTTCTCGATCGTGCCGAGGATGAGCTGCTCCTCTGAGGAGAACAAGGTTCCGACGCTTCGTGAGGCGGGCGGTGCAGCAACGAGGGAGACATTGGCATCGCGCAACTTTTCGCGAAGGACGCGCAGCTTGCTCGTGTAGGACTTCCGCGCATTATTTCCGTGAGCAAGGCGGACCAGATCTTGCCACCCAGAGTCCAGCGCCCCAACGAGTTCGTTCTCGCCGATGGCGGCCACAATTGAAGGGCGGCACTCCTCGAAGTAGCGACCCGCGAGCGCAATCGCTCGGTCCTTTGTGGATTGATCGTTGACGTTGACAGACTTCGCTCGCTTGACGGCGGCAGCGAAGGCGTCGAGCTCTGCAAGGAAGGGAGCAACCACGGTCAGCGCTTCTTGCGGGTGGGTGCTCGCTTCTTCGCTGTGCGGCTCTTGCGTCCGCGCGATGCCTTCTCGGCGCCGCGCGGCATGTTGTGTGCCACGAGGTTGTACCCGACTGCATTCAGCCGGTACTCGCCGTTCCCAACGCTATCGAAGTACCCAGCGTTGCGAGCGTTCTGAAGCGTGACCCTTACCTGTCGCGGGAGCGGGAAACTGGCGATCTTGAAATACGTCTCGATATCCTGCGTGTTGATCGCATTCTTTCGTTGCTCGGGAGGCACGACGTGTGAGAGGTAGTACGCCACAAGGGCGGCCATCTCGTTCGCAGACCGGGGACTCTTCTCATTCTTGAGCGCTTCGATGTGCGGCGTGCTTGCTCCGCCCGGAGCGGCAATCGCCGGCGTCAATGGCGAAGCCGTGGTCGGGGAGGTGGCGGCGGTGTTGAGGCCCGGTGCCGCCATGGCGATGCTGAGTCTGCGAATTACGTAGTCGAGAACGCTGGTCCGTGCCGGACCATCAAGCGGTTCAAGAGCGGCAAGCACCGACTTGATGGCGTGAATCTCTTTGTCGACCGCCTCACTCATGCACCGCCTCCGGTTCTCCTGTCTGCTGGCTTCCGGCCGTCTAACTAGTAATGGACTGCCCCCGCGGCCGTCCGTTCGCAGCCTATCGTCCCATTGCG
>CAZAWM010000400.1:0-1777 GCA_964488605.1 uncultured Steroidobacteraceae bacterium | reverse complement strand
GCGTCGATCGCCGCCGACGCAGCCTGGCGCGCGGCTTGCCGGCTGAAGCCCGCAGGAAGAGCGCAAGCCATGCAAGCCGCGTGACAGGCGGTCCAGTCGCGTCTTCTCCCGCCTCTGCAACTCTTCACTCGGGATCATCGTCGGCCTCGTGCTCGGGCTCTTCGAGCGCTTCAGCGGCTAAGTACACGTCCCCATAAATACTATGACGTATAATAGCGGCACCAAATCGCCAATGGAGGTGCTCGGTGCCGCGCCAAAGCCCATATACCATCACTCTCTCGGCCAGCGAGCGGCAGTACCTCGAAGGTCTGGCCAGAGCATATACGTCACCGTATCGTGATGTCGTCCGAGCGAAGATCGTTCTCTACGCTGCCCAGGGCCTTGAAAATGACCGCATCGCGGCACGACTCGATACTCCACGACAGATCGTCAGCAAGTGGCGAAAACGGTTCTTCGAGAAACGTCTTGCCGGCCTCGAGGAAGAACCTCGAATCGGGCGCCCAGCGCAGTTTTCCCCCCAGCGTCGTCGTCGCCGTTAAGGCACTCGCCTGCGAGCTGCCTCACAACGCGGGAGTGCCGCTGTCGCGTTGGAGCATGACCGAGATCAAGCGGGCGGTGATCGAGCGCGGCATCGTCGCTTCGATCGGCGAGTCGACACTGTGGCGGTGGCTCGCCGAGGACGCTATTCGTCCGTGGACGCACCGCAGTTGGATCTTCCCGCGTGACCCCGCATTCGAGCAGAAGGCAGGCCGAGTCCTCGATCTGTACGAGGGCCGCTGGGAGGGCAAGGCGTTGTCGGCAGAGGACTGCGTGATCTCGACCGACGAGAAGACCAGCATTCAGCCGCGCCGCCGCCGACACCCGACCTTGGCGCCGGCGCCCCGCCGCACCATGCGAGTCGAGCACGAGTACGTACGCGGTGGAGCGTGGGCGTATCTGGCGGCCTGGGACGTCCAGCGGGCCAAGATCTTCGGTCGCTGCGAACGCAAGACCGGCATCGCCCCCTTCGGTCGTCTCGTCCACCAAGTCATGCGCCAAGAGCCGTACCGCTCCGCCCGGCGCGTCTTCTGGATCATGGACAACGGTTCTTCGCATCGCGGCCAAACTTGCATCAAGCGCTTGCAGCAGCGCTGGCCTACCATTATTCCGGTCCATACGCCCGTGCACGCCAGTTGGCTCAACCAGATCGAGATCTACTTCTCGATCGTCCAACGCAAGGCGCTGACGCCAAATGATCTGCGCTCCCTCGCTCAGCTCGAGGAACGGCTGTTGAGCTTCCAGAAGCACTACGAAACCGTCGCACAGCCATTCCAGTGGAAGTTCACGCGCGAGGACCCCGCTAAACTGCTCTCCAAAGTCCGTGCCCGGGAAACGCTTGCCCGCGCCGCGTGAGAAAATACGTCACCGAACTTACGGTCCAGACCACTAAGCCGAGCGGCAGCACGGAGGCGCTGCGCACGGTCGAGGAGGAAGCTTAGACGAAAGCGCACAGCGAAAGTGACAGGGCGATCTGCGCTTCGGCTGCTTGAACGGCGACAAGCGCGCCGCGGCCGAGACGCTCGGCATCACTCGAACACTCGCTATAACCGCAGCGCCTACGAAGCGCAGGCCTCGCGAGCCCATCTTTGAACTCCCGACCGGCGCCGCGTGCGGCGATAGTGTTCGTGCGCGCGTGCTGCTAAGCTCCGCCGAAAAACGCGCCGGCTGCGGCCATCGGCCGGCCTGTCCGCGTCGAGGGGGCATGAGAGCGAAGCTCACGTATGGGATTCTCGCGGTT
>CAZAWM010000399.1:0-1785 GCA_964488605.1 uncultured Steroidobacteraceae bacterium | reverse complement strand
GAGACCGTCGAACAGTGACGAGCCGCCCCTGACGACGTTGAGCAGCATCTTTGCCCCCTGCTGCAGAGAGGTGCTGTCGAGATTACTGCGTGTGGTTTCCGGATCGAAGACGTAGGCCTCCTCGGCGGCACCGGTGCGCGCGACCGCCGACAGGGCCGCACCGGCCGTTTGCATGTCGGGAAAGGCGAACGAGACGAAACCGGAGTGGGCGGGCTTTTCGATCAGTCTGAACGTCGCCTGGACCTTGACGCCGAGCGCGCCCGAATCGTGGACGAACAGGCCAGACAGGTCTGGGCCGTAGGTGCGGTAGAACGGCTTGCGGACATTGCGGAAGGCAGCCTGACCGGTGCGCACCAGCGTTCCGTCGACAAGTACGACCTCGAGTCCCAGCATGCAGTCGGCCGCCGTGCCGTAGCGCGCGGTACCGAGGAACAGCGCGCCGTTCGACAGGCCGCCGCCGACCGTCGCGCGTGCGCCTGAGAAAGTGCCGAAGAAAGGCAGGCGGAGATTCAGCGGGTCGAGCGCTTCATAGATGCGCTTCCAGGTCACGCCGGCCTCGACGGTGATGTACATGTCCTCGGCATTGATCTCGACGATGCGATCGAGCCGCGCGGTGTCGATCAGCAGCGTGCGATCGACGGCGGGCAGGTAGCCGCCCGTATAGGACATGCCGCCGCCACGCGCGACGATGGCGTAGCCGGCCCGCGTAGCGACCCCGACAGCGCGCGCGAGCCGCTGCTTGTCGCGCGGCCGCAGTACTGCGTCGACGAGCAGGCCCGTCGCATAGACATCGCTCGACGCAGTGCGCCGATCATGAAGGTCGACACTGATTTCATCGCCCTCGAGGACGTCGGCAAACAGCGTATCGAGACTCATGCGGACTCCGATGTCGCGTGCCCTGGCGTTTTCGCACTAATCGATGCAATGTAGCGATAAGGCCAGCGCTTTGCCAACTCCGGGCATACGCAGAGTTGCGGATGGCGCTGCGCAAGCCGCGCGACCAACATTCAACGACGGTCGCGCATCAGATCAGGGGAGTGCGATATGCAGGCGATAGGAAAGATTCTGGTCGCGGTCAAGGATCCGTCGGCCCGCTCGCTGCCGGCGGTCAAGAAGGCCGCGCAGCTAGCGCGCGCGACCGGTGCCCAGCTCGAGCTGTTTCACGGTCTTGCGCAGACCGTGCTCGTCGACGCCGTCAGTGGCGGCGGACAAGGCCTACGTCGATACGAGGCCGAGGTCCAGTCCAAGGCCATGGCGCGACTCGAGAAGATCGCCGACCAGGTGCGGCGACACGAGGTCGAGGTCGTCGTGGCGGCGGAATGGGACCATCCCGCTTCGGAGGCCGTGGTACGCCGCGCCTTGAAAACGAAGGCGGATCTGATCGTGGCCGAGCGGCACGCGGGTCGACGTATCGCAGGGGCGATCCTCAGTTACACCGACTGGGACCTACTGCGGCTAGCTCCCTGCCCCGTGCTCGTCGTGAAGACGCCGCGGCCTTACTTGCATCCGTCGATCGTCGCTGCCGTAGACCCGCTCCACACGCATGCCAAGCCTGCGAAGCTCGACACCGAGATCCTCAAGGCAGCAGCAACGCTCAAGAACACGCTGCGAGGCTCACTGACGATCGTCCATGCTTACCCACCGCCGGTGGTCGTCACCGGCGCATGGGTGTCCGGCCCAGTGGTCACGCCCGTCGGCACCGCGACGGACACCGAGAAGGCGATCCGCAAGGCGCTCGATGACGAACTTGCGCGGCTGCCGATGCCGCCGCACAAGGTCGCCATC
>CAZAWM010000398.1:0-1796 GCA_964488605.1 uncultured Steroidobacteraceae bacterium | reverse complement strand
TCTGCCGCTCGAATGGCTCGACGAAGCGGGCGTGGATGCGGCGGCTCTGCTGCGGGCACCGCGTTTCAGCGCCGCGCTCGGCGTCGTCGTCGCGCGCCTCATCGAGCATGCGGGCGCGCTGTACGCTCGCGCTGCGCTCGGCGTGGCGTTCCTGCCGGCCGATTGCCGTCCGGCGATCCACGCGGCGCGCCTGATGTACGCCGAAATCGGCACGGAGGTGGCGCGACGCGGCTTCGACTCGGTCTCGGGTCGCGCGGTCGTCCCGACGCGCCGCAAGCTCGCATTGCTCGCGCGGGCGCTGACGGCGTCTGCTTTGCCCGCCGCGAAGCGCGATCCTGGGGCGCTTCCGGCTGCCGAGCCGCTGATCCGGGAGATCGAACGCCACGACGACCGTTGCCCGTCGTCCACGAACAGCTCCGCGCGCACCTTCGGCGATCAGCTCGTCGCCGTGCTCGAGCTGTTCGAGCGGCTCGAGCGGCGCGACCGGATCGGCGACGGCGCTGCCTGAAGTCGCGCGGCCGGGCGTGCGTTCAGCGGCTGCGCCGCCGCGGCATGCGCACTGGCAGCAGCGACTGCACCCAGCGCGACGAGAAGCGGCGCAGCGAAAGGCTCTCGTGCACCGCGCGAACGGCGCGTCCGCCCAGCGACTTCGCGATCAGCGAACGCGCATAGAACGGACCGTCCTCGAGCGTCTCGAGCACCGCCGGCCGCGTCGCCGGATCGCAACGCGTGTGCCGGGCAATGCCCCATGGCGTCGTCGGCAACTCGGCCATCGGTGGCGCCTCGATCGCGCGCGCCGTGGCCGAGTCGTCGAATTCGAGCGCGAGGCTGCGCGCCGCGCCGTCGCGCGGTTCGAGGTCGTAGAACACCGTGGTGGTCGCTCCGGCCGTTGCCCGGCACCAAGTCCAGCGCTCGAAGTCGGCCTCGAGCGGGCGCTCGCCCTCGTTGCAGTCGAGATAGGCGTCGCCTTGCCAGTCGAGACTCGGCGCCTCGAACTCGACCCGGATCCGTGCGCGCGGGGCGAGCGGCTGCCAGTGATGGCGCGCCGCCGCATCGAGCGCGTAACGGTGCGATCCGAGCGCGGCAGGCTCGACCGTCACGCGCCCTTGCAGACGGCGTGGCCAGGGTGCGGTGACCTCGTCGATGTCATAACGCAGGCGAGTGCCGTCCCAGGACAGCGCGCTCGGGCCGATGACGAGCTGCCGCGCGCTCCGGCGCACCGCCGCCGCATCACGCTCGGTCATCGTCCAGCGCCGACCGGCCTCGCCGTAGAGAGCGACGTTGAACGCGCAGTAGTCGAGCGGGTTCGTCGGCCCGCGGCGCCGTGCGCGGGCGTAGTAGGGAGAGAACACCGTGCCCAACAACGCAATGATCGTGAGCCCGTGCCGACCGTCGTCGCTGAGCGCGTCGACGTACCACCACACGTAACCGTCGCTGGCGAGCGGCCGGTCGAAGCGGAATGGCGCCAGCGGCGGGGTGGCGGGCGACGCCGCCGGCAATGTCGGGGCTGCGGTCATCACGTTGACGGGTTATCCCGAAGGTGTCTATATTGACTGACAGCCACAATGACAACAAAACATGACACGGCGCATGGGGAAGTCCTAGTGGAGGCGCTGTCGGGTTTCGAGCAGGCGCTCGAGGTTGCCGTTGCCGGCTGCGACTCGCCCGACTGCGCGCCACAGCTTGCGGCCGCGATTCGCCATGCCGTGTTCCCTGGCGGGGCTCGCGTGCGTCCGAGACTCGCGCTCGCCGTCGCGGCCTGCTGCGTCGGTGGCGGGGATGCGGCGCTCGGCTTG
>CAZAWM010000397.1:0-1806 GCA_964488605.1 uncultured Steroidobacteraceae bacterium | reverse complement strand
CCTGCGAGCACCCCGAACTGTGGCCAAGGGTCGTTCGACCCCGGAGCACGACTAGCCCGCATCTCTCACGAGACGTAGGTGTGTGGCCGCGGGACGTCGGCCGAGGCGATCGGTGAGCACGGCGCGGACGCCGCAGGTCTCAGCGAGCGTCCCGAACTTGATTCGGCGGACATCGAGCGGGGATTGGCGCGTGCTCGGGTGCCCGTGAAGCAGGCGTCCTTGGCACACGGGCACGCTGCCGCCCGCAGCGCGAGCCGCGTCAGGGCGTCGACGTCGACGACGTGCGTCAGGCGGAGCTCGGACTCGGCTCGCGGAGCTTGTCGATGACGCGCGCGAAGAGCTGCTGAAGCGGGAAAGCCTCGCTCAGCGAGACCACGATGCGCCGAACCGACGTCGTGATGCGGGCCCCGATCTTCAGGAGCCGCAGCCGGATCGTGCCGCACTGCGCGTGCTCGAGCTCGGTGCCCTCGAGCCCGATCCGCCGCAGCGCTTGCATCAGCGTGTACGCGATCGACGCGAAGTAGAGGCGCACCTGGTTGGCGCGCATCGTCTCGGCGCTGACGCGGTCGGCGAACAGGTCGAGCTGCTGCTCCTTGATGCGGTTCTCCATCTCGCCGCGAGCGCAGTAGATCTGCTCGTACAGCTCGCGAGCCGCGATACCTGCCCGATCAAGTGACGTCACGACGTAGCGCGGGTTGTCGCCGTGCTGCGAGTGCTCGGCGCGCAGCACCACCCGTCGTTCGCGGCTCCAGGTGTCGAGCGTGCGGTAGGAGAGCTCGCCGTAGGCCCGCTCGCTCTTGCCGCTGGCAGCGAAGGCGCACTGGGCCTGGCCCAGGTAGTACTGCGACATCGCGATCAGCCGCTCGTTCTTCGCGAGGCCGAGCACGTAGTCGACCTGGTGCGCCTCGCACCACGCCATGATCTCCTCGCGGCAGAAGCCCGAGTCGCCACGGATCGTGATGCGCGTGTGCGGCCAGCACGCCCGGATCCGCTCGACGATCGGTGCGACCTCGTCGATCGCGCCCGCGCTGGCGTCGATGTTCGAGCGCCGCAGCCGCGCACCGAGCAGGTGCTCGCCGCTGAAGATGTAGAGCGGCAGGTAGCAGTAGCGGTCGTAGTAGCCGTGGAAGAAGCGGCCCTCTTGGCGGCCATGGATCGCGAAGTCGGTCGCGTCCAAGTCGATCACGATCGACCGCGGCGGTGTCGCATGGCTCTCGAGGAACAGGTCGACGAGCAGGCGGTCGACCGCGCCGGTGTCGAGCGCGATCTTCTTGTAGCGGTCGCTCGCGGCGGCCTCGCTCGTCGAAAGCTCCAGCCGGCTGAGCGTGCTCTTGCCGGCCAGGCACTCGCTCGGCTCGCGTTTGCCCGACAGCGAACACAGCAAGGGATCCTCGCGCAGCGCGTCGTGGTCGCTGAGGTCTTCGTATCCCAGGCACAGCGCCAGCACGCGCTGGCTCGCGAGCTCGCGCACGTCGTGCTCGACCTTGGCCGGATCGCGGTGGTCGACGAAGCACGCCGCGAAGCGCTCGATGATCCGCGTGCGACGCTCGACCTCGGCGAGCAAGAGCGCTCCGCCATCCGAGCTGATCGTCCCGCCGTCGAAACGGGCCACGATCTCGCGCCGGCCGGGCCCTGCGAAATGGAACGCGCGCTGGCTACACTCTGTCATCGCTGGTCGTTGGTGTGGCGCCGATCGAAGTCTTTGATCAACCTCGATCTACGCCTCCACCAACGACCGGTTAGCAACCGCATCGTGAGAGATGCGGGCTAGTCGTGCTCCGGGGTCGAACGACCCTTGGCCACAGT
>CAZAWM010000396.1:0-1812 GCA_964488605.1 uncultured Steroidobacteraceae bacterium | reverse complement strand
CACGACGCCCGCGACAACCGCGGCCGACGACGGTGCGATTTACAGCGTCGATGTCGTCAACGGCGCGGGTTTCGTCACCAGTGCGCCGGCCACTCTGACGGTCCGCGGTCCCGCGGCGATCGCGACGCAGCCGCTGAGCCAGACCGTGGCCGTCGGCGAGTCGCCCGTCTTCGGCGTGCGCGCCACGGGCGGCGAGCTCGCCTATCAGTGGCGGCGTGGGTCGACGGATATCCCTGGGGCCACGGGTCCGATTTACATCGCACCGCCGGCAGCCGTGGCCGACGACGGTGCGACGTTCAGCGTGGTCGTCAGCAATGCGCGTGGCACCACGACGAGCATGGCGGCGACGCTCACTGTCGTCGCCGGTGCCACGAGTGCCCCGCCGGCGCTCCCGGCGATGATCGTCGCTTCGCGCTCCGCCTCTGCGGCGGAGAGCTTCGTCCTCGTGCGTCGTTCGGACGGGTCGATCGCGAGCTGGGGATACAACGGCGACGGGCAGCGTGGTGACGGCACGACCTCCGCTGCCAGTGACACGATCGGGCGTGTCACGCTCCCCTCGGGTCTGACAGCGACGCGCGTCGCGGCCGGCGGCAACCACGGTCTCGCGCTGCTGTCGAACGGTGCCGTCTATGCCTGGGGGCGCAACGGCAACGGGCAGCTCGGGCTCGGTGACCAGCTGACCCGCACCACGCCGACGCCGGTCGCGTTGCCGCGACCGGCCGTATCGATCGCGGCCGGCAGGGATTTCTCGGTGGCGGTGCTCGATGACGGGCGCATCTACGCCTGGGGTGTCAATGGGGCCGGGCAGCTCGGGTTAGGCACGCGCGCGGTCAGTGGATCGCTGGCACCGGTCGCGGTGCCGGGTATCGCGACGGCGCGCGCCGTCGCGGCCGGCAACGAACACGTGCTGGCGCTGCTGGCCGATGGCACGGTGCTGGCCTGGGGCGGCAATGCCGCGGGACAGCTCGGCGTCGGTGACTTCCTCGTGCGCCGCGCACCCGTTGCCACGCTGCTGCGCGGCATCGCCGAGATCCGTGCCGGCGGCGATCTGTCGGTTGCGCTGACCACACGCCGCACGGCGCTAGCCTGGGGCGAGAATGGCGACGGTCAGCTCGGCCGGGGCGCCGGTTTCACGGCGGACCTGTCCGTGCCCACGGGGGTGGCGGCCGAGGTCGTCGACGCGGCGCCGGCCGACCGGCTGCTGCTGCTCGTCGGTACCGATGGCGTCGTGCGCGGCGCGGGCGCCAACGAGGCCGGCTCGCTCGGCGACGGCACGACGACGGCGCGCAACACGTTCACCGCGGCGAGTGGCCTGTCCGGCATCCTTGGCGCGGCAAGCGGCGGGCGCTCGTTCGCGCTGGCGCTGCGCGGCGACGGGGCCGTGTTCGCCTGGGGTGACAACTCGGCTCGCCAGCTCGGCAACTCGACGCTGCCGGCGACCGGTACTTCGACACCGACCCAGGTACCGAACTTCGACGCCGTGCCCTGAGTCCCTGGGTCGCGCGGGATCGTCGCCATGGCGGAGGCGGCCGATAACTTCTATGCGCGGCTCGCCGCGGTGGCATCCCGCCGTGCGGATCGCGACTGCTGGATCGAGCCGGACCGACGCACCTGGACATGGGCGGAGGTCGACGCCGGTGCCGCGCGCGCTGCCGCGGCGCTCCGGCACCGCGGCGTACAGCCTGGCGACCGCGTGCTCGTCCAGGTCGAGAAATCCGCGACGGCGCTGCTGCTGTATTTGGGCTGCCTGCGCGCGGGTGCGGTGTTCGTGCCGCTCAAGACCGGCGCGCTGCGGCTGTTCGGCGAGAAGTT
>CAZAWM010000395.1:0-1816 GCA_964488605.1 uncultured Steroidobacteraceae bacterium | reverse complement strand
CCGGAACGCATCGGGGATGCCGATGTGCAGTTCCGAGTGCATCGGTGATCGGTTAGCGGCCATCTCCGAGTGCTAGGCATCGACTTTCGTCGACGGAAAGCAGGGCTTGATGCGCCGGTTGAAGAACGCCCCTTTCGACTCCGCGACGAGGAACTCATGGAAGACTCGCTCGGGCACCGCGAAGTAGCGGTACGTAGCGCCCGATGTGAACTCGATGTCGAGGACGGCATGGGTCGTGTACGAGACTGCAGCGATGACCGCTGAGTCTACCGGAATGCGGTGTTGGAGAGGCTCACGCATGGACCGCTCCGACGGAGACGCGGTGCTGATACTGCGTGCCCGATTCGACGCGCTGCCGGAGCAGCGCGCGGTGCACGTTGGGATCGACAGCTTCGTGCAGGAGGACGCGGTCGAGCTCGCGTGCGAGCGCGAGAGCGTAGGCGGAGCGGCGCAGGACAACCTTCAGGATCTCGCGTGCCAGGTCGGCGAACAGCGCCGCCCAGCGCTCGTCGGGGGCGCGCGTGCCGAGTGCACCAAGCCGCTTGCGCAACGCGGCCAGCAGCGTGCGGCTGACGACCATTGTGACGAGGGCCGCGTACAACAGCGCCTCGACGATCGGCCGCTTGCTCGATGGCATGTCCTCGGCGCGGTAGCGCGACTTCCATTCGCGGAAGAACAGCTCGATCACCCAGCGCGCGGCATAGGTCTGGGCGATGTCCTTCGGCGAGAGCCGGTCGGGCGGGATGTTGGTGAGGTAGAGGTGGTACGTGTGTGTCACCGGGTCGCGCACGCCGACGAGCCGGAAGCGTTCGCGGTCGGTGTGGCGGACGCCGCCGTAGACCCGGCGCTTGAACGCGACCTCGACGACGACGTCGATCGTCTCGCGCTTGAGGCGCTCGATCACCTCGCTGACTCTGCGCCCGACGACCGGCACGGAGGCGCCGCGCCACTTGCGGTTGGCCTCGACGATCATCGGGTCGGCGCTCTTCTTGAGCCGCACGATGAAGTAGCCGCCGTTGCGCGCGATGCACGAGAACAGCTGGAAGCGGAAGTACGCGAGGTCGAACACCAACAGTCGGTCCTTGACCCACTTGCCGACCTGGAACACCGGCCCGTCGTGCACGCGCTCGGAGGTGATCTTGATCGACCGCGGCCCGGCGCCGTTGACGCTGAGCACCGTGTGCATCTTGAGTGCCGCGAGCGTGTGGTTGGTCCGGCAGGCCGGGAACGCCTTCGTGAGCAGATCGTGCAGCCGGATCACCGTCGCGTCGGTCACGACGACGTCGCGGAAGCTCGCAAGCATGCCGCCGAGCTGGCGCGACGGCTCGACCACCTGGGTGAGCACGTGCCCGACGACAGCCTTCATGAACTTCGCCAGCGCCGGGCTGAACCGATCGTAGAACGCCGAAGGCACGAGCGAGACGCCGGTCGTGATCTCGAACGCCCGTCGCAGCCCGGCGATCGTTCGTTCGCGACCGGCCCCGAACCCGAGGACCAGGGTCCAGAACAGGGCGTGCGGCTGGATCTTGCGCCGACGCTGGGACAGCGCCGCGTCTTCGGCAAGTCGATCCAGCACGCGACGGGGCAGGATTCTTGTCAGGACCTTCTTGATGCCGATAGTCTTCGGACGGGCCATCGCTCGGGCCTCCTCGCTGGGTTCGCAACCGCGAGATCGCCCGGGCGATGGCCCTTCGCAACTTCTCTACCCGGTCACGGCGCCGACGGAGATCCGGACCGGATCCCGCGCGCTATCCGAACACCGATGACATCGTCATGTACGCGCCCGGGGCGAACCCCCACACGGGCGTCTATCGCG
>CAZAWM010000394.1:0-1842 GCA_964488605.1 uncultured Steroidobacteraceae bacterium | reverse complement strand
TTCAGCATCTTCGATTTCCCCGCCGGCGAGCCGATCCCCGCCGGGCTGCAGTACTTCCTCGACATCGATGCCTGCTACAACGGCGAGCCCTATTCGACGCAGTTCATCTACGCCGACGTGACCGGCGAGCTGCAGCGCGCGGGTTTCGAGGTCCAGCGGGGGCCCAACGTCGCACGCTACCTGCGCACCTGGTTCTGCAGCCGACCGGCCTGAGCCGGGCGCGCCGAGCATCGCGCGCATGCGTAGCCCCAGCGGCTGGGTCGAACCGGGCCAGACCCCGCAGTTCGACGAATACACGCTCGTGCTCGCCGGTATGCTGCGCGTCGAGTATCGTGGCAGCGACAGCCGCGACGCCTCGATCGAGCTGCGCGCCGGCGAGTGGGTCCGCGACAGCACACCCGGGGAGACCGGCGCCGACTACGTCGCGATCTGCCTGCCGGCGTTCTCACCCGACACCGTGCATCGCGATCCGTGACGACGGCTCGCGCGCGGCGATACCAGGCATTGCTGCGCTCGCGAGTAGATCCGCGGGGCTCAACACCCCGCGGCCGCCGCGATTCAGCACGTGCGTATAGATCATCGTCGTCTTGACGTCCGAGTGGCCGAGCAGTTCCTGCACCGTACGGATGTCGTAGCCTGACTCGAGCAAATGCGTCGCGAACGAGTGGCGCAGCGTGTGGCACGACGCTGGCTTTGCGAGTCCCGCGCCCCGCACGGCTTGCGCCATCGCGCGCTGCAGTCCTTTCTCGTGCAGGTGCCAGCGCACGGGCGCGCCGTTACGCGGATCGACGCAGGGTCGGCGCGCAGGGAACACGAACTGCCAGCCCCAGCTCGCCGCCGCCGCGGGATACTTGCGTGCGATCGCATCCGGCAGCCAGACTCCGGGCGCGGCGCTCGAGCACTGCTGCCGATACCAGGCGTACAGACGCCTCAGGTGCGCACGCAGCGCCGGAGTCAGAGACTGCGGCAGCACCGTGACGCGGTCCTTGTCGCCCTTGCCGCTGCGGACGATGATCTCGCCGCGCGCGAAGTCGATGTCCTTGACGCGAAGCATCAGGCACTCGCTGATCCGCATCCCGGTGCCATACAGCAGATGACCGATCAGCGCATAGGCGGCAGGCAACCGCGCCAGCACGGCGCGCACCTCGTCGCGGGTCAGCACGACAGGCCGGCGGATCCGCCGTGGTGCGCGCGTGACATTCTCCACCCACGGGGGCTCGAGCTCGAGCACGTGACGGTAGAGGAACAGTACCGCCGCGAGCGCCTGATTCTGCGTCGATGCCGCGACGCCCCGACGCGTCGCAAGACCGCTGAGAAAGTCGGCGAGTTCGCGTCCGCCCAGTTCGCGCGGGTGCCGTCCGCCGTGGAAACGGATGTACTGACGCACCCACATCAGGTAGATCTTTTCCGTACGCAGACTCATGCGCCGCACGCGCATCTGCTCGCGCATCACATCCAGCAGCCTACGGCGCGGGGCTGCGGTGGGCGGCAGCGGCGGAAGCGGGGGCTGAGGCAACGTGTCGGCGGATGTGGCCATGGAACGCGTAGCATTGCATGGCTGCGGGCCTCGACGACCGCGATGAATCTTCGGCGATTGCGCCGATTTGCAAATCCGATTAAGCGACGGTCCCCTTCGCTTAGGTCCAATAAGATCACTCAGCCCGGGGAGCAGTACTTGAAACAGCTGCCTTGACAAGAATTTACCGCAGCGCATCCTCGTCGCGCGGTTGACTTACCCGACCGATCGTCGCAAAACTTCCGGAGCGTGCTTCGTCCCTCAATTAAATAGTTATGCCGTCGGCACGTTTCGTCGCGATCGCGAGGTGAGTCGATGAGAGTGTG
>CAZAWM010000393.1:0-1850 GCA_964488605.1 uncultured Steroidobacteraceae bacterium | reverse complement strand
GCATCGTGGACGTGGAGGAGGCGCGCGTCCGGTCCGTCTACGCCGCACTGCTCGATGGGAAGAGGAAGGAAAGCTGACCATGCCGTTGCCGTACTACGTTTCGCCCGAGCAGATGATGCAGGACAAGGCGGAGTACGCCAAGAAGGGCATCGCCAAGGGCCGGTCGATCATCGCCATGGAATATGTGAACGGAATCCTGCTGGCAGCCGAGAACCCCAGCGCGACGCTGCACAAGATCTCCGAGATCTACGACAACATCGCGTTTGCCGGCGCCGGCAAATACAGCGAGTTCGAGAACCTGCGCAAGGCCGGGATCCGGCATGCCGACCTGAAGGGCTTTATGTACAGCCGGGAGGACGTGACTGCGCGGTCCCTGGCCAATGGCTATTCCCAAAGCCTGGGGACGATCTTCAGCCAGGAGATGAAGCCCCTCGAGGTTGAAATCTTGGTGGTCCAGATCGGACACAACGGCCATGCGAACGAGATCTACCGGATTTCCTTCGACGGGAGCATCATCGACGAGCGACAGTTTTCCGTCATCGGAGGAAAATCGGAAGCCGTGCAGACGATCCTCAGAGAAAAGCTGCCGTCGCAACTGCCTGACCTCAAGTCCGCCCTCGCGCTCTGCATCGGCGCGCTGGAACAAACGGGCAACCAGAAGCTCTCGCTCGAGAGCCTGGAAGCGGCCGTGCTGGATCGGACCAGAGACGGGCGGAAGTTCCGCCGGTTTACGCCCGCCGAAATGAAGCAACTGCTCTCCTCGTCGTAAGCATGCCGAGCCCGGGGCGGCAGCGGAAGCGCTCCTTCTGTTGAAGAAGGCGGGGCCGACGTGTATTCTGTGGGTATTCGCCATGATGCCCGCCGGTCCCATGAAGCAGCGGATCTTCGGCTTGGAGAACGAGTATGGCCTCATCTTCTCCCCGAACGGCAGAATCTACCTGCCGATGGAAAAGGTGTTGGGCTATATCTTCGAAGGGCTCATCCCGAACAGTTGGCCCTCCAACGCGTTCCTCGTGAACGGAGCCCGGTTCTACCAGGACACCGGGTGCCATCCGGAGTACTCCACTCCCGAATGCGACAACATTCTCGATCTCGTCGTGCACGACAAGGCTGGCGAGCGGCTCCTCGAAGCCTGTCTCCCCGCGGCGGAAGAGCGGCTGCGGGAGGAAGGCCTTTCCGGCGAGATCTACATCTTTAAGAACAACACCGACTCGCTCGGCAACACCTACGGGTGTCATGAGAATTTTCTGATGCGCCGCGATGTCGATTTCTGGAAAGTCACCGAGCAGCTCATCCCGTTTTTCGTGACCCGCCAGGTTTACAGCGGAGCCGGGAAGGTGCTCAAGGTGTCGGGCAAACCGCAATACTTCATCTCCCAGCGGGCGCAGCACATTCACGAGAAAACTTCGTCCTCGACGACCTCCTCGCGCAGCATCATCAACACCCGGGATGAGCCGCATGCGGACGCGGAGCGGTACCGTCGCCTCCACATCATCGTGGGCGATTCCAACATGTCCGAGCTCGTCACGTACCTGAAGGTCGGAACGGCGACGTTGGTGCTCTCGATGATCGAGGAGGGGTACACGGTCCACGGGATGGAGCTCGAAGACCCAGTGAAGGCGATCCGCGAGATCTCGCGGGATCCCACCGTGAAGCGCAAGGTGAAGCTGGACGACGGCCGGCAGCTGACCGCCGTGGAAATTCAACGGGTCTACCTGGAGCGGGCGCAGGACTACCTGGCGCGTCAGGACCACGATCCGATCCTCAACGATGTGTGGCAGCGCTGGGCGGCGGTGCTGGACAAGCTCGACGAGGACCCGATGCTGCTCGTGCGCGAGATCGACTGGGTC
>CAZAWM010000392.1:0-1851 GCA_964488605.1 uncultured Steroidobacteraceae bacterium | reverse complement strand
GCCTGACGGCCCGAGCATGGCGACCATCTCACCGCGACCGAGAGCGAAGGTCACGCCCTTGAGGACATGCGTTTCGAATTCATTGTCGACGAACACCTTGCGGATGTCGCGGACTTCGAGCAGCGGTGGCGGTGCGACGTCCATGTCCGTATCTCCATCAAAGCGGGGGCGGTCGAGCGTAGTCATTGCGAGATGGCCTCGACGGGATCGATGCGCGAGGCGGCGCGCGCCGGCCAGAGCGCCGCGGCGATACTCGCCGCGGCGGCCAGCAGCAGCGCAGCGTCGTACTGACCGAGACTCGGATCGACCGGCAGGCGTCCGCCCGTGATGGTCGAGACCAGGTTGCTGAAGCCGAAGCCGAGCAGGCAGCCGATGACCGAGCCGATGACGCCGATCAGCGCGCCCTGCAGCATAAAGACCGACAGCACGAAGCGCTCGGAGATGCCGAAGCTGCGCATGATACCGATCTCGGGCCTACGCCTGACTGTGGTCAGCAGCAGGGCGCTGGCGACCCCGACCACGATCGTGATCAACGTGAACATCTTGATGATGTTCCCGGAGCTGCCCTGACCCTCGAGCGCCTCGCGCAGCCGCTGGTTCTTGTCCATCCACGCCGTCGCCTCGAGGCCGGTCGTATCGGCCAGCTGGCGCGCGACGGCGCGGGCCGCGTAGATGTCGGCGAGCTTGATCTCGATCTCGGTGATGCCCTCGGGCAGGTCGAACAGTACGCGGGCAGTATCGAGATTGACGAACGCGAGGCGCGAATCGAGCGAGTCGACGCCCGTCGCATAGAGCGCGCGCACCGTGAGTGTGCGCTGCCGGCCCTGGTCGCTGGCGACGAAGAGCGGCTGGCCGACGCGCAGACCGAGATCGGCGGCGAGCTTGCGGCCGATCAGGATGTCGTTGATCCCGAGGCGGGGTTCGCCATCGACTATCGTGTCTTCGATCGGCGCAATCGCCGAGAGGCGGGCAGGCTCGACACCCTTCAGCGTGACGGGCAGCGTTTGCTGACCGCGCGACACCAGCGCCGTGCCAAGGATGTTCAGGGACACGCCGGTGACTCCGGGGATGGTGTCGATGACCTGCTCGGCGGTGCGCCACTGCCGGATCTGCGGCCGCCGCTCGAGCGAGCGCTGGGCGGCGACTAGTCGCTCGGCGCCATCGCGAGCGGGGGCGACCGCCGGTAGCGGACGGGAGGGTTCGATGGTCACGTGCGCGGAGTTACCGACGACACGCTGGATCTGGAACTCGGCGAGCCCATTGATCAGCGCCGCGTTGAACGTGAAGACCGTCACGGCGATCGCCACGCCGCCGATCAGCAGCGCGGACTGCAGCCGGTTCGACAGCAGGTAGCGCAGCGCGACCTTCAGATCAAAGCGCACGGCGTGCCTCGCTGCCGCGTGGCGCCTCGCCCCGTGGCAAGGACGCGAGGTTCGTCGTCGGCGCCACCGACTCGCCGACGAGATCGGGGCGCGGCTGGGCGAGCAGCCGCTGCCCGGGTGCGACCCCGGCCGTCACAATGACCTTGTCGCTCGGCCACTCGATGAAGCTGACTGGCTTTTCGGCGACCCGTCCGTTCTCGACGACGAGCACCCGCGCGCCCCGGTCGCGGCCGAGAATCGCGCTTCGCGGAACCGTGATTGCCTCGGCCCGGCGTTCGACGATCAGGTTGATGTCTGCGGTCAGCCCGGAACGCAGTCCGTCGACGCGCTCGTCGAATCGCAGCCTGACCTTTGCGCCGCCCGTACGCGGATCGACCTTCGGCGAGACGTAGCTCAGCGTGGCCGGCAGCGGCGCGCTGCGGCCCGCGACGAGGACGTCCGCCCTGAGGCCCTCGCGGATCTCGGCCAG
>CAZAWM010000391.1:0-1877 GCA_964488605.1 uncultured Steroidobacteraceae bacterium | reverse complement strand
CATACGCGGCCCTTTTCCTGACGCCGATTGTACAGGGCGCCCGAGTGGCGCCGGGAAGCCGAGCCATGGGCAGCTATAACACCAGCGAATTCAAGTCCGGTCTCAAGATCCTCGTCGATGGCGACCCTTACGTCATCGTCGAGAACGAGATGGTCAAGCCCGGCAAGGGCCAGGCATTCAACCGCGTCCGGATCCGTAACCTCAAGACCGGTCGCACCGTCGAGCGCACCTGGAAGTCCGGCGACTCTGTCGAGGCAGCCGACGTCGTCGACGTCGACATGCAGTATCTCTACAACGACGGCGAGTTCTGGCACTTCATGGTGCCGGAGAGCTTCGAGCAATACACTGCCGGCAAGGCTGCCGTCGGCGAGGCTACGCAGTGGCTCAAGGACGGTACGGTCTGCATCGTGACGCTCTGGAACGGGCAGCCGCTGCAGGTCGTGCCGCCACCGCACATCGAACTGAAGATCGTCGAGACCGATCCTGGCGTGCGTGGTGACACCGCCACCGGCGGTCAGAAGCCGGCCAAGCTGGAGACGGGCGCCGTCGTGCGCGTGCCGCTGTTCATCAACGAAGGCGAAGTGATCCGCGTCGATACGCGCACCGGCGAGTACATCTCGCGCGCCAAGCTGTAACGGGCCGTCCTCTTCAGCGCTCGGGCCCCGCTCGCTGTACGGGCCCTCGCCGTTTCAGGGCGAGGCAGGCCGCTGCAGGGACCGCTCGAAGATGCGCGCCAGTGCCTCGAGGCCGACGCGGTCGGCAGCGCCGAAGCGAGCGCGCAGTGGGCTGTCGAGATCGAGCACCCCGAGCAGCGGCGAGCCGGCGTCACCGGGCAGGCTGAACAACGGCACGACGATCTCCGAGTTCGAGGCGGGATCGCAGGCGATGTGCCCGGGGAAAGCATGCACGTCGTCGACCACGATGGTCTCGCGGCGCGCGGCGGCCGTCCCGCAGACACCGTGACCGATCGGTATCCGCACGCAGGCCGGCTTGCCCTGGAACGGGCCGAGGACCAGCGTGTCCTGCTGGCGCAGGTAGAAGCCCGCCCAGTTCAATCCGTCGAGCCCGTGCCAGATCAGTGCGGCCATGTTGGCGGCATTGGCGATCGGATCATGTTCACCGGCCAGCAGCGCCTCGAGTGCGGCGGCGAGCGTGCGGTAGCGGGTGGCCGGATCGGCGTCCCGGTTCGGCAGAGCGTGCATGAGCGCAGTGTAGAGCGTTCGGCCTGCCGGACGCAGCGCCGGCCAGGCAGCGCGCTCAGGCGCGGTCGCTGCTGAAGGCAACGACCTCGGCGAGGCGGCTCGCGCCGAGCGCCAGCATCACCAGTCGGTCGAAACCGAGCGCGACGCCGGTGCACTCGGGTAGACCGGACTCGAGCGCTGCCAGCAGCCGCGCGTCGAGAGGCGGTTC
Source organism: uncultured Steroidobacteraceae bacterium (assembly GCA_964488605.1). GTDB lineage: Bacteria > Pseudomonadota > Gammaproteobacteria > Steroidobacterales > Steroidobacteraceae > UBA964. Next base: position 467 of record CAZAWM010000391.1, on the reverse strand, counting down.
GGGCAGGCCCCGGCGGCGACGCTCGGCGAGGTCCGTCTCGAAGCGCCGGCGCTGCTCTTCCGCGTCGCTGAGTTCGTCGAAGCCGTTGGCCAGCTCGATTCCCTCGGCGAACAGCTCGAACCGGTGCGCAACGCGCGGGTCGCCCGGATCGAGCCGCGCGAGTGCTGCCTGCGTGGCCGGGTAGTGGGTCAGGAAGGTCCAGCGCCCGCTGCCAAGCCGCGGTCCGACGGCAAGCGCCATCAGCAGGTCGAGCAGCTCGTCGCGCGTCAGGGCCGCGAGCGTCGCTGGCGCGACGTCGAGGCTGCGCGCGGCGTCGCGCAGCTCCGCGTCGGGTGCAGTCAGCGGATCGAGTCCGAGCTCGCGGTCGAAGGCGGCCGTGTAGCGGAGTCGCGGGGCGGGCCCCGGCGTCTGCCGCGCGCTGCCCCCCGCCCCCCACACCCCCCCCGCGCGCGCCGCCACCACCGCGA
>CAZAWM010000390.1:0-1894 GCA_964488605.1 uncultured Steroidobacteraceae bacterium | reverse complement strand
TCGATCCCGCGATCGGCGCCTGTACCCATGTGAACCGCGCACGTGGGCCGTGGCACCTTCGTTGCCCTTGACAGATCGGGCGAGCGATCTACGGTCGGAGGCCGACCGCGCTCGCAACCGCGTCGCATGAGAGCCAGCTCGCAATCCGAAGCTCGCGCCGGGAGGTTCCGGCGGCCGACTGGCCTCGCCGCGACGTGTAGGGCTCGCGCATTCGCAAGGAGCGAGGAGACCGCGCCAATGGAATCGACCCCCCCCCTGCAAGCATCGTTCCCGCCGTAGCCTCGCATTCGCCGCGATCGTCCTCGCGCTCGGCGTCGTGCTCGTGCGCCCCACGAGCGCCGCGCCGCAGCAGGGCGACACGCTCTACGGATAGCGTCTCGTGACGTGGTGTAAGTACGGAGCCGGCTCTCGCCGGCTCCGCTCCGCGGGTACACCCCGCGGGGGTCGGTTGTTCTTCTGTGCGTGTCGAACCCACAGGAGACCCGACCGATGACGCACGAGATCGTGGCCCAGCCGAGTTCCGTTGACCAGATCCTGCAAGGCCCCGAGGGCGACCTGCTGCGCCGCTGCGTGGAGCGGATGCTCCGCGAAGTCATGGAGACCGAGGTCAGCGCCCAGATCGGCGCGGGTCTGCACGAGCGCAGCGACGGCCGCGTGACGCACCGCAACGGCTACCGCGAGCGCGACTTCGAGACGCGCGTCGGCTCGCTGTCGCTGGCGATCCCCAAGCTGCGCGCGGGGACGTACTTCCCGAGCTTCCTCGAGCCGCGCCGGCGCGCCGAGAAGGCGCTGGTGGCGGTCGTGCAGGAGGCCTTCCTGCAGGGCACGTCGTCGCGCAAGGTCGACGACCTGGTGCAGGCGCTCGGCGGTCCGGGCATCGACAAGAGCCGCGTCAGCCGCATGTGCGCCGAGCTCGACGAGGAGGTCGAGGCTTTCCGCACGCGCACGCTCGAGGAAGAGTCGCCGTACGTGTGGCTCGACGCGGTGTACGAGAAGGTGCGCGAGGGCGGCCGCGTGCGCTCGAAGGCGGTCGTGATCGCGACCGGCGTGACGGCCGAAGGTCGCCGCAGCGTGCTCGGCGTCGACGCCGGCGACAGCGAGAGCTACGCCTTCTGGAAGGACTTCGTGCGCGGGCTCGTGAAGCGCGGGCTCAAGGGCGTGCAGCTCGTGATCTCCGACGCACATGAGGGACTCAAGCGAGCGGTCGCGGAGACGCTGGTCGGCGCGACCTGGCAGCGCTGCCGCGTGCACGCGATGCGCTCGCTCCTGACGCACGTGCACAAGAACCATCAGCCGATGGTGCTCGCCGCGGTGAAGACGATCTTCGCGCAGACGAGCCAGGCCGAGGCGCGCCGGCAGCTCGACAGCGTCGCGCACGCGCTCGGAGCCAAGAGCCCCAAGGCCGCCGAGCTCTTGCGCGCCATGGCCGAAGACGTGCTCGCCTACATGGCCTTCCCGGTCGAGCACTGGCGTCAGATCCACTCGACCAACCCGCTCGAGCGTCTCAACCGCGAGGTGCGCCGACGCACCCGCGTCGTCGGCATCTTCCCCAACGTGCGCTCGCTGTTGCGGCTGGTGACGATGCTGCTCGCCGAGCAGGACGACGAGTGGCAGGCCGGCGAGAAGGCGTACTTCAGTCGTCGCTCGATGGCGAAGATCACCGACGCCGTGATGGCTCCACCGGACCTGCTGAAGGAGGCTGCCACCGCCTGATGCTCCGCACGCGCTTGCGCTCCCCCGCGGGGGAGCGCAAGCGATCCCCGCACGCGCCCACCCCAACCCAACTTCAACCCCGACGCACGCCCAGAGGGTCAACGGCAACTACACCACTTGACGAGACGTGAGCTGCTCCGAGGCGACCGCACGCTCTCCGTCAATCCGAGCGTCGTCACGT
>CAZAWM010000389.1:0-1908 GCA_964488605.1 uncultured Steroidobacteraceae bacterium | reverse complement strand
ACCACCTCGACCGCCTCGGCACGACGCAGGTCGTCACCGACTACAACGGCAACATCTACCGCCAGATGCGCTACGACGCGTACGGCGAGGTGCGCGCGCGCTTCAATGGCGCCGGCAACCCCGTCTCCGGCGTCGCCTCCGACGCCCGCTACGAGTTCACCGGCTACGAGACCGACGCCTTCTCGGGCCTCGACTACGCGGGCGCGCGCTTCTACGACCCCGAACTCGGGCAGTTCCAGAGCCACGACCCGAAGCGGCAGTTCGCGAGCCCCTACGCGTACGGGCCGGGGGACCCGATCAACGGCACGGATCCGACCGGCGAGGACTTCGGGATCTCGCTGCTCGTGGTCGCGCTCATCGCGGCGGCCGCCGCCTTCGTCGACAGCTACCTCGAGACCGGGAGCTTCGGGCTGGCGCTCGCGTCGGCGGGGATGGCGTTCGTCGGGACGTTCGTGGGGGCGGGGGTCGGGTGGGTGGTCGACGCGGGGCTCGCGAAGCTCGGCAATGCGGCTCTCACGCTCGCTGTTCGAGCTGGCCAGGTTGGGTACGCGGGTTACGGAGTGGTCGACGGATTCTCGAACGGGCGTCCATTCAGCGCGGGAGTTGCGATCGGCACGCTCGCGTACGGTCTAGCTAGTGGCGATGGCGGCGAGAGTAACGCGGCGAGTGGCGAAACCGGCGATGGGGGAAGCGTCGGCTCGGCTGACGACGCTCTCGGTAAAGCGGCACTCGATCGCCATGAGCAGCAGCTGCGTGATGTCGGCGCCCTGTCCGGGGACTTTGACGTCGAGTATAAGCCCGGCCTCGGGGGTGGCACATGCAAGAACGTAGGTTGCGAGACAGGAGGGCTTGAGAGCTGGCGAACGTTCGAGACGCAGGCCGAGTTCGACAAGTTCTTGAGCGAGAACCCTCGCAACACGGAACTACGCGCGGTTCACGTCGGAAAGGGAAAAGCTTTCGTGTTCCGCAACGGTGTGTTCCGCCCTGGACCGGATGGGCCAGCACTCCGGCCCGGTAACGTCATCGAGCACACGATTCTACACGAGTACGGTCATCATCTCGGATTCGGTGTCGGCGGGGCTGCCGATTCGCAGGCTGATGAATTCGCTGACATGTGGATGCGAAAGTTCGGGAGGTAGATAATGATCTCCACCATTCGTAGTGCAGCAGCTGTCTGCCTTATCGCGTCGGCACCTATCGCGTCAGTGCCGCTTGTTGCAAAGGGCTCGATAGAAGAGCTAGCGACTTCTGCTTCCGACATCGCGATTGTCGAGGTGACGAGACGGGTTGCGCTCGAGTACGAATATGCAGAGGAGCGGCGGATCTGCGGTTACCGAGTCGCGGCGCGGGTCATCGAATCCTTCAAGGGCGCAGCAAGATCCCTTGAGTTCATCGATCCTCTCGATGGCGAACCCGGTGAGGCTAGGAACAAGTACCTTGTCTTCTCGTTCGAGCAGATGAACAGCGTCGATGAGGCAGCGCCTCCAGGTTCTCTTTACGAGGCAGAATCTCGCTGCTTCGTTTCGGGCGGTGCGAGGGTCCTGCGCGCGCGACCGAGGTCGATGCTTCGAGTGATCGAACACGCGGATGAAAGGTGGGTCTTGGTTCCCATCGAATCCGGCGTCGAGGTTGATTCGTTTCGGAGAATCGCCACGGCAGGCGAGGAACTTCCGAAGGGAAGCCTCGTAGCGTGGGAGGACATCCGCGGCGAAATCGACGGAGCACTTGAGAGACTGCGCGGGCATGAGCGCGGGGGGACGAGCTCACCAGAGTGACTGTGGCACCTCCGTCGAGGAAACTCGTCGGGTTTCTATCGCGGCGGGAGACGCCTCGGGTCGGTGAGGTCTCTGCTACGTGCTCGTGTCCAGCGCCGGCCCCGTGATCCTCGTCGCCGGCTGCAGCAACCCG
>CAZAWM010000388.1:0-1939 GCA_964488605.1 uncultured Steroidobacteraceae bacterium | reverse complement strand
CTCGCTGCATCGAGCCGATCGCCGAGCGCCAGAGTCGCCTCCTCGCGCGCAACGGCACTGGGATCGCTTGACGCCGGATCTGCCAGTGCGGGTCGCGCCATGGCGCCAACTGGCTGCAATACCTCAGCGGACGGACGCGCATCCTGCGGCGTCAACGACTCGGGATGGCGCGCGCCAGAGGCCACATCAGGGCACTGCGGTTCCGATCGCAGCGCCCAGAGCAGCGTTGCGACGGCGATCATCGCGCCGACCATCCGGGCACTGCGGCCAACGACCGGACCGCCTGCCGTGTGCGGGGGTCTAGTCGACATCGAAGCAGGTCTCGACGGCGGTACGGTTCCCGTTGTCTGCCCGTGCCAGCACCTCGAGTTTGAACCCCTCGTCGCCAGGCACAATCAGCGACCCGGGAACAGTGTAGCTCAGCACCGTCGGAGGCAGGCGCACGCTCATGACGAGGTCACCACGCTCAAGAGCGACTTCGTATTCCTCCAGCCTGACGGCGCCGGCCTGACCCAGATCCGGATGTGACGACGTCACCGGGTTCCAGGAGATCATGACGTCAGCACCGGCTGTCACGCTCGGTCGCGCACCCTCATCGCAGCTCGGTGGAGTCGCGAGGCCGTTGATACGGATATCGTCGACCGGCTCGGGCAGGACGTGCGACAATTCGCTTTCAGACTCCAGTTGACCGCCTTCGAGAGTGATCGCCTCGAATTCGTAGACGCCCTCGGGAAAGCGTGCGAAGAACTCCGCGGGCGGCAGTTCGTCGAAAGCCGGTTCCGCACTCTCGAAGGTGATCTCGGTCATACCCTGGCGACGCAAACGCCCCGTCGCAAGGACGCTCAGAATCACGCGCTCGAGCGGATCCTCGATCAACAGCCGCTTCCAGGGATCGCCGTCGACCTCTGCATGCAGGCCCAGATCGCCGTCAGTGTCATTGAGCTCGAAGAACAGCCGGGCCTTGCTGAAGGGGATCTCCTGAGCGGTGGCGTGTGACGTGGCTGCGATACTCAGCGCGCCGACCAGGGCGGCGACCGCTGCAGCCATCTGCGGATCTCGATCTGACATTGTTCTGCTCCTCAATTCGCCGGATGGCGTCTTCAGGTCGTTGAGACGACCGGGTCGCCAAAATCAATCGCTGCACGGCTCGACCTGGCGGTTCTCCTCGGCCGGTGCCGCCCAAAGAACCGCGCTCGAACATGCCGCTCTGCGCCGGCCAGAACCGTGGGATGAAGCGGCGCTTGACGCCTTCGCGGCGAGCCTGCTTCTCGAGCTCATTGCTGATCGACTCCGCGCCGTTTTCCCTGCACAGGACACCCGTCTTACCGCGGATCTCGACGGGCTCGCGCAGCGCATGCGCGATGCCGTGTGCGGGCAGGCTCTTGCCGGTCTCGATGCGCACCGGGCCCAAGCGCTGATTGCGCCGGAGATCCGACGGCACATCTGTTGTTACCGTTCGCCTGGTGCAGCACGCGATGCGACTAGGTCCGGCCTGCAGCAACGCCGATCGGCCGACCTTGACACGGAAAGATCCGTCAGCGGGTGTGTGCCAGTGCCACCTCCGCGCGCGAGTGCGAGCAGACATGGTTCACCCAGGTACCCGAGAAGCGTGCGGCGGTCTCCGCATTCACGAGCGCATGACCTTCCGTGCCGCTCCCGTGACCGTGCCCTCCGACGCTCAGGCCGCCGTGCGGCTTCGCCGCCAGCCGTGTACAATCGTGCAAGAGTGCTCGCAAGCAATCATCCACGCTGCCGTACAGCCGAGCCGAGTAAGCCCCGAGCGGGCGGCCGCGGCCGGAGACATTGCGAATGAGCGGGCGTATCGAAGCAGGTCTGGTATCGATGCTGCTGGCGGCGCTGGCAGGCTGTGGTGAACGGTCGGCAGCGACGTCGACCGCAGAGGGACCCGAGAGCGCCACCGCGGCCGCACAACCGGACG
>CAZAWM010000387.1:0-1955 GCA_964488605.1 uncultured Steroidobacteraceae bacterium | reverse complement strand
GATGCCGGCGGCCGACAGCCGGGCCTGGTTGAAGAAGATCCGCCCGAAGTGCTCGCGGTCCGGGAACACCTCGTCCTGCGCCGGCAGATAGGCACCGCCGCTCTCGACGAGGTAGACGCAGGGCAGCCGGTTCTCGGCGGCGATCTCCTGCGCGCGCAGGTGCTTCTTGACCGTGAGCGGGTAGTAGGTGCCGCCCTTGACGGTGGGGTCGTTGGCGATCACGAGGCATTCACGGCCGCTGATCCGCCCTACGCCGGTGACCAGCCCGGCGCCAGGCACCTCGTCGTCATACAGGCCATGCGCAGCGAGCTGGGAGAATTCGAGGAACGGCGCGCCGGGATCGAGCAGCAGATCGATGCGCTGACGTACGAGGAGCCGGCCACGGCCGAGATGCTTCTGAACCGCCTTTTCGCTACCCCCTTTCGCCACCGCCGCCACCCGGGCCTTGAGATCGGCCACCAGGGCCTGCATCGCGGCCCGACTGGCCGCGAACTCGGCGCCGCGCGGATCGATCTGGGACTTGAGCCTCGCCACGGATGACCTGCCCGGTCGCCTCGGTTGCGCCTATTATCGGATTGTCGGACAATTATTGCCAGTACCGATTCCGCAGGCGGACCGCGCCCGTCCGCATCCGGGAGGCCCATGTACCTGCCCGACGAAGTCCAGCAACTGCGCGAAGCCGTGCGCCGGCTCGCTGCCGAGCGCATCGCGCCGCGCGCCGCCGAGATCGACCGCGGCAACGAGTTCCCGCGCGACCTCTGGCCACTGCTCGGCGCGCAGGGGCTGCTCGGTATCACCGTGCCCGAGCGCTGGGGCGGCGCTGGCCTCGGCTACCTCGCCCACGTGGTCGCGATGGAGGAGATCTCGCGCGCCTCGGGGTCGGTGGGCCTCTCCTACGGCGCGCATTCGAATCTGTGCGTCAACCAGATCCGCCTCAACGGCAGCGACGCGCAGCGCGACCGTTACCTGCCCAAGCTCGTCAGCGGCGAACACGTCGGCGCGCTGGCGATGTCCGAGGCAGGGGCAGGCTCCGACGTCGTCTCGATGACGCTGCGCGCCGAGCGGCGCGGCGACCGCTACCTGCTCAACGGCACCAAGATGTGGATCACCAACGGCCCGGAGGCGGATGTGCTCGTGGTCTACGCGAAAAGCGATCGGGCCGCCGGCGCCAACGGCTTCACGGCCTTCATCGTCGAGCGCGGCTTCCGGGGCTTCCGGGCCGGGACCAAGCTCGACAAGCTCGGCATGCGCGGCTCGCCGACGAGCGAGCTCGTGTTCGAGGATTGCGAGGTGCCCGTCGGGAACGTGCTCGGCGCCGTCGGCGGCGGCGTACGCGTGCTGATGCGCGGTCTCGACTACGAGCGGGTAGTGCTCGCAGGCGGGCCGCTCGGGCTCATGCAGGCGGCACTCGATCTCGTGCTGCCCTACGTGCGCGAGCGGCGTCAGTTTGGCGTGCCGATCGGCAGTTTCGAGCTGATGCAGGCCAAGGTCGCCGACATGTACACGGACCTTGCCTCCAGCCGTGCATACGTCTACGAGGTCGCGGCCGCCTGTGACGCCGGGCGAGTCACGCGCGCCGATGCCGCGGGCTGCATCCTCCATGCCGCCGAGCGCGCGACCCGGGCTGCGCTCGAGGCCATCCAGGCACTCGGTGGCAATGGTTACATCAACGACTACCCCGCCGGGCGGCTGCTGCGCGATGCGAAACTCTACGAGATTGGCGCCGGCACCCAGGAGATCCGCCGCATGCTGATCGGCCGCGAGCTGATCGGAGCGCTGGCATGAGCGGTTCCGCCGAGCACCGGCCGCTGGAGGCGGCGCCGCCCGGGGCGACCGGCGAGCGGCGCTTCGAACCCGTGCGCGCCGAACCGACCTACCGGCGCGTCGCGCTCGCAATTGGCGAGCGCATCCTCGCGCGCGCGCTGTGCGACGGCGAACCGCTGCCCACCGAGACC
>CAZAWM010000386.1:0-1988 GCA_964488605.1 uncultured Steroidobacteraceae bacterium | reverse complement strand
GAGATCCTCGAGGCCCTGCAGGAACCGCTGCAGGGCATCGTCAGCGCGGTCAAGCAGGCTCTCGAGCAGACGCCGCCCGAACTCGGCGCCGACGTCGCCGAGAGCGGCATCGTGCTGACCGGCGGCGGCGCGCTGCTCCGCGACATCGACAAGCTGCTGGCCGACGAGACCGGTCTGCCGGTACTGATCGCCGACGACCCGCTGACCTGCGTGGCGCGCGGTGGCGGACGCATTCTCGAGCTCATGGACGAAATGGGCCCGGGTCACTTCGGGCTGGAGTAAGCCCCCTCGGTAGTGGCCAACGTCGGGATACGCGCGAGCCGATCACTGCCGCAGCGCGGGCCGGCGCCGGGCTTCCGTTTCTTCGTTTACGCGATTCTTTCGGTCGCGCTCATGTATTTGGACCGCACGAGCGGCTGGCTCGAGCTGGTGCGCTACGGGCTGCAGGCCGCCGCCTATCCGCTGCAGCTTGCAGTCAGCTCGCCGGCCGCCGCCTGGCGCTGGACCAGCGAGATCTTCGAGTCACGTGCGCGGCTCCAGCAGGAGAACGCTGCCTTGCGGCGCGAGCTGCGCGAACTCGAACTGCGCACGGCGCGCCTAGCGGCGCTGGAGCGCGAGAACACCGAGCTGCGCGGGCTGCGCGCCGCGCTGCCGCCAGTCGCCGAGAAGTGGCTGCCGGGCGAAGTCATCAATGTCGAGTCAAGCTCGCTGCGGCAACGACTCGTCATCAACCGCGGCGCGAGGCACGGCGTCTTCAAGGGTCAGGCGGTCATGGCGCGGGCCGGCCTGCTCGGCCAGACGCTGCGGGTCGGTCCCTGGAGCAGCGAGGTCATCCTCGTCACGGACCCCGAGCACGCGGTGCCAGTGCAGGATGTCCGCAACGGCCTGCGCACGCTCGCTGTCGGCTCGGGCGAGCCCGACGTGCTGCTGCTGCCGTATCTGCCGATCCAGGCCGACATCCAAGTCGGCGACCTGCTCGTGACCTCGGGCCTCGGTGGAGTCTTTCCGGCGGGTTTCCCGGTCGCGGAGGTCATCTCCGTGGACCGCGGCAGCGGCTCACCGCTCGCGCGGGTTCGCGCCCGCCCGCTCGCCGCCCTCGACCGCGACCGAGAAGTGATGTTCGTCTGGTTCCACGAGGCACACCCGGCGGCCCCCGCCGTCGAGACGCCCGATGCGACGGCCGCGAACAGTCCCGGCTTCGCCCCGATCGCCAACCCCTCGCCGGCCCGGCTGCCCGCCCCGCCGCCGGACCCATCCGCCAGCCCAAGATCGACTGAGCCAGGCGCCGCCCGACCGCCCGATTCAGCGGCCGCGAGGCCGCGTGGTGCACCGGCAGAGGCGCCGCGATGAGTCGGGACGGCGAACCACGTGGGCTCGTCGTCGTGTCCGCGCTCGTCGGTCTGCTGTTGCAGACCCTGCCGCTACCAGCACTGATCGCGCCTGCGCGACCGGCCGTGCTGGTACTCGTGGTCATCTGGTGGTCCCTGATGGCACCGCGAGCCGGCGGACTGACACTGGCCTTCCTCGCCGGGCTCGCGCTCGATGTTTTCAAGGGTGCCGTGCTCGGCCAGTTTGCACTCGCCACCGCGCTGGTCGGCTACATCGCGATCCGCCAGCACCTGCTGGTGCGCTATCGTCCGCCACTCGAGCTAATGCTCTTCGCAGCGCTGCTGCTGACGCTCTGGGAAGTGGTGCTGTGGATGGTAGACGGCTGGGCCGGCTCGAGCATGCGCGGAGCCACACGCTGGCTGCATCTGCCGGTCAGCGCGGTGTGCTGGTTCGCGGTGGCGGGAATCCTCGGCCGGCTGCATCGTCCGCTCTAGCGCGCCGAGGCCGGCCATGCCTGCACGCACGAGCATCAAGGATCACTGGGGCGAGCAGCGCCTGTTCGAGCAGCGCGTCCTGATCGCGGCCGTTCTGGTGGCGCTGCTGTTCGGCCTGCTCGTCGCCCGCCTCGTCTGGCTGCAGGTCGTCCGCCACGACTACTA
>CAZAWM010000385.1:0-2027 GCA_964488605.1 uncultured Steroidobacteraceae bacterium | reverse complement strand
CTCGCCGCCGTCCGCCGCGGCATCGCCATGCCGCAGCGCCCGCTCGACCAGCAGTTCGCTCTCCGGTCGGGGCACGAGCACGGCGGGCGTGACCTCGAGGTCGAGGGTCCAGAAGCCGCGCCGCCCGACGATGTAGGCCAGCGGCTCACCGGCGCAGCGCCGATCCAAGGCCTGCTCGCAGCGCTGCCAGATCGAGGCGTCGACCGGCTCGTCAGCGCGCGCGAACAGCGCTGCGCGCGACAGTCCCGTGACCGCGCAGATCAGCGCCTGCGCTTCCCGCACCGGTTCTTCGACGGTCCCCTGCAGGGCCTGTCTCGCCGCGTCGAGCAGCGCGGTGATCGTCAGCGGCTTCATCGCAACATTATGACGCTGCCGCGCCCGCGGAGCGCTCTGGTACATTGCTGTCGTGACGACGCTGCTGCCCCTGATCCGCCCGCTGCGCACTGCGGAACTGCTCGATCTCGTGTTTCGCCTGTTTCGCTCGACACTCGTGCGCTGTCTCGTCATCGCGCTCGCGGCAGTCGTGGTCGGACAGATTCCGGCGGCCTTCGACCTCGCGCGCGGCACGCTGCTGCGGTCACCGCTTGCAAAAGGGACGTCGTGGTGGATCGTGTTCGTGACCAGCACGCTCGTCAACGTGCTGCTGTCGGTGGCGCTGCTCTGGCGGCAGTGGCAGCTCGCGCAGGGTCGGATCGCGCCGCTCGCCGCGGTCCTGCGCGCGGCCCTGCGTCTGTCGCCCGGCGTGCTGGCGACCGCGCTGCTTGCGCTTCTGCTGGTTGCGCTGCCGGTCCTGGCCGCCGTGGCTACGTGGGTGACGCTCGGCTGGAGCGTTCGGCTGGCGCTGATTCCAGCGCTCCTGGTCGTGCTGGGCTGGCTGCTAGTGCCTGTGGCCCTCGTGGTACAGGTGCAGGTGATCGAGCAGCGCGATCCGGTCGCCACGCTGCGGCGTACGTTCAGGCTGGTTCGCGGCAACTGGTGGCGCACGGCGCTGGCGCTGACGGTCGGTGGCATCGTCGTGCTCGTCTTCTATTCGGTCGGCGGGCTCATCGGCCTGCTGATCGCGCAGCTGCTCGGCGCGGCGGACCTTGCGGTGTTCTCGGTTGTTACCACTGTCGTCACGGCGCTGCTCGGCGGCCTCTTCATGCCTTTCTACACCGCGCTCACGCTCGTGATCGTGCTCGAGCTGCAGCTGCGACGCGATGGTGTCGACCTCGGCGCGCGCCTCGACGCGCTGGGCGGGTTAGACCCCCATGCGAAAATGGCGGCGCGCGACAGACAGCGCCCTCGCGGCTGCGCTCGGAGCGCTCGTCGTCGCCGGTCCGCGCGGCGTATCCGCGGCGCCCGGTACGGCCGCTGGACGGTCGATCCCCGCGCTTCTCGAGGCTTGTGCGGCACGCCTCGACGGCGAGCGCGACATCGGCATCGCGCGCGTCTTTGTGGTGTGTCCCGAGGTCGAGCGCGCATTCGCCGATCCGGTGGTTCGGTCGTGGCTACCGGTCGGCTGGCGGAGCCACGGCGAGGACCTCTCGGCCGGCAGCCTGCGCGAGCTGGCCGCGCTGCTGCGCGAGGCTGAGGTCGCGCCAGCGGGCCGAATGCCCGATCGGGCGCTGCTTGCGCCTATCCTCGCCGAGTACGCCGGGCGGGCCGGCGACGGCACAGGGCCGTGGGGCCGCTTCCTGCGGTGGCTTCGCTCGATCGCGAGCCGCTCGAGTGCCGATGCGCCGGCAACGCAGCTTCCCGACTGGCTGGGCTCGGGCAGTCGCGCAGAGAGGTTCTGGACCGCGACTGGCTACGTCGTGTTCATGATCGCGCTGGGGTTCGTGGTCTGGATCGCGCGTGGCGAGCTCGAAGCCCTGGGCCGAGTCTGGCGTCGAGCGGGGGCGCAGGGACGACCGCCCGGCGGCTCGGCAGCCCTGGCGGCCCCGACAGCCGAGTCCGCGGCGGCACCGCTCGCCGAACGGCCAGGTCTGTTGCTGCGACGGGTCGTCGCGGCGCTGGTCGCGCAACCGGGACTGGTGCGCGCCGAG
>CAZAWM010000384.1:0-2030 GCA_964488605.1 uncultured Steroidobacteraceae bacterium | reverse complement strand
TTCAAGTCGTGGTTCGTGGACTTCGACCCCGTCCGCGCCAAGATGGAGGGCCGCGACCCCGGCCTGCCTCAGCCGCTGGCCGACCTCTTCCCGGGTTCCTTCGAGGACTCCGAGCTGGGGGAGATTCCTAGGGGGTGGGACGTTGGTCGGCTAGGGGAGTTCGCCGATATTCAGGGCGGGAAACAGCTACCTACTGAAGAGTGTCGTGCTACTGGCTCTTACCCCGTCTTCGGTGCCAACGGCATCATGGGTTACACAGACCGGCCTACCCATAGCGGGTTCGTCATCGCCTTCGGCCGCGTGGGGGCGTATTGCGGATCGATTCACTGGGCGCAGGACGGAGCATGGATCAACAACAACGCAAGCTCTGAAGTACCGATGCGGCGGCCAGAATTCGTTCTTCAATCGATGCTGAACGTGGATTTTGAAGGCATGCGGACTGGTTCAGCCCAGCCCTTCATCCCAAACAGTTCCTTGTCCGCAGCACCCATCATGCGGGCGCCCGACGCCATCCTTGATAAATACTGCGCCACTGCCCATCCGTTGAGATGCCGGCAGGCGAGCCTAGAAGCAGAATCCCGCACGCTGGCCGGCCTGCGGGGTACGCTGCTGCCGAAGCTCATCTCCGGCGAGCTGCGGGTAACCGATGCGGAGCGGTTTATCGGGAGGGCGGTGTGATGGCAGACGCTCTCGCCACGCCCTTCGTCATGCACGGCGCCCGCGACGCCATTGCGAGCGGGTTGACGCATGTCGAGCAGCAGGTGAAGAGCATCGAGCAGGCGGTGGCGGAGGATCCGGCACTGGCGTTCGATCTTGCGAAAACGCTGGTCGAGAGTGTCTGCCGAACGGTGCTCGGCGAGCGCAACATCGCGTACGGCGAAGACGACGACCTGCCCAGGCTGTTCAAGAAAGCGACCCAGGCGCTTCCGTTCCTTCCTACCGAGGCCAGCGGCGAAGTCGAGGTCCGCAGAAGCCTCGAACAGACGCTGAACGGCCTGCACACCGCGATTCAGGGGCTCTGCGAGCTGCGAAATCGTTGCGGATTCGCCTCGCACGGCTCCGGCGGGCCGCGCCCCCCGATGAAGTCTGTGCAGGCGCTGCTCGCTGCCGAGGCCGCCGATACGATTGGCGGCTTTCTTCATCGGGTACACCGGCAGGACCGCATGCCGCCACCCTCTCCGCTGGTACTGTATGAGGACAACGCGGCGTTGAACGAGGCGGTCGACGAAGCCCACGGGATGATCCGTATCTACGACGTCGAGTTTCGGCCCGGTGAAGTCCTCTTCCAGATGGAGCCCGAGAGCTACCGCGTGTATCTCGCCGAGTTCGATGCGGAGGCCAAGGACGACGAAGTTACTCCCCCAGGCAGTGAGATGCAGCAGGTGGTGCCATGACGGAACGCGGCGTCACTGAATCCGTCGTCGAAGAGGCCGCGCTGGCTTCGGTCAAGCATCCTCTTCTTGCAACATGAGGAATCGACACGCGTGAGACTAAAGTCCGCAACCAAGACAGCCGCCCCGGTTCGCGAGGCCGCCGTGCCTGGCGGCGAGGTGGTTTTGTATCGGTCGCCGGACGGCACGGTCGAGCTCGATGTCCAGCTGGACGGCGAGACCGTGTGGCTTACCCAGGAACAGATGAGCCGGTTGTTCGGTCGCGAACGCTCCGTGATCACGAAGCACGTGCGCAACGTCTTCCGCGAGGGCGAGCTCGACGAGAAAAGCAATGTGCATTTTTTGCACATTGCCGGTTCGGACAAGCCGGTGGGTTTCTACGACCTCGACGTCGTCATTTCGGTCGGCTACCGCGTCAAATCGCAGCGCGGAACCCAGTTCCGCATCTGGGCCACGCGCACGCTGCGCGAGCATCTGGTGCGCGGCTATACGCTGCACCGCCAGCGCTTCGAGCGCAACGCGCGGGAACTCGAAGCGGCGCTGGCTTTGGTGAGAAAGGCCGCCGCAGGCGAAGCGCTGACGAGCGACCAGGGCCGCGGCCTCGTCGATGTCATCGCCCGCTACACGCAGACCTTTCTG
>CAZAWM010000383.1:0-2040 GCA_964488605.1 uncultured Steroidobacteraceae bacterium | reverse complement strand
ATCCGCCACGCGGTCCGTCGTGGGCGTTAACACGATTTCCGATACGAGACACTAGACTGAAGTTCCCCCGCCGTTTTCCTGCAGAGCTGCGATAACCCATTGTTTTCGGGTGGTTTTTGCGCGGGCCTGAGCGGTATGCGTTCCCATGTATTGTGGTTGATATCTCTTGATATCATGGGCGACATCCGCTATACATGTTCCCATGTATATCGAGGTCGTCCCGAACCGCAACTCCCGCCCAGCCGTGCTGCTGCGCGAAGGTTGGCGCGAGAGCGGACGGGTGCGTAAACGCACCGTGGCCAATCTCACCGACTGGCCGCCCGACAAAGTCGAGGCGCTGCGCCGGGTGCTGAGGAACGAACCGCTGGTCAGCCCGCAGGCGTTGTTTCGCATCGAGCACTCTCGCCCGCACGGTCACGTCGAGCTGCTGCTCGAGGCGACGCGACGCATGGGGCTGGATCGGCTCGTGAGCGCGAAGTCCTGCCGCGAGCGTAACGTCGTGCTCGCGCTTATCATCGAACGGTTGCTGTACCCGGCTTCCAAGCTCGCCACCACGCGGCTGTGGCACACGACGACGCTGGCTGAAGAACTCGGTGTCGTCGATGCCGATGTGGATGAAGTGTATGAGACGCTGGACTGGCTGCTCGAGCGCCAATCGAGCATCGAGGCGAAGCTGGCACGGCGCCATCTCACCGAGGGCGCGCAGGTGCTCTACGACGTGAGCAGCAGTTACTACGAAGGGCGCACGTGCTCGTTGATGCGATTCGGCCATGACCGCGACGGCAAGAAGGGCAAGCCGATCGTGGTCTACGGGTTGTTAGCGGACGGGGAAGGACGGCCCGTGGCGCTTGAAGTGTATGCGGGCAACACGGGCGATCCGACCACGGTACCCGATCAAGTCGACAAGCTGCGCGATCGGTTTGGTCTTGAGCGCGTCGTACTGGTCGGTGATCGGGGGATGTTGACGCAGACACAGATCGAGCATCTGAAGCAGTATCCGGGGCTCGGTTGGATCTCAGCGCTACGCAGCGAGGCGATTCGTAAGCTCGTGGAGAGCGCGGCGCTGCAGTTGTCGTTGTTCGATACACAGAACCTCGCCGAGCTCACGTCGCCGGAATTTCCCGGCGAACGCCTCGTCGCCTGCTTCAACCCGTTACTCGCCGAGCAACGGCGGCGCAAGCGCGAGGAGTTGTTGCTGGCCACCGAGAAGGAGCTCGATAAGATCGATCGCGAAGTCGCCCGTCGCACCAAGACACCACTCTCCTCGGCAGAGATTGGTCAGAAGGTCGGCCGTGTGCTCGGCCGCTTCAAAGTCGGTAAGCATTTTGAAACGATGATCGAAGACAACCACTTCAGCTACTCGCGGCGCGCGGAAGTCATTCGACGCGAAGCCGAGCTCGACGGCATTTATGTCATCCGCACGAGTGAGCCGAGCGAACGTCTCGGTGCTGCCGATACCGTCCGCAGCTACAAAACACTCTCGCGAGTCGAACAAGCGTTCCGCTGCCTAAAGAGCGTGGACCTGCTCGTGCGTCCCATTCGTCATCGCGACGAGCGACGGGTCAAAGCGCACATCTTTCTCTGTATGCTCGCCTATTACCTCGAGTGGCACGTACGCAAAGCGCTCGCGCCGCTGCTGTTCGAGGACGAGGAGCTTGATGTCAAACGCCCGCGCCGTGATCCCGTCTTGCCCGCCAAACCGTCCTCTTCGGTGCAACGAAAGAAGTTCGAACGCACGACCGAGGACGGCTTTCCCGTCCACAGCTTCGAAACCTTGCTCTTCGAGCTCGGCACCCGTTGTCGGCACCGCTGTCGGCTGCAGTCCGACCCGAACGCGCCCGCCTTTGAGCAGCTGACTGAGCGCACCGCTCTCCAGCAGCGCGCTTTCGACCTCGTGGCGGCGTTCCCAGTGGCAACACCTGCCGCTCGTTGAATTGCGAACGATAATCAACGAGTTCCTGCGTCAGCTGGGGGGTAACTTCGGGCTAGGAGCCTGGGCGGCAGAAAGTTTTCGCCGCGCTCAATGAGCGTGTGGCGGCG
>CAZAWM010000382.1:0-2049 GCA_964488605.1 uncultured Steroidobacteraceae bacterium | reverse complement strand
TCGGCGAGCCGGTGCAGTACCCAGCGTTCGAGCTCGGGCATCTCCGCCGCCGCCACCCGCTCGGCCTCGCTGAACCCGTCGAGCGCGCCGAGCAGATAGCGGAAGGTGTTCCTGATTTTCCGGTACGCGTCGGTCATACCCTTCATGATTTCGGGCCCGATGCGGTGGTCTTCCTGCCAGTCGACGCTGACCGCCCACAGCCTGAGCACGTCGGCGCCCGACTCGGCGATCACCTTGTTGGGATCGATTGTGTTGCCCAGACTCTTCGACATCTTGCGGCCGTCCGCCGCCATGGTGAAGCCATGCGTGACGACGGCTTTATAGGGCGCCTGCCCGCGCGTCGCGCACGACTGCAACAGCGACGACTGGAACCAGCCGCGATGCTGGTCGGAGCCTTCCAGATAGACGTCGGCGGGCCAGCGAAGCTCGGGCCACTTCCCCGACTCGAGCACGAAAACGTGCGTGCAGCCCGAATCGAACCAGACGTCGAGGATGTCGGTGACCTGCTCGAAGTCGGCCGGATCATGGTTCGGCCCGAGCAGCGCTGGCGCCGCCTCCGCCGACCAGCCGTCGACGCCCGCGGCGCGCACCGCCTCGACGATGCGCGCGTTGACCTCGGGATCCTTCAGATACTCGCCCGTCCGCTTGTCGACGAACAGCGTTATCGGTACCCCCCACGCGCGCTGCCGCGACAGCACCCAGTCGGGGCGTCCTGCCACCATCGACCCGATGCGGTTGCGCCCCCGCTCCGGGACGAAACGGGTGGCGTCAATGGCGGCGAGCGCGCGCTGGCGCAAAGTGCGCCCCTCGACTTCGCTCGGGATGAGCGGGTTCGGAGAATCGGCACCTGCACCCAACCCGTTGATCCCGAGCGAAGTCGAGGGGCGCATAACCTCAACATCCATCGGCACGAACCACTGCGGCGTGCAGCGGAAGATCACCTTCGCCTTCGAACGCCACGAGTGCGGGTAGCTGTGCCGGTAATCAGCAGACACCGCCAGCAGCGCCCCCGCGTCCCTCATTGCCGCACACACCGGCCCGTCGGGCGCGTTCACCTTGTAGACGTGATTGCCGCCGACGACCGGCCAGTCCGCGCGGTACGTCCCGTCGGGCTCCACCACAAACAGCGGATCGATGCCGTGCGCCTTGCACAGCACGAAGTCGTCCTCGCCGTGATCGGGCGCCATGTGGACGATGCCGGTGCCGGTATCGGTGGTGACGAAGTCGCCGGCAAGCAGCGGGCGCGGCTCGGCGAAGAACCCGCCAAGATGGTGCCACGGGTGGCGCGCGACGGCACCGGCGAGGTCGGCGCCCTTCAGCACCCAAAGCGGACGCCCTTCGGGATCTTCGTTGCGCAGTCCGGTCCGTGCTTCGAAGTCGGCAAGCAGCTCGGCTGCGACCAGCACTTGCACCAGACGCTCGTGCGATGACGCCCAAACGACCGCGTAGTCCACGTCCGGCCCGTACGCGAGCGCGCGGTTCACCGGCAGAGTCCACGGCGTCGTCGTCCAGATGACGGCATACGCCCCGACCAGCTGCGGGCAGTTCGGGGCTTCAACGATCTCGAACGCCACGTCGACCTGCGTCGACACGATGTCCTCGTACTCGACCTCGGCCTCGGCGAGCGCGGTCTTTTCGACCGGCGACCACATCACCGGCTTGGCGCCCCGGTACAGCTGCCCCGACTCGGCGACCTTCAGCAGCTCCGAAACGATCGTCGCCTCGGCATCAAAATCCATGGTGAGGTAGGGCTTGTCCCAGTTGCCGCCAGTGCCGAGCCGCTTCAGCTGCTCGCGCTGCCGGTCGACCCAGTGCTGCGCGTACGCCCGGCACTCGGCGCGGAACAGCTTCGGGTCGACCTCGTCCTTGTTCCTGCCCTTCTTGCGGTACTCCTCCTCGACCTTCCACTCGATGGGAAGCCCGTGACAGTCCCAGCCTGGCACATAGGGCGCGTCCTTGCCGGCGAGCGTCTGCGTGCGGACGACCATGTCCTTCAGCACATGGTTGAGCGCGTGGCCGATGTGCATGTCGCCGTTGGCATAGGGCGGG
>CAZAWM010000381.1:0-2067 GCA_964488605.1 uncultured Steroidobacteraceae bacterium | reverse complement strand
GCTTGGCGTGGGCCTGCGGCAGGTCCACCTTCACGCCTTCCGTCAGCAACGGCGCGGTCACCATGAAGATCACGAGCAGCACCAGCATCACGTCGATGTAGGGCACGACGTTGATCTCGCTGATGGGACGGCGTCCGCGACTGACCTGAGCCACGTCACGCCTCAGCCCGCGCCAGCCGCGCGCGCGGCGTGCCGCTGCAGAATAGTCGAGAACTCTTCCATGAACGCATCGTAGCGCTGCTCGAGCCTGCCGACCTGATCGGCGAAGCGGTTGAAGGCGACCACCGCGGGAATAGCAGCCACCAGACCGATCGCCGTCGCAATCAGTGCCTCGGCGATCCCGGGCGCAACCATCGCGAGCGTCGCCTGCTGGGCGGAGCCGAGGCCGATGAAGGCATGCATGATACCCCAGACCGTGCCGAACAGGCCCACATAGGGACTCGTCGACCCGATCGTTGCCAGCGTCGAGAGACTCTGCTCGAGTCGCTCGATCTCCTTGATCTGTGCTGCCTTCATCGCCCGGCCTGCGCCCTCGAGCAGGACGTCGGCCGAAGTCACCCCACGCTGGTGAAGCCTGGCGAACTCGCGGAAGCCTGACTGAAAGATCTGCTCGAGGCCTGGCTGCGCCCCCGACGCGGCGATTCCCTGATAGAGCGCGCCGAGGTCTGTGCTCGACCAGAAGCGCGCCTCGAACGATTCGACCGCTGCGCGGGTCGCGCTGAGCAGGCGTCGCTTCCGGAAAATCAGCGCCCACGAATAGACCGATGCCGCGAGCAGGATGAGCATCACCAGTTGCACGACCAGCGTCGCGTCGGCGATCAGCTGCAGTACCGACAGCGGCTCGCCGCTCATCGCACCGGCTCGCTGGCGTGAGTGGTCAGGAACGCAGGCAGCCGCTTCGGCTTGTGGGTGCGGGCATCGATACAGGCAACCTCGACGTCCGCCTCGACGAGCAGTGGCCCGTCGACCGCGCCGTGGTAGATGCGCTGTTCGAAGCGCGCGCGGACCCGTCCGTCTATTCGGGGGACACAGGTCACGACGAGAAGATCGTCGAGCTGCGCCGACTCACGGTAGCGAATGTCGACGTGGACGACCGCGAACAGGATTCCCGGGTCGGTGGCGAGCGCATGCTGGGACCAGCCGAGAGAGCGCAGCCACTCGGTCCTCGCGCGCTCGAGGAAGCGCAGATAGTTGGCGTAATAGACGATGCCGCCGGCGTCCGTGTCCTCCCAATACACGCGCATCGGCACGCTGAACGCGGTCGTCATCCTCTGCCCTCATCGAACAGCGGCAGCGAGGCACCGAGTCTTTCGGGCATCGGCAATCCGAGGTGATTGAAAGCCGCGCGCGTCGCGATGCGCCCGCGGGCCGTGCGTATCAGGAAACCCTGCTGGATCAGGTAGGGCTCGATGACGTCCTCGAGCGTGCCGCGTTCCTCGCCGATCGCGGCCGCCAGGCTATCGATGCCAACCGGCCCGCCGTCGAACTTGTCGATGAGGGTCAGCAGCAGCTTTCGGTCCAACGTGTCGAATCCGCGCGAGTCGACCTCGAGCAGTTCGAGCGCGGCGAGCGCGGTCGACGCATCGATGACACCGCTACCGCGGACCTGAGCGTAGTCACGGACCCGCCGCAGCAGCCGGTTGGCGATACGCGGCGTGCCGCGAGAGCGTTCCGCGATGCAGCGCACGCCGGCGGGTTCGGCGGCGACGCCGAGGATGCCGGCCGAGCGCGCGACGATGCGCGCGAGATCGTCGACCGAGTAGAACTCCAGTCGCTGGACAATGCCGAAACGGTCGCGCAGCGGTGAGGTCAGGAGGCCGGCGCGCGTCGTCGCGCCGACCAGTGTGAATGGTGGCAGGCTTAGTTTGATCGAGCGCGCAGCCGGTCCCTCGCCGATCATGATGTCGAGCTGGAAGTCCTCGAGCGCCGGGTAGAGCACTTCTTCGACGACGGGCGATAGACGGTGGATCTCGTCGATGAACAGCACGTCGCGGGGCTGCAGGTTGGTCAGCAGCGCGGCAAGGTCGCCCGGACGCTCGAGCACCGGACCAGAGGTCTGTCGAAGAC
>CAZAWM010000380.1:0-2071 GCA_964488605.1 uncultured Steroidobacteraceae bacterium | reverse complement strand
GTCGGCGATGCGTCGTTGATGAAGCGGCCGATGGAGCGCGCCGCCGCGCCGCTGAGGGCGATGGGCGCGGCGATCGAAACCCGCGATGGTCACCCACCGGTCGTGATCCGCGGCGGCCGCGCACTGCACGCGATCGACTTCACGATGCCGATGGCGAGCGCACAGGTGAAGTCGGCCGTGCTGCTGGCGGCGCTCGGCGCCGAGGGCACGACGCGGGTCACGGAGCCGGCGCCAACGCGTGATCACACCGAGCGTATGTTGTCCCGCTTCGGCGTCGAGCTGGAACGCCGTGGCGCGACGGTCGCGCTGCGCGGCGGACAGCAGCTGCGCGGCACGCAGATTGCCGTACCGGCCGACTTCTCGTCGGCGGCGTTCTTCATCATCGCAGGACTGCTCGGCGAAGGTCCGGGTCTGGTGTTGCGGCGCGTCGGCGTCAACCCTACGCGGACCGGGCTACTCGCAATGCTCGAGGCGATGGGGGCGGACATTCGTCTGACGCCGGTCGAGGAGAGCGGTGTCGAGCCACTTGCCGACATCGAGGTGCGGCCCTCTCGCCTGCGCGGCATCGACGTTGCCGAAGCGCTGGTTCCGCTCGCGATCGACGAGTTTCCGGTGTTCTTCATCGCTGCCGCCTGTGCCGAAGGCGAGACGCAGGTGCGCGGCGCCGAGGAACTGCGGGTCAAAGAGAGCGACCGGCTGGCCGTCATGGCCGACGGCCTCGAGGCGCTTGGCGTCGAGCACGAACTGCTGGCGGACGGCATGCGTATCCTCGGCCGCGCAGACGGGCCCGCGTTCGCGGCGGGACGGGTCCACAGCCATGGCGATCACCGCATCGCCATGGCGTTCGCCGTGGCCAGCCTGCGCGCTGCTGGGCCGATCGAGATCGACGACACGGCCAATGTCGCGACTTCCTTTCCCGGTTTTGCGTCGCTGGCCCGCTCGATCGGCCTGCGGATCGAGGAGTCCTGATGGCTGACCGAGTGCCGGTGCTGGCGATCGACGGTCCGTCGGGGTCCGGCAAGGGCACCGTGAGTCGTCGCGTGGCCTCGGCTCTGGGTTGGCATCTGCTCGATAGCGGTGCGCTATACCGCCTCGTGGCACTCGCCGGGGCGAGGCGTGGCCTGGCGGCCGACGACGCGCTCGCCCATGCCGCGCTGGCGCGTACGATGGAGATAGGGTTCGGCACGCGCTCGGATGGTTCCGAGCGGGTGACGCTCGATGGTCAGGACGTGACCCGTGCCATTCGCGAGGAGGCGGTCAGCCAGGGTGCCTCGCGGGTTGCGGCCTGGCCCGCGGTTCGCGAATCGCTGCTCGAAAGGCAGCGCGCGTTCGCGCAGCCGCCAGGGCTCGTCGCTGACGGGCGTGATATGGGCACGGTCGTCTTTCCGACGGCGGCGCTCAAGATCTTCCTGACTGCCAGCGCCGACGAGCGGGCGCGCCGCCGGTATAAGCAGTTGAAAGAAAAGGGTTCCGCTGTTAGTCTTGCCGCCCTTTCGCGGGAGATAGCCGAGCGCGACGAGCGGGATTCCACCCGCTCCATCGCCCCCCTGAAGCCTGCGCCGGATGCGCTGCTGCTCGATTCGACCGGACGGTCCATCGACGAAGTGGTCGCGACGGTGCTCGCTGCCGGGAGAGTTCGTTCGCTCTGGCCGTAGACCGCATCAGGGCGATGGCATTTTTCGAGGTCGGCGACGCAGGGACGCGTGGCCGCGTAGTAGGGCAACCCCGCACGACCCTCTGGACGAAGGGGCGGGACAACGGGCACGGCCTTATCCGTGCATGGAAGTCATGACTGAATCCTTTGCACAGTTGTTCGAGCAGAGTCTCGCGAACCAGCGAATCCGCCCCGGAATGATCCTGACGGGGCTGGTCGTCGACGTCACCGACGACGTCGTCGTCGTCAATGTCGGTCTCAAGTCCGAGGCGGTCATCGATATCGGCCAGTTTAAGAACGAACACGGCGAGCTCGAGGTCAAGGTCGGCGATTCCGTCGAAGTCGCGCTCGACTCGGTCGAAGACGGGAATGGCGAGACGCGCCTGTCGCGCGAAAAGGCCAAACGCGCCCGTACCT
>CAZAWM010000379.1:0-2087 GCA_964488605.1 uncultured Steroidobacteraceae bacterium | reverse complement strand
TCTGGAGGGCTGCCGGCACGAGGCTCTCGATGCGTACGTCGGCGAGCTCGCGCGTCTGGCCCATCTCCCGGGCCAGGATGATCAGCTTGCGCGCCACGTCCGTGCCCGACAGGTGGTCCCGCGGGTCGGGCTCGGTATAGCCGCGGTTCTTCGCATCGCGCACGATCTCGCTGAAAGGTACGCTGCCATCGTACACATTGAATAGATAGGCGAGCGTGCCCGAAAAGATGCCTTCGATGCTCGTGATCGCATCGCCGGTCTGGCGCAGGTCGCGCAGCGTCTGGATGATCGGTAGACCGGCCCCGACGGTCGCCTCGTAAAGATAGTGGGAGCCACCTGCGCGGCGCGCTTCGTGCAGGGCCCTGTACTCGGCCAGCGGCGCAGAATTGGCTTTCTTGTTCGGCGTCACGATATGGATGCCCGCCGCCAACCAGGCGGCGTACTGACGCGCCACGTCGCCGCTCGCCGTGCAGTCGACGATGACACTGTGCGGGAGGTAGTCAACGTGTACATGCTCGACGAAGGCCGCGAGATCGGCGGCCTGGTTCGCCGCCGCGAAGGCGTCAGCCCACTGGCCGAGCGGGATGCCTTTGTCGGACAGCAGCATTTTCCTCGAGGACAGCAGGCCGCGAACGCGAAGGTCGAGCTTGAACTCGCGGTGCAGCTGATTGCTCTGAGCCGCCAGCTGGTCGAGCAGTACGCGACCGACTGTGCCCGGGCCGATGATCCCGATCGAGATCGTGTGCGGCGAGAGATAGAAGCTCGAGTGAACGGCGCGCAGCGCCCGCGTCGCATGCCGGCCCGGAACCACCACGGAAATGTTCCGCTCGGAAGCGCCCTGTGCGATCGCCCGGACGTTCACGGCCGCATTGCCCAGCGCGTCGAAGACCTTGGCGGCGATGCCGGGAATGCCGGCCATGCCGTCGCCGACAACCGCGAGAATCGCCAGATCGGTATCGACGTCGACCGACTGGATCTGCCCTTCCGCGAGTTCCTGCTCGAACGCGCGGCGCACGCGCTGGACTGCGCGATCGGCCTGGTCGCGCGGCACGGCGCAGCAGATCGAGTGTTCCGAGCTGCCTTGCGAGATCAGGATGACCGAAACACCCTCCTCGCGCAGCGCGCCGAACAGCCGGCTCGCCGTGCCTGGCACACCGATCATGCCCGCGCCCTCGAGATTGATCAGCGCGATATTCTCGATCGTGGTGATGCCCTTGACGGCGAGCTTGGACTCCGGTCGGGCACAGATCAGCGTCGCCGGATGATCGGGCGCGAAAGTATTGCGGATCCAGATCGGAATCCCGCGGCCCACGGCAGGCGACATCGTCTGCGGATGGATGACCTTGGCGCCAAAGTAGGCGAGCTCCATCGCCTCGTTGTACGACAGCGAGTCGATGACCTGGGCGTCGGGGACGCGGCGCGGGTCGGCCGACAGTACGCCGTCGACATCCGTCCAGATGTGAATCTCCACCGCATCGAGCAGCGAGCCGAAAATGGAGGCGGAGAAGTCGCTGCCGTTGCGGCCGAGCGTCGTCTGCACACCGCGCCGGTCGGAGGCGATGAAGCCGGTCACGATTAGCGTACCGATGAAGTCGGACGCCACGAGCCGCTGCATGCGCTCGCGCGACTCGGACCACTGGACGGCTGGCCCCAGCGGACCCCACTCCACCACAACGACTTCGCGGGCGTCGATCCAGCGCACTTCGCCACCGCCCGGGCCCCGGCGTGCTTCGAGGAACTCGCGGAACAGGCGCGTCGACCAGATTTCGCCGAAACCAGAGATCAGGTCGGTGATGTTGCGCGCGGCCAAACGGGTCAGACGCACGGTGTCGAGGATGCCCTCGATGTCGTGGCGGTCACGATCGAATGCGGCGAGATAGCGACGCGCGGCATCGGCCGCGAGCAGTTGCTCGGCGATATTCGCGTGACGCGAGCGCAGTGCGTCGAGCCCGGCGCGATAGCCGAGATCCTGCGCCTCTGCCTCGGCCACCAGACGCAGCAGGGCATCGGTCACGCCCTTGCAGGCAGTGTGACCGCCGGCCTGACGGCAGGCAGGCCGGCCCTCTGGCCACGACTCGACGATGGCC
>CAZAWM010000378.1:0-2104 GCA_964488605.1 uncultured Steroidobacteraceae bacterium | reverse complement strand
GCCCAGCACGGGCCCGGGTCGCGGCTGCGACCAGTCGAGCAGGCGTCCGTAGTGGAGTTTGAGCCAGCGCACGAGGCCGCTCTCGGGTTCCTCGAGGCGCTTCATGGACGGCAGCAGCCAGTAGCAGAGGACCGGCGTCAGCGTGATCGATACGACGAGGCTGGCGAGGATGGAGACGATGTACGCGATGCCGAGAGGGGCGAACAGCTGTCCCTCGATACCCGAGAGTGCGAACAGCGGTACGAATACGAGCACGATGATCAGCGTTGCATAGAAGATGCCGGAGCGGACCTCATGGCTGGCGGTCGCCACGACGTCGAGCAGCGGACTCGGCTGCGTACGCATGCGGTTCTCGCGTAGCCGCCGGAAAATGTTTTCTACGCCGACTACGGCGTCGTCGACCAGTTCGCCGATCGCGATCGCGAGGCCACCCAGGGTCATGGTGTTGATCGACAGCCCGAAGACCGCGAATACGAGCGCGGTGATGAAGATTGACATCGGGATCGCGACCAGCGAGATCAGCGTCGTGCGTACGTTGAGCAGGAATACGAACAGCACGACCGCGACGATCAGCAGCGCCTCGAGCAGTACCTTGCGCACATTGCCGATCGCGGCCTCGATGAAGTCGGCCTGGCGGAATTGCACCTTGACGGTCGTGATCTCGGGCGGCAGCGTGGCCCGAAGCGTCGCGAGCTGCTCCTCGATCTCGCGGGTCAGCGATACGGTGTCGACGCCGGGCTGCTTCTGAATACCGAGGATCACGGCGGGCATGCCGTCGAGACCCGCGCTGCCGCGCCGTGGCCGCGCGGCGAAGCCGACGTCGGAGACGCTTTGCAGCAGCACCGTAATACCATAGCGCACGGTCACGACAAGTCCCGCGAGAGCATCAGGGTCGCGCGCGCGGCCGAGCGTGCGAATCACGTACTCCTGCGAGAGCTGGTCGATGAAGCCGCCGCCGCCGTTCGTGGCGAAGCCGCGAACCGCTGCCTCGATCTGTTCGAGCGTCACGTCCAGCGCACGCATGCGTGCGGGGTCTGGCGTGATCCGGTACTCGCGTACGAGCCCGCCGATCGGAATGACCTGCGCAACTCCCGGGATCGACAGCAGCTTGGGGCGCACGACAAAGTCGGCGGTCTCGCGCAGCACCATGGGGTCCGCCGCGGGACCCGCGAGCCCGAGTAGCATGATCTCGCCCATGACGGAGCTGATCGGGCCGATGGCCGGCACGATGCCCTCGGGCAGCAGCGCGGCAACCGCGCCTAGGCGCTCGGCTACCTGCTGGCGCGCGCGATAGATGTCGTAGCTCCATTCGAATTCGACGTAGATGAATGAAAGTCCGAGGCTCGAGCTGGAGCGCACGCGCGTGACGCCCGGCAGCCCCTGCATCGCGGTCTCGATCGGAAATGTCACGAGCTGCTCGACTTCTTCGGCTGCGAGACCCAGCGTCTCGGTCTGTATCGTGACGGTCGGCCGGTTGAGATTCGGCAGCACGTCGATCTGCAGACGCGGAATCACCGTAAGGCCCAGCAGCACGAGCAGCAGCGAACCGGCCAGAACGAAGACCCGGTGGCGCAGGCTGGCGCGGATGAGGAAATTGAACATGACCCGACTCAGCGGAGCTGGGCCAGCAGGCCGGCGCCCTGCACGACGACACGCGCACCGGCCTCGAGACCGGCGACGATCGCGACGCGCTCACCCGAGACAGGCCGCATCCGGACGGTGCGTGGCACGAACACCTCGGCAGCGCGCTTCTCGAACACGACCGTCTCGCCGTTGGCGAGCCGGACCATGGCGCTGGCTGGCAGCAATATTCCGTTGGTCGCGACCGACTGTTCGAGCCAGACGGTCACGGGCTCGCCGACCAGCAGTCCCGGAGCGGCCTCGGTGAGCCGCAGCCGCACGGGCAGCGCGCCCCCCGTCTGGGCGGCGCCGACGCCGGCGAGTTCCGCAGCGAGCGTGCGACCGTCGCGGAGCGTGATGCTCGCGCGGCGCACGGCCGCGCGGTCGAAGCGCGAGAAGGCCAGCGCCTCGACGGCGAGCCGCGCGGGATTGACGATCTGCAGCAGGTCGACGCCCGGCGCGACGACCTCGCCCGGCCGGACGG
>CAZAWM010000377.1:0-2107 GCA_964488605.1 uncultured Steroidobacteraceae bacterium | reverse complement strand
CGGCGGCGAGCAGGCGGCGCCTGCGGCGGCCGGGCCGGCTCCGGCGGGTGCCGCAGCGGCACGTGCGGCCGCAGGGGGTGCCGGTGCCGCGCTGCCGGGTCTCGGCGGCGAGGCCCAGGGGGGCCTAGCACCTTTCGTGCGCGGTGATCGCAAGATCGGACGCAACGAGCCCTGTCCGTGCGGCTCCGGCAAGAAATACAAGCACTGCCACGGGCAGTTGCAGCAGGCTTGAGCGCGACGGCGGGCCCGGACGGTCCGGACGGTCTGCCGCGACTGCGGGTGGTCGCCGCGGCGCTGCGCAACGCGCGCGGGGAGATCCTGATCGCCGACCGTCCCGCCGGCACCCATCTCGCCGGCCGCTGGGAGTTCCCCGGTGGCAAGGTGGCCGCCGGCGAGACTGACGAGCAGGCACTCGCGCGCGAGCTGCGCGAGGAACTCGGTATCCGTATCCGCGGCGCGCGGCACGTGATGACGCTCCAGCATGCCTACCCGGACCGGCTCATCGAGCTGGCGCTGTTCGAGGTCGCCGAGTTCGCCGGTGAACTGTGTGGCCAGGACGGACAGCGGCTCAAGTGGGTGGCACCGACGGCGCTCGATGCCGAGGACATCCTCGAAGCGGATCGACCATTCATCGAGGCTTTGCAGGGGCGCGCGGCTCGTTCAGGATAGCGGTCCAGCGGAGACTCCCATTCATGGCAGCACGTCCCGGGATCACACAGGAGCGCGGCTTCACCGGCGAGCGTATCGACGTCGTCAATCCGCGCACGGGCGCGGTCGACTACCGTTTCGCGGCCCCGAGCCGTGCCGAACTCGCCGCCGAGGCGCGCCGTCTGCGCGCGGGGCAACGCGCCTGGCGCACCGTACCGCTCGACCATCGCATCGAGGTCATGTCGCGCTGGCGCAAGCGACTGCTGGCCGAGACCGGGCCCATCGTCGATGCGCTCGCGACCGACACGGGCCGCTACCTGATCGCGCAAAGCGAGTTTCAGTCCGTGCCCGGCGCGATCGAGCGCTGGTGCCGTACCGTAGCGGAGCTCGCGATCGATCGCGAGGACACGCCGCTGGTCTCCATGTCGACCAACCCCGCGATCCGATTTCGCGCGCAGTATTTGCCGTATCCGCTGGTCGGCGTGATCAGTCCCTGGAACTTCCCGCTGACGCTCGCCTTCATCGATGCGATCCCGGCGCTGCTGGCCGGTTGTGCCGTGCTGATCAAACCCAGCGAGATCACGCCACGCTTCGCGGAGCCCGTGCGCCGCACCATCGAGGCTGTGCCCGAGCTCGGGCAGGTTCTGTCCATCGTGCCGGGCGCGCGCGAGACCGGCGAGGCGCTGGTCGAGCTCGTCGACGCGATCTGTTTCACCGGCAGCGTGCGCACCGGACGGATCGTCGCCGAGAATGCAGCGCGGCAGTTCATTCCTGCCTTCCTCGAGCTGGGCGGCAACGATCCCATGATCATCACCGCGAGCGCCGACCTCGAGCGCGCGACCGATGTCGCGCTGCGCTCGACCTGCCTCGCCACCGGGCAGGCCTGTCAGTCGATCGAGCGGATCTACGTGCACCGTTCGATCTACGAGCGCTTTGTGGCCCGGCTCGTCGACAAGGCGCGCCAGGTCGAGCCGAACTGGCCCGACATGCACGCCGGCACGATCGGACCTTTCATTTTCGGTCGCCAGGCCGAGATCGTCGCGGAGCAGCTCGCCGATGCCGTCGCCAAGGGCGCGCGCATCCTCTGTGGTGGGCAGATCGAGGTTCACGGCGGCAAGTGGCTGCGACCGACGGTGCTCGTCGACGTCGACCACACGATGAAGATCATGACCGAGGAGACCTTTGGCCCGGTCATTCCGGTCATGCCCTTCGACGATGTCGAGCAGGCGATCGAACTGGCCAACGACGGCGTGTACGGTCTGTCGGCCGCCGTGATTGCCGGCACGCTCGAGGAAGCCGAGGCGATCGGTCGCCGCATCGACGCCGGCGGCATCAGCCTCAACGACGGCTCGCTGACCGCGGTCTGCCACGAGGCCGAGAAGCACTCTTTCAAGCTCTCGGGCATGGGTGGCTCGCGCATGGGTCCGGCCGGTTATCTGCGCTTCTTCCGCAAGAAGGC
>CAZAWM010000376.1:0-2127 GCA_964488605.1 uncultured Steroidobacteraceae bacterium | reverse complement strand
CCAGGCGATCGTCTGCAACATCGGCCACTTCGACAACGAGATCGACGTCGCCTCGCTTCGCCAGTACAGGTGGGAGAACATCAAGCCGCAGGTCGACCAGGTCATCTTCCCGGATGGCAAGTGCATCACGCTGCTCGCCGAAGGCCGCCTCGTGAACCTCGGATGTGGCACGGGGCACCCGAGCTACGTGATGTCATCGAGCTTCGCGAATCAGACCATCGCCCAGATCGAGCTGTGGACCAACCACGAGAAATATCCGGTGGGCGTGTATGTGCTGCCCAAGCACCTCGACGAGAAAGTTGCGCGGCTGCAGCTCAAGAAGCTCGGCGCCGAGCTCACGGAACTGACCGATCAGCAGGCGCGCTACATCGGCGTTGCCAAGCAAGGACCTTTCAAGCCGGACAGCTATCGGTACTGACCGGGCAACCGGTCCGACGCCGGCAGGCGCCCGGATCGACGGCGGGAACACAAGGTCAAGCGCAGTCAGCCGCGCTTGCGCAGCACCGTCAACCCGTCGCCGATCGGCACCAGCGAGAGGTCGACGCGCTCGTCGCGATGCACGTGGTCGTTGAACGCGCGGATCGCGTTGGTGTCGGCGTCATTGACCTCCGGACGGGCGACGTTTCCCGACCAGAGGGTGTTGTCGACGCAAATCACGCCGCCGGGGCGCACCAGTGCGAGGACACGCTCGTAGTACGCGACATAGTTGCCCTTGTCGGCATCGATGAAGGCGAAGTCGAAGGCGCTCGCGTGACCGTCGGCGAGCAGCTCCTCGAGGGTGCGCAGCGCTGGCTGCAGCCGCAGGTCGATGCGGGCATCGACGCCGGCCTCTCGCCAGAACTGCCGCGCCACCTGGATCCATTCGACGCTAATGTCGCAGGCCACGAGCTGGCCGTCGCCGGGCAGCGCGAGCGCGACCGCGAGCGAGGAATAGCCCGTGTAGGTACCGATTTCGATGCAGCGGCGTGCGCCGAGGATGCGTACGAGAACCTGCAGGAGCTGCCCCTGTTCCGGCGAGATCTGCATCTGCGCACCCTGCATGCCCTGGGTCACGGCGCGCAGTCGCGCCAGCAAGGCAGGCTCACGCAGACTGTGCTCGAGCATGTAGCGGTGGACCTCTGGGGTCAGCGACAGCGTGGTCGTGGACATGGCGGCTCCTCGTACGATTACGGACATATCGTCGCGCTCCTGTGACGAAGTGCAACTGTCCGGGGTAGCCGCGGCCGTCGGCGGAATTGATGCAGTTCACTCCGATCGGGATATCTGTCTGTTAGGCTTCCGGTACATGTCAATGGTCCCCGCCCCGCCTTTCCGGCACAGGATCGCCCCGCGAATGACCCGTCCGCTTCGCCTGGTCCAGTTCACCGACATGCATCTGTACGGCGATCCTAGTGGGGATCTGCGCGGCGTCGCCTCGCTACCGGCCCTGCGTGCCTGCATGGCGCACGCGCGCGAGGCCATTGCCGCAGCGGATGCGATCCTCGTGACGGGCGACATCGTGCAAGACGATGCCGGCGGCTACGCCCATCTGCGCGAGCTGCTCGAGCCTCTCGGTAAACCGGTGCTCTGCATACCCGGCAACCACGACGACATCGCCGCGATGCGGCGCGAGCTCGGCGCGGCACCATTCACGATGGCCCCGCATGTCGATCTGGACCGCTGGCGCATCGTGCTGCTGGACAGCGTCAAGCCCAACGCTGCCGCGGGGCGGCTGTCGCGCGCGGCGCTCGGACAGCTCGTCGAGTCCCTGGTATCGAGTGGCCCGCGCCACGTGCTGGTCTGCCTGCATCATCAGCCCGTGAGCGTGCGCAGTCGCTGGCTGGATTCGGTCGGTCTGGAGAATGCCGACGAGTTCTTCGCGCTCATCGACGACGCACCACAGGTACGCGCCATCGTCTGGGGACACGTCCACCAGGCCTGGGAAGGTCAACGGCGGGGCGTACGGCTGCTGTCGACGCCGTCGACCTGCGCACAGTTCCTGCCCGAGTCGGACGAGTTCGCGGTAGACACGCGTCCGCCCGCCTATCGTATCCTTGAGCTGGCGCCCGACGGCGCCGTCAGGACGGAGGTCGTGTGGCTGGACAGTTTCGCGGCCAGCGAACCCGACGCGTCGGCATCGGTCGCCTG
>CAZAWM010000375.1:504-2152 GCA_964488605.1 uncultured Steroidobacteraceae bacterium | reverse complement strand
GCGTCCGGCGCGGCGGCGCCGACAGGGGTTGGCACCACCGCGGGGGGCGCCGCGGAAGTCATGCGCGTCGCCGGCGCCGGGCGCAGCGCAGCGGCGATCCGCGCGCTCGTCTGCTGCGCCTCGAGCCACCACATCACCGCGAATGCCGCCGCAGCAGCCGATGCGACCGCGGCGTCAATCCACGGTGCACGCGGCGGTTCCGGTGCCGGCGGCGCTGGCGGCGCAGGCGGGTTGAGATCCGCGACCGCGGCGCGCACGTCGGCGAGCAGACGGTCCGACTGCTGCTCGAGGCTCGCATCGAGTCTGCGCTGCAGGTCGCCAAGCTCGGTGCGCAGCAGCAGTTCGAACTGATGACGCCACTCGGCGATGGCGGCCGGATCGATCGCCGTCGGTGCGGCATTGACCGCCGGCTCGGCGGGCACCGTCGCCGATCCGCTCGACGCGGCCGGCCCAGACTCCGTCACGGACCGGGCGGGTACCAGCGTCGGTGCAGACTTCGTCGCCTCGGCCGCGACGTCGTTGCCCGGCAGGAAGGAGCTTTGCGTGCCCTGGCGACGGTCGGGCAGCAGCCGCAGCTGGTGCAGCACCGTGGACACTTCGGCGGGCTTGATCTGTTTCGGCAGCACGCCCATCGCGCCGAGCGCGCGCGCCTGGCCGAGGTAGAGCTCCCCCTCCTGCGACGTGTACATCATGATCGGGATGGTCGCCGTCGCCGGGTTGTTCTTGATGAGCTGAACGGCCTGGAAGCCATCCATGCCGGGCATCATATGGTCCATGAAAATCACGTCCGGACGCGCCTTGGCGAGGTACTCGATCGCGACCTCGGCGGTCTCGGCCGTATCGACGGCGATGTCGTATTTCTCGAGTATGCGGGCCAGGAAACTGCGTGCGGATCGCGAATCGTCGACGATGAGGGCGCGCTTGGCAGACATGCTCGCTGACCGGTTCGATCGGATTCGGAGGACGCAGCCATCTTAGCGCAGCTTCACGCCTGCGTTCGCTGTCGGAAGTCCGCGTTCTGTCGCATGTCGTGCACGTCCCGGTCGCCCGCGCTCGCCGCGGTACGTGTCAACGCGTCCCAAGGGACCGCGTTCTGCTGTCTGTCCGACATCGCAATGACCGACTGACGCCAGTCGGCGACACGACAGGAGTACCGACATGAATCGCAATGCCATGATCCGCAGACGAAAGCCGCTGGCCGCGGCGACAGCCGGCGCCGTCCTCGCGCTGCTTGCAGCGCAGGGGCCAATGCTCGAAGCGCGCGAGCGCGGCCCCGCGGCCCAGCGCCCCGCCCGCCCGATGGCGCAGCGGCCGCTCCCGGCGCGGCCACCGGTGACGCGAACCACCGAGACGCAGCGCACCGACAACGGTTATGTACGCAACACGACGCTGACACGTCCGGATGGGGCGACGGCGACGATGCAGCGCACCGTCGTCAACGATCGCGAGGCGGGTACCCGCAGCATCGACGTGACCCGGACCGGATTCGACGGCCGTACCCGCTCGATGAGTCACGACATCCAGCGGACCGACGACGGCTGGACGTCCTCGCGCACGCTGACGAACGCCGATGGCCAGACCGCGACCCGCAACACCAGCGTCGCCATCGACAGGGACGAAGCGACGTTCGTGCCGGCGGAACTGACGG
>CAZAWM010000375.1:0-494 GCA_964488605.1 uncultured Steroidobacteraceae bacterium | reverse complement strand
GGAGTTCACGACCTTCGACGGACGCAGCGCCAGCAGCACCACGGTGACGACGCGCACCGAGAATGGCTTCACGCGCGAGACCTCGGGCACTGGCCCCAATGGCCAGAGCTTCGAACGCACGGTCACCAAGGAATGCGACCGGGCGTCAGGCAGGTGCACGACGACCGTCACGAACGGACCCGGCGACGGCGGTTGAGTCACCCTGCCAGGCGGCGGATGCACGGCCGCGGCGCGGGACCTCAGTCCCGCGCCGCGTTGGCCGTCACCGGGCGTGCGGCGAGCGCGCGGAACTCGGCGGCGTAGGCCGCAAGCTGCTCGGCCAGCCGAGCTCGCTGCCGTTGCGTCAGCTGGGCGTCGAGCTCGGCCAGCAGGTCGACAATCGCGTCGCGATTCGACTCGAACGCGGCGCGGTAAACCGGATCCCAGCGCTCCTCCGGACTGGCCAGCACACGCGTGACGGCGCGCACGTAGTCCGGATCCGCCGCTGACCTCTC
>CAZAWM010000374.1:0-2167 GCA_964488605.1 uncultured Steroidobacteraceae bacterium | reverse complement strand
GTGCACGATCACGGGTTCCTCGCTCGAGCCTCGACGCGTGCGCGAGAGCCTCGGCAGCTTCGGCTCGAGCCTCGTCGTCGGCGGCACGCGCAGCAAGCTCCGGATCCACGTTCACACCAACGACCCGGAGCGGCTGTTCGAGTTCGTCGCGCGGTTCGGAACGATCAGCGGCCAGAAAGCCGACGACATGCGGGCACAGGCAGCGGCGGCGCACCACGCCCGCGGCCGCCGCGTCGCTATCGTCGTCGACTCGGCGGCCGACCTTCCCGAGACGCTGCTCGAGTCCCTCGAAATCCACGTCGTCCCGGTGCGCGTGCACTTTGGCGCGCGCTCCTACTTGGACAAGGTCACCCTGACGCCGGAGGAGTTCTATCGCGAGCTGGAACGCAATCCCGAGCACCCGAAGACGTCGCAGCCGCCGCCCGGCGATTTCCGGCGCCTCTATGAATTCCTGGTCTCGCATTACGAGTCGGTCGTATCGATCTCGCTGTCCAGCAGGGTCAGTGGCACCTACGACGCCGCGGTCGGTGCAGCGCAACGTATCGCCGGCGCGCGCGTGCGCGTCGTCGATTCGGCCAGCGTTTCACTCGGCCAGGGACTGCTGGCGATCCGTGCCGCGGAACTCGCCCAGCGCGGCGCGCCGGCCGACGAAGTGGAGGCCGCCGCGCTCGCCGCCCGCACGCGTATCCGCACGTTCGCCGTCACGGCCACCCTCGACTATGCGGTCCGCGGCGGCCGGATTCCGCCAGCGGCTCGAACGGTGTCGAAGCTGCTGCGCCTGTCACCGGTACTGCACACGACGCCCGCGGGCTTCGTCAAACCCTGCGGCGCGATTTTCGGACGTAGCGAGCCACGGCGCCGCTTCGCGCGCTTCGTCGCGCGGCGGCTCGAGCCACGTGCCACCTACCGCGTTCTGGTCGGGCACGGCAACGCCGAGAGCGCCGCGCACGAGCTGCTGCGCGAACTGCGCTACGCCATCGAAGCTATCGGCGGGCGGCTCCAAATGGCGCAGGTGCTGACACTGGGCACGGCGCTCGGCGTGCACGGCGGGCCGGGCATGCTCGTCGTCGGCGTCGAGCGCTGCGCGCCGGACGTCGCGGCAGGCGTGCCGAAGCAGCGCTGACGGCGCGCCGCGATCCTCGTCATCGACGCGATGGATCGGCCGCGTCCTGCGGGCCGCGCGGGGCCTGATCCGGGCCAGCCGTCGGCGCTGCCGACACCGGCTGCTTCCCGACCGGACGGCCGGCGGCCTCCCAGCCGAGCCAGTCGCCCTCGAGGTGCGCGAGTCGCGTGAAGCCGGCCGTGCGGAGTACCTCGAGCGCGGCCTGGGACCGCCGTCCGCTGCGGCAGTAGACGATGACTTCACGATGGCG
This sequence comes from uncultured Steroidobacteraceae bacterium, assembly GCA_964488605.1. Taxonomy (GTDB): domain Bacteria; phylum Pseudomonadota; class Gammaproteobacteria; order Steroidobacterales; family Steroidobacteraceae; genus UBA964. The sequence continues at coordinate 794 of CAZAWM010000374.1, read as the reverse complement.
CGCGTCGGCGAGTTCGTCGAGTCGCCCACCGAGTACGTCGTGCGCGATGTTACGCGCGCCGGGCACGTGCCCGGCTGCGAACTCCTCGGCGGTGCGCACATCGAGCAGGACCATGTCCGGGTCGGCGCGCTCCAGCCGCGCGAGCAGGCTCTGCTGATCGATCGACACCACCTGCGCGGCAGCCTTCGCGGCACTCTCCGCGGCTGCAGTGGCCGTCGCCGCGGGCGCTCCGGCCGGCTCGGGCGGCGCTCCGTGGGCGACGACGGCGGTCAGGCCGATGACGGCGACGAGGGTAACGTGACGGAGCATGATCCACTTCCTCGTTCGAGCGGACGGAGGTGCGTCAGGGAGCAGGACGCGCATTGCCGCTCTGCGGCACCTTCTGGAGTTTCGACATGTCGTAACCCAGGTTGCGAACCCGTTCGAGCAGCGCTTCATACCTGTCCTGCGGAAGGATCGGCGAGCGCGCCATGACCCATACATAGTCGCGGCTGCTGCGCGCGATGATCGTCTCCGTGTAATCGGGGTCCACCCAGGCGATCACGTACTCGGCCTTGATCGGCCAGATGAAGCGCATGCCCCAGATTGCGTTCTGCGTGCCGGGCACGACAAAACCACGCGGGTTGTATCGCTTGAGAGGGCCATCGAAAGAGCCCTTGCGGAAAGTGAAGGTCGTATCGATCGTGCCATCGTCGTCGAGCCGATAGCTCTCGATGGCGTCGTGCGCGCCGCGCTCGAGCACGAACCGGACGAAAGCCAGCCCCTGTCCGCCGACATCAAAAACGTCCCGGCAG
>CAZAWM010000373.1:0-2176 GCA_964488605.1 uncultured Steroidobacteraceae bacterium | reverse complement strand
CTGATCATCGACGTCCGCAACAACGGCGGCGGCTGGACGGCCGACCGGCTGCTCGCGTCGATCATGTACCCGCGTCACGCCTACACGCGTCCGCGCGGCGTGCCGGAGAGCGTCACCGACGCGTATCCGCAGGATCGCCTGTTCATCCAGCGCTACAACCTGCCGATCAACATGCTCTGCAATGAGAATTCGTTCTCCAACGCCGAGATCATCGCCCACGCCTTCAAGACGCTGAAGCGCGGCACGCTGGTAGGCCAGCGCACCGCCGGCGGGGTAATCTCGACCGGCGGCACGTCACTGATCGACGGCACCAGTGTCCGCCTGCCTTTCCGCGGTTGGTATCTGCCGGATGGCAAGAACATGGAACTGAACGGCGCCATGCCCGATTTGCTGGTCCCCCAGACGCCGGAATCCGAAGAAGCCGACGAAGACGCGCAACTCAACGCGGCGGTGGAAGATCTGATCAAGCGATTGAAGTGATCGGTTTGTCCGGTCGCTGCCCACACCACGGGACGAAGCATCCCGGTGATGGACACGGAAAAACAAGGAAAATGACAAAGAAAAGGTGTCAACAAAGAAAAGGTGTCAGGAGCGGCTCTGTCTCAACCCTCGATTTTGTCACATAAGAGGGAGATGTTGTGGGCCAGCACCCGGAGCATCTGCTCTTCGCGGCGGGCTTTGGGGCTGCGCGAGCGCAGGGCGTCGCCCATGTTTCGCTTGAGCATGCTGTTGACCGTCTCGGCCTGTGCCCGCTGGCCGTACTTCTTTCCGCGCTGTGATCCGTTGAGTCGTCTGCTCATGATCCGACGATAATACCCGCTGGGGCCGTGTTTGCCCGGCCGGCCGATCCCGGCCTTGATGGTCGAACGCACGCCCATGTCCTGCCGCGCGATCTGGTGATTGGCTTCTGAGTCATACCCCGCGTCGGCCAGCACGTCGCGCAGCCGCGGGTGCCGCTTCCAGGCGTCGAACAACAGCGGCTCGAAGTCCGGGGCATCCGATCCGAAGCCGGTGCGCGGTCGGGCAGAGAGGATCAGATGACAGCGCGTGCACACGCCAATGCCCAGTTTTGGGGCAAGTCGCGCCGTGCGGCTGCGCCGTGTGTTTACAGGCTCGTTTCGACGTGTCGAGGCGTAGTGCCGGCAACGCTGCTCGTAGTGGCGGCTGCGGTAACGCGGGTCGTAGTGGCTGGAATCCAGTGCCACGGTGGTCCCCAGCTGTCGGGCGATGGCGAACCACTGAACCAGCTTGTCCAGCAGCCGCCCGCCGCGGCGGATCAGCTTCAGGGCGTGAAACGCACGGCAGAGGGTGTTGTGATCCGGCACCTTCTTCATGCCGATGTCGCGGCACCAGTGCGGCGCGTCACGAAGCAGTGCTTCCACGTCGCGATAGGTCTTTCGCTGATGTTCCTTGAGGATCAGGCAGGCGAACAACTGCGCGACCGTGAAATCGTGACGCGAGAAGCGGCTGAAGTATCTGGGAAGGATGCCGCGACCAAGGCAGAACGCCGTGCGCATCACCTTCCGTGGCGATTTGCAGGTCAGCATCCTGCATCATGTACGCCAGCGCACTGCTCAGCGCAACCTAACTTGCGCCGAACTTCGGGAGGGTTGAGACAGAGCCGGACGCGACTAGTTAGCAATAAGTTTCTACGACTTTAGTAGGACTACAGTCATGTGACGCCGGTCACGGGCCCGATGACCTCGGCGCAGCGTGACCGCACCCGATCGCCAGCGCTGCCCTCGGCGACGGCAACGACTCGCTTTTCGGCGAGGCCGGAAGCGACGGGATTTACGGCCAGAGCAACAAGGACGTGCTCAACGGCGGCAGCGGAACCGACTACATCAGCGGCGGCAGCGGCAATGACGACATCAGCGCCCAGGACGGCGAGATCGACACACTCGACGGCGGCAGCGGTTACGACACCGCGCTGATGGATTATGACGTGTTCACCTGGGTCTTCGACGAGGATCTGAACATCGAGGTGATCGTGTATTGATCCGGAGGAACGGCATGCCATCCGGAAGTCGCACGCGAAGCTACCCGTGCTCCTCCGCCAGCTTCGCGTAGATGAAGTGATCGCGCCATTCGCCGGCGATTAGGAGGTATTTCAGCGCCAGACCCTCGCGCCGGAAGCCGCTGGCCTGCATGCCGTCTCGCTCGGGCTCTCCGCGCT
>CAZAWM010000372.1:0-2177 GCA_964488605.1 uncultured Steroidobacteraceae bacterium | reverse complement strand
GACAAGGGCACAAAGACCAGCGGAGGCGGAACCGCCGGCGCCAAGGCGTTGATCACGAACTGCGCAGGATTCTCGTTGTAAGGAATGATGTCGACGCGCTCGCCGGCGATCTCGTTGGAGACGGCCTGTACGCGCGAACCTCGCATGCCCACGCAAGCGCCGACGGGGTCGATGCGCGGATCGTTGCTGCGCACGGCGATCTTGGCGCGGACTCCGGGATCGCGCGCGGCGCCAAGGATCTGGATCAGGCCCTGACCCACCTCGGGCACCTCGAGCTTGAACAGTTCGATCAGGAACTCGGGCGCCGAGCGCGTCAGAAAGAGCTGGGGGCCGCGCGGTTCGGGGCGGACCTCGCGCAGGTAGGCCTTAATGCGGTCCTGCGGCTTGACCAGCTCGCGCGGGATCATGTCGGCGCGCGCGATGAACCCCTCGGCGTTGCCGCCGAGATCGACGAAGATGCCATTGCGGTCGACGCGCTTGACTACGCCGCTGACCAGCGTGCCGACGCGATCCTTGTATGCCTCAACGACCTGCGCGCGCTCTGCCTCCCGCACCTTCTGCACGATCACCTGCTTGGCCTGTTGCGCGGCGATACGCCCGAAGGCCACCGACTCCATCGGCTGCTCGACGAAACCGCCGATGACGGCGTTGTTGTCGATTTCGAGCGCATCTTCGAGGCGCAGCTCGCGCTCCGGGACTTCTAGCTCCTTCGAATCGTCGGCGAACACCTTCCAGCGCCGAAACGTCTCGTACTCGCCTGTCTTGCGATTGATCGCAACACGCACGTCCCACTCTTCGCCGTACTTCTTGCGCGTGGCGGAGGCGAGCGCGGCTTCTAGCGCTTCGAAGATGATCTCTTTGTCGACGCCCTTCTCATTGGAAACGGCGTCGACCACCATCAGGATCTCTTTGTTCGTCTTGTCCATCGTTCCTCCGCACGGCCAGCGCTTCAGCCCGCCAGCCTTGCCTTCGCCATCTCGTCGAAACGCAGCCTCACCGGCTGCGTGTCGACCTCGAGTTCGATTCCGTCACCGTCGACGCTCCTGAGCGTGCCCGTGTAACGCCGCCGCCCATCGCGGGCGACGCGCAGCTCGATGCGCACCCGCTGCCCAACGAACCTGCCGAAATGCCGCGGCAACCTCAGCACCCGGTCGAAGCCCGGCGACGACACCTCGAGCGAGTAAGCGCCCGGCACCGGATCCTCGACGTCGAGCAGCGCCGAGATCTGCCGGCTCGTTCGCTCGCAGTCATCGATCCCTATGTGGCCACCGGCCGAATCTGGCTGGTCGATGTAGACCCGGAGTACGCCTCCACCAGCACCCGACACCCACTCGACGTCCACGAGTTCGTACCCGAGCCGCTCGACGAGCGGCTCGAGCAGCACGACCAGCCGCTCCCGCAGCGCTGTCGACGTCATCACCGCACCTCGAGCCGGGCCCGCTCACGCGGCCCAAAAAACAAAAGCCCCTCGGGGGGCTTCGATAATCAAGCACTTGCAGCCTAATCTTGCGATCAGGCGCCACCCGCGGTCCGAGGGCCCACGCGGGGTGCGCGATTGTAAGCGAATCCGGGTTGCTTCACAAACCGGACAGATGGCCCGCCGCCGCTCCGTCCGCCGGCTACGGCCCCTGGGCGGCCCAGCGATCGAGCCAGGCGTGAACCTCACGGTAAAACAGCCGGCTGTTCTCGCCCCCTTGGATCCAGTGATTCTCGGTCGGGAAAACGACGAGCCTGCTCGGCACCCGGCGACGCTGCAGCGCCGTCCAGTATTCGAGCGCATTGTTGAGCGGCACGCGAAAGTCCTGCTCCCCGATGGTGACGAGCGTGGGAGTCGCGAAACGGCCCGCGAGGCGGATCGGATTCTGCTCGCGCCAGACGGGACCCTGCTCCCAGACCGGTCCACCGTTGTTGACCTCGCGCGGATAGACGACGTCGCTCGTGCCCCACTGCGCCTCGAGATTGACGAGCCCGGCATGGCTGATCAGGCAGCGGTAGCGAGTCGTCGTGCCCTGCAACCAGTTCGCGAGGTGCCCGCCATAACTCGCACCGCCGGCACACTGTCGCGAGGCGTCGATGAAAGGATAGACCGCGATGGCCGCGTCCGCCGCTTCGTTCAGTTCCTCGGCCGGTCCGCGCAGCGGATCGCCCTCGATGCTCTGTGCGAAGGCCTCACCGTA
>CAZAWM010000371.1:0-2183 GCA_964488605.1 uncultured Steroidobacteraceae bacterium | reverse complement strand
ACCGGGCCGCGTGACAGGGGCGGTCACGAGCTGAGCGAAGTGAACAGGCAGACAGGTCGATTGGTCCGTCGTCAACGGCAGATACTGGAACGACACGCCGGACCATCCGGATCGGCAACGCCGCAAGCAGGCCGAGTTCCTCGTCCACCGTCAGTGCGCCTGGCCGCTTGTCCAAGAGATCGGCGTGCTCAACGATGCGATGAAGACACGTGTCGAGGGCGTCTTGTCCGGGTTTCCAGCGAGCATGCGTCGGCCCGTATGTGTCCGTCCACAGTGGTACTACTGAAGCCGGAGTGAAGAGATGATCCATCTAACGCGAGGAAATCTGCTCGAAGCGGACGCAGAAGCGCTCGTGAACACCGTCAATTGCGATGGATTCATGGGCAAGGGAATCGCACTCCAGTTCAAGCAGGCATTTCCGGAGAATTTCAAGGCCTACGAAAAGGCGTGCCGAGCCGGAGAGGTGCGACCTGGTAGGATGTTCACCTTCCACACGGGCTCGCTGGTGAACCCGAAGTACATCATCAATTTCCCGACGAAGCGGCACTGGCGGGGCAAGTCGAGGCTCGAGGACATCGCTTCCGGGTTGCGTGCGCTGATCACGGAGCTGCGGGAGCTCGGTATCAAGGACGTGGCTGTTCCGCCGCTCGGGTGCGGATTCGGCGGGCTCGATTGGCGAAAGGTCCGCCCGATGATCGAGCGAGCCTTCGTAGAGCTGCCTGATGTCTCTGTGCGCCTCTACGAGCCCGCGGGATCTCCGGTGGCGGCTGACAGGCGGGTCGGCACGAAGAGGCCGAAGCTGACGCTCGCGCGGGCGCTCTTCATTCGCCTGATGAGCCGCTACTCCGAGATGCGGTACCGCCTCACGCTGCTCGAGATCCAGAAGCTGGCGTACTTGCTGCAGGAAGCCGGGCAACCTCTGAAGCTTGGCTATGTCGCCCACTTGTACGGCCCTTACGCTCACAATCTCAACAAGGTTCTGGAGACGCTGGAGGGGCACTTCATCCGAGGCTACGCCGGCGACGCGAAGCCGGACGTCGAGGTCGAGCTACTACCAGGCGCTGTCGAGGAGGCGGACGCCTTTCTTGCAGGCCACAGAGAAGCCCTCGAACGGCTTGACCGCGTTACCACCGCGATCGAGGGGTTCGAGACGCCCTACGGAATGGAGCTGCTCGCGTCGGTGCACTGGGCTGCCGTTCACCAGAAGGCGAAGGGGGCCGCAGACGAGGTGGTCGATGCGGTGCTTCGGTGGAACGACCGGAAGCGCGCCCTGTTCGACCCGAAGCACATCCGGCTCGCGTGGGAGCGTCTCCGCGACTCCTCCTGGCTCGAGCCGCAGACCGGAGCATAGGTGGGGGTTCAACGGAAAAAGCTCATCGAAGTCGCGCTCCCGCTCGAAGCCATCAACCAGGCCTCGGCGCGGGAGAAGTCGATCCGGCACGGGCACCCGAGCACGCTGCACTTGTGGTGGGCGCGGCGGCCGCTCGCGGCGGCGCGGGCGGTGATCTTCGCGCAGATGGTGGACGACCCCTCGGCGCACCCGAACCTGTTCCCGACCGAGAAGAAGCAGGAGAAGGAGAGGCAGCGACTCTTCGAGATCATCGAAGAGCTGGTGCGGTGGGAGAACACGACGAACGAGAAGGTGCTGCGGGCGGCGCGCGACGAGATCTGGGCGAGCTGGCGGCGGGCCTGCGCGGAGAACGCCGGTCATCCGCGGGCGAAGGAGCTCTTCGACCGCAAGAAGCTGCCGGCCTTCCACGATCCCTTCGCCGGCGGCGGCGCGCTGCCGCTGGAGGCGCAGCGGCTCGGGCTCGAGGCCTACGCCAGCGACCTGAACCCGGTCGCCGTCTTGATCAACAAGGCGATGATCGAGATCCCGCCGAAGTTCGCGGGGCTTGCCCCGGTGAACCCGGAGGCGCGCAAGGACAAGGACCTCTTCGCAAGGGAGTGGAAGGGCGCGCAGGGGCTCGCCGAGGATGTCCGCTACTACGGCCAGTGGATGAAGGGCGAGGCCGAGAAGCGCATCGGCCACCTCTACCCGAAGGTCGAGGTGACGGCCGAGATGGCGAAGGCGCGGCCGGACCTGAAGCCGTACGTCGGCAAGCGGCTCACCGTGATCGCCTGGCTGTGGGCGCGCACGGTGAAGAGCCCGAACCCGGCCTTCGCGCAGGTGGACGTGCCGC
>CAZAWM010000370.1:0-2188 GCA_964488605.1 uncultured Steroidobacteraceae bacterium | reverse complement strand
CACCCATGACGTGCTGATCCTCTCGGGTGGGGTGTCGATGGGCAAGCTCGACCTCGTACCGCGGGTACTGGCCCAACTCGGTGTGCAGCGCGTCTTCCACAAGATCGCGCAGCGACCCGGCAAGCCGATGTGGTTCGGTATCGCACCGAACGGCGCCGCGGTCTTCGCGCTGCCCGGCAACCCGGTATCGACTCTGGTGTGCCTGGCACGGTACGTGCTGCCGGCGCTGCGCGCGGCGATGGGTGGCCGCGACGAACCGCCCCGGCGGATCGCGCTCGCGGCACCGATCGAGGTCAAGCCGCCGCTCGCCTTGTTCATGCCGGTGCTGATCTCGACCGACGACTGGGGACGCCCCTGGGCCGAGCCGCGGCCGACGAACGGTTCGGGCGACTTCGTTGCGCTGGCCGCCACCGCAGGCTTCGTCGAACTGCCGCCGGGGCCGAACGTGTTTCCAAAGGGTTTCGTCACGAACTGGTATGGTTGGTGAAGGTGCACGAATGAACGGATCCCAGAGGGAAGTCGTGGTGCCGCTGACTCGCGGGGTGCGCGACACGCGCGGCCGTCCGATGCAGGACCTGCGCATCTCGGTGATGGACCGCTGCAATTTTCGCTGCCCGTACTGCATGCCCCAGTCGACCTACCATGAGGGCTATCGCTTCCTGAAGTCGACAGAGCGGCTCTCCTTCGACGAGATCGTCCGGCTCGCGCGGCTGTTCGTTGCGCAGGGCGTGCGCAAGCTGCGCATCACGGGCGGCGAACCGCTGCTGCGCCCCAATCTGAGCGACCTCATCGGCGATCTGACCAGTATTTCTGGAGTCGAGGATCTTGCGCTGACGACCAATGGCGTGCTGCTGTCGAAGTACGCGACCGAGCTGAAGGCCGCTGGATTGCGGCGCATCACGGTCAGCCTGGACAGTCTCGACCCGGAGGTTTTCGCGCGCATGAGTGGCGGCTTCGGCGGCGTCGACGAGGTGCTCGATGGCATAGAGCACGCGCGCCGCGCGGGACTGACGCCGATCAAGATCAACGCGGTGGTCCTGCGCGGCGTTAACGACCACACGGCGCTCGGACTGATCGAGCACTTCCGCGGCACAGGCGTCATCGTGCGCTTCATCGAGTACATGGACGTCGGCAACCGCAACGACTGGCAGCCGTCGCTGGTGCTGCCGTCGCGCGAGCTGCTGGCGCGCATCGCGGAGCGCTGGCCGCTCCAGCCGCTGTCGGCGAACTACCGCGGCGAGGTCGCCGAGCGCTATGCGTTCGTCGATGGCGCCGGCGAGATCGGCTTCATCTCCTCGGTGAGTCAGCCTTTCTGCGGCGACTGTTCGCGCGCGCGGTTATCCTCCGACGGGTCGCTGTATACCTGCCTGTTCGCCAAGTCGGGCACGGATCTGCGCGGCCCGCTGCGCGCCGGCGCCTCGGACGGGGAGCTCGCGGCACTGATCGCTCGGGTCTGGAGTGGCCGGACGGACCGTTACAGCGAGCTGCGCTCCGAAACGGGCGGGCGCCGCGACCCGAAGGTCGAGATGTACTACATCGGCGGCTGAGCATGAGCCGCAGGAAGCGCGCGCTGACCCATCTCGATGCGGCCAACCGGCCGACCATGGTCGACGTCGGCACCAAGACCGTGACCCGCCGCGAAGCCGTCGCCGAAGCGATCGTCGCGCTGCCGGCGACCGTGGCGCGCGAGCTGCGCGCCACCGGCCACAGGACCCGCAAGGGCCCTGTCTTCGACACGGCGGTGATCGCCGGCGTGCTGGCGGCCAAGCGCACGCACGAGCTCGTGCCGTTCTGCCACCCCCTGCCGATCGACCATTGCAGCCTCGACGTGCGCACCGCGCCACGCAACCGCCTCGTGATCGAGGCGCGGGTTGCCGCGCAGCACCGTACCGGCGTCGAGATGGAGGCCCTGACCGCCGCAACCATCGCAGCGCTGACCGTCTACGACATGTGCAAGGCGCTGTCGCACGACATCCGCATCGAGCGCGTGCGGCTGCTCGAGAAGCGTGGCGGCCGTCGCGACATTCGTCGACGACGGAGTCGCTCATGAGCGAGCCGCCGCTCCGCGGTCTCGTACTGGCTGGCGGTCGCAGCACCCGGATGCGTCGCGACAAGGCCGCGCTCGCCTACCGGGGACGGAGCCAGCTCGAACGGGCGTTCGAGCTGCTGTCCCGGCACACCCTCGAGG
>CAZAWM010000369.1:0-2189 GCA_964488605.1 uncultured Steroidobacteraceae bacterium | reverse complement strand
TCGACGATGGAGCGGCCGCGCTCGCCCAGGCTCTTGAGCGCGATCGAGCCCGTGCGCTCGTGCAGGAAGATCCGATCGATCGCGATCAGCGCCGCGCCACCCGGCAGTTCGGCGACGACATGCTGCCTCCAGAGTTTGTCGAACAGGGTGCTCATTGCGGCACTCTACCCGGCCGGCTCGGCAGCGTCAGCCCCGGACGCGCGCCGCTCCCGTGCTTCGGACACGCTGCGCCGGGCATTCACGTCCCCGCAGCCGCTCTTGCGCGCAGTAGCGCTTCGACGCGTGCGACGTCCGCCGGCGTGTTGACGTCGGCTCCGGGCCGCTCGCCCGACTCGATCACGCGTATCTCGAGACCGGCCGCCAGCGCGCGGAGCTGTTCGAGCTTCTCGCAGTCCTCGAGGGCGGCCACGGGCAGCGCCGCGATCTCCCGCAGCGCGCCCACGCGGTACGCATACAAACCGAGGTGGCGCCGCGCGAGCGCGAAATCCCGCTGGCTCGCCAGACCCGCCGCAGCGCCATCGCGGGACCATGGCACGGGGGCGCGGCTGAAATACAGCGCCCGCCCCCCTGCCCCGATCACCACCTTGACCACGTTCGGATCGAGAAACTCCTCGAGCGTGTCGATCGGCGTCGCGACCGTCGCGACGGCCGCATTCCCATGACGCTCGAGTGCCGCAGCGAGCTCGCTCGGCAGCGAAGTCGGGATCAGCGGCTCGTCGCCCTGCAGGTTGACGACGATGACATCGTCGGCCCACTCGAGGATCCGTGTGGCCTCGGCGATCCGATCCGTACCAGAGGCATGCACCGCGGCCGTCATGACGACCTCGGCGCCGAAGCCACGAGCGACCGCGGCGATACGCTCGTCGTCGGTGGCTACCGCGACACGCTCCGCACCGGTCTCGAGTGCGAGGGCGTGCACCCATTGCAGCAATGGCCGGCCCGCGATCTGCACGAGCGGCTTGCCGGGGAAGCGCGTCGAGCCGTAGCGGGCCGGAATCACGATCCGGAAAGACACGGGGAATGGCGCGCGGCTCAACGCTCGAGCAAAGGGTCACCGGGGGGCAGCGAGCGGGCCTCTTCCTCGAGCATCACCGGAATGTCGTCGCGGATCGGAAACGCCAGTCGGTCGAGCCTGCAGACGAGCACGGCCTCGCCGCGATGATGGACCAGTGGACCCTTGCAGAGCGGGCAGGCCAGGATTTCGAGCAGCCGTGTGTCCATGTCGAACGTGCCTCGTTCACGCGCGCACAGCCGCCCGAGCCGGTCGCGCCTGTGCTTCGATCTGCGCGAGCAGCATCTCCCAGCCGGCGGTCGCGAATCGCGCCTCGACCGGCACCTCCCAAGCCTCTAGGCCCGGGATCGAGGCGCATTTTACGGCATCCTTCGCTGTCATGAGGATTTCGCCGGGAGTATCGAACACGAGATCAGCCGCGCGGAACGCGTGATGGTCGGGAAACGGGTGCTCGAGCACCTCCAGACCCGCAGCGCGCAGCATCTCGAAGAAGCGCGCCGGATGGCCGATCCCGGCGACCGCGTGCACCGGCCTGCCGGCGAACCCGCTGAGCGGACGAGTCACCGACGGATCGTCGACCCGCACGGCCTCGGCGGGCACGAGACGCATCTCGAGCCGGTCACGACGCGCCGTGAAAGGCGCGAGCTGCGCAATGCAGCGCGCCGAGGGGGGACCATTGACGACGAGCCAGTCGACCTCGGCCAGCCTCTCCAGCGGCTCGCGCAAGGGCCCGGCCGGCAGGAGTCTCGCGTTGCCGAAGCCGCGCACGCCGTCGACGACGGCGATCTCCAACGACCGCCCGAGACGGTAGTGCTGTAGACCGTCATCGCTGAGGATCACATCGACCCCGAGCTCAGCCAGCATCCGCGCGGCAGACACACGGTCGGCGCAGATCGCGACCGTGGCGCCCGTCGCGCGCGCGATCAGGGCCGGCTCGTCCCCGTGCAACCCGGACCGCGCCGTCGCAGCGTCGACCACGGTCGGCGCACGCACGCCGGAACGGTAGCCGCGCGTCACCACGCCGCAGTGCAGGCCGCGCTCGGCCAGTGCCCGCACTAGCGCGATCACGAGCGGCGTCTTGCCAGTTCCGCCGACGGTCAGGTTGCCGATCACGATCACCGGTGTCTCCAGACGCTCGACGGCGGCAGAGCCAGCGGCATAGCGCCGCCGGCGCACT
>CAZAWM010000368.1:0-2227 GCA_964488605.1 uncultured Steroidobacteraceae bacterium | reverse complement strand
CGGTCGGGCGCGCGGCTATCGCCGGGCTCGCCGGTCCAGCTCGCCCGCGCGCTCGCCGAACAGCAGCGTGAGATCGCCGAGATGCGCGCGCTCGTGCAGGAGCGCGTCGATGCGCTCGCGGCCCGCATGGGCCAGGTCAACGCCCATGTGCTGCGACTCGATGCGCTCGGCAAGCGCCTGACGCAGATGGCCAACATCAATTCGCGGGAGTTCGACTTCGACTCGGCGCCGGCGGTCGGCGGCCCCGAAACCCAGGGCCTGGCCGCGCAGCTCCCGGACCTGTCGGCCATGCTTGCCCGCCTCGAGGAGCGCGTTGCGCTGCGCGAATCTCAGCTGTCGGCACTCGAGAACGTGATCCTGCAGCGTGAGTTGCGCACCCAAATCGTGCCAGAGGGGCGGCCCGTGCGGCAGGGCTACGTCTCGTCGTACTTCGGCGAACGCCAGGATCCGTTTACCGGGCACCAGGCGTTTCACCGCGGCGTCGATTTCGCCTCCGAACAGGGTTCGGAGGTCATCGCCGTGGCGTCGGGAGTCGTGACGTTCTCCGGAGAGCGACCCGGTTACGGCACGATGCTCGAGGTCAACCACGGCGATGGCTACGTGACGCGCTACGGTCATAACGAGAGAAACCTCGTCGAGGTTGGTCAGACTGTCACGCGCGGTCAGGTCATCGCGACGATGGGCTCGACAGGGCGCTCGACCGGGCCACACGTGCACTTCGAGGTGCTGCGCGCCGGCATGCACGTCGATCCGCTGAGCTTCATCGACCGCTGAGTTCGGGCGTTACCGCGCCCGTGGGGCGAGGGGTCCGCGAGCGCGGTTTCCGACGCGCCGAGATCTTCCGTACAATAACGACTCGTGGCCGGCAGGACTGCGCGTAGGCGCCTGCCGGCGCAGCTTTTTTTCAAGGACCCAGGCTTGCTCAACTTCCTGACTCGCGTCTTCGGCAGCCGCAACGACCGGGTGATCAAGGATCTGGGGCGGATCGTTCGCGAAGCCAACGCCCGCGAAGCCATGCTGCGGAGCCTCCCGGACGAGGCGCTGCGGGCCAAGACCGACGAGTTCCGCGCCCGCCTCAAGGACGGGGTCGCCCTCGATGCGCTGTTGCCCGAGGCATTCGCGGTCGTGCGCGAGGCGTCGCGGCGTACGCTCGGACTGCGGCACTTCGACGTGCAGCTGATCGGCGGCGCGGTGCTGCACCAAGGCAAGATCGCCGAGATGCGTACCGGCGAGGGCAAGACGCTGGTGGCGACGCTGCCGGCCTACCTCAACGCGCTGACGGGCAAGGGCGTCCATGTCGTGACGGTCAACGAGTATCTTGCGCAGCGCGACGCGGACTGGATGGGGCCGATCTATCGCTTCCTCGGCCTGACGGTCGGCGTGATCCGCAACGCGCAGAGCGCCGAGGAAAAACGTGCTGCCTACGCCTGCGACATCACCTACGGCACCAACAACGAGTTCGGCTTTGACTACCTGCGCGACAACCTCGCCTTCCGGCTCGAGGACCGCGCGCAGCGCGCGCTCTCTTTCGCGATCGTCGATGAGGTTGACTCGATCCTGATCGACGAAGCGCGGACGCCGTTGATCATCTCCGGCCCCGCCGAGGAGAGCACCGAGCTCTACATCGCGATCAACAAGCTGATTCCGCGGCTCAAGCGCCAGCAGGCCGAGGGCGACGACGGCGACTACACGATCGACGAAAAGCAGCGCCAGGCCTATCTGACCGAGGCGGGGCACGAACGCGTCGAGCAGCTCATGATCGAGGCGGGACTGCTGCGCGAGGGCGACAGCCTGTACGACGCCGCTAATATCCGCCTGATGCACCACCTCAACGCCGCGTTGCGCGCGCACGTGCTCTACCGCCGCGACGTCGACTACATCGTCAGGAACGGCGAGGTGATCATCGTCGACGAGTTCACCGGCCGTACGATGCCGGGCCGCCGCTGGTCCGACGGCCTGCACCAGGCGGTCGAGGCCAAAGAAGGCGTTCGCGTCCGCGAAGAGAACCAGACGGTCGCCTCGATCACGTTCCAGAACTACTTCCGGCTCTATCCGAAGCTCGCGGGCATGACCGGCACGGCCGACACAGAGGCCCCGGAGTTCGCGAAGATCTACAACCTCGACGTGCTGGTCGTGCCGACCAACCGGCCGATGATCCGGCGCGATCTCGCGGACGTCGTCTACAAGACCGAGCGCGAGAAGTTCGACGCGATCGTGAAGGAGATCG
>CAZAWM010000367.1:0-2230 GCA_964488605.1 uncultured Steroidobacteraceae bacterium | reverse complement strand
TACCGCGCTCGACAGCATGAGCGACGGTGCCGCGCTGTTCGACAAGGACGAGCGCGGACCCGACGACGATCTGCGCCTGCACTTCGAGACGCTGGCGCAACTGCCCGACGAAGACAAGAACGTCATCAAGGCGCTGATCGAGGGCTTGATCGCCAAGCACCGCGCCCGGCAGATCGTCGGCGAGTTCGGCGCACCGCCACCGTCGGCGCGCGCCGCTCGCGGCTGAGATTTCCGCCTTCACCCCGGAGACACCTGCAATGGAACCGCAAAGCAATCCCGGCAGTTCGTTGGCCAGCCGGCTGTTCGGGCCGATCAATGTCGATTTCGTGCTCTATGCCACCTGTCTGCTGCTGTTCGCCGATCTGTATCTGGCGACCACACTCGGGGTGAACCTGTGGACGGTGCACACGCTGTCAGCGGTGCCGCCGGCCGGGCACCTGGTCTTGGCGCTTGCCGGCTACCTGATCCTCGTCGGCCTGTTTCTGCCGTGGCTTCGCTCTGTCATTCAGCAAGTACGCGGCTTTCCGACTGATCGCCGACCGCCAGATGAGCAGCGCGCCGCATGGCATGCGCGGCAACGCACACAGGTTCCGATCGGCGATCTCGAGAAGTTCGCGTGGCAGAACAACCTCGACACCTTGGCGCGTCATCTCGCTGCGCTCAAAGCCAAGGAACGCGCAGACGATCACACGATGCAGATGGTCTTCATCGTTGCGCTGTTGCTGCTGGTCAATACCATCGCCGGGTTTGCCGGCAGTACCACGGTCGGCTCCGACGGACTCGAATGGATCGTGCGCAGCTTCGGCGGCAATCTCGGCCAACGACTCGCCGCCGCCGTCGCCAGCCTGCTCGTACTCGCGCACCTCATCGTCGGTCTCAACTACGGAACCCGCTACGCCGAGAACACCAACTGGATCGATTTTCCGCCGGAACGGCTCGGCAGAAAGCCGCCGAGCGAGTAAGAACCATCACAACGAAGCCCCGCGCAGGGCGGGGCTTCGTCGAGAGTCATAGAAGCTGAGCGATTAATTCAGTGCGGCGAGTCCGAGAACCACTCAGGCCGCCAATCTGTTCCGCTCGCCTCCATTGTGAGCATCAGCAGCACAGCCTGTTCAACCCAAAAGCCGTCCCCCAAACCGATGCTTTCGAACCGATCAACCATCGGAGCGCGATCCAATTGCTGAAACCTGTAGATGAAGTTGGGAACAATGTCGGCTGCAGCTGAGCCGCAGTTGTCGATACCAGGATAGAGCCTGCCGGCGAACTCCAGGCGCGTCACTTCCCGAAGCCGATCCATCAATGCGCGCTTGCTGCCGCCGCTATGTGCGCTGGCATTGATATCATCCTTCGCGACGGCAGCCGCTTGCGTGAAAGCATCGCGCATCCCTGGCGGCAGGACAGCGAACAGTTCCGCAACAAAGCTCCTGACGTCGGTCGCACTCAACTGCTGACGCACCCCTCCAAGGTCTTGCTCAATCGCGGCGATGCACGCATCTCGGCTTTCGACCGTATCCATGAGCGCATCGAAATTCGACTGCGCTCCAGCGCAACCGGTGAAGGCAATCGTGATTGCCGCAAGGAACAACCTAACGGCAGCCATGGATGCACCTTCCGTTCATTCCTTTATTCGCATTGATGTACGACTGAAGGGCGTTCGCTCCCCTGACGCCTGAGATTTCCCGCTGAATAATCGTCGAGTTCAGGACACGCGTTTCACCGCGTTGGTTGTAGACGTAAAGAGGCATGACCTGAGCTACTGACGTATCGAGGCCAATCCCGGTGAACTTGAGGTTACTGTCGAAATGGTTGTGCGCGATGGCCACAACGTTCCGGGCACCGTGTGCGCCAGCTACGGCACGAAGATAAGCACTGAGGGGAACCGTCTTGGCGCCCACGTCTCCGGCAAGGGGCGACGTGTACGAGTAGGCGGGCGGACCATACCCATCAGCGGCGAACGTTTCGACGATCGCAGTGTTGTATTCAATTCGATCGCGGATGCCGCCCGGCCCGTAGTCGCCGCCGAAGCCAATGGCAGCGGCGTCTGGGCTCCCATAGCTGCGGCTCAGGGTCACGTCAAAGTCATTAGCGCCGCTCACCGGCCCATCACCCGAGCCAGTCGCCAAACCACGACTGGCCGCACTCGCAAACGCATAACTAAACGCCGCCGTCACCGCCCCATTTGCGAACTCTGGTGACTCCGACGCGCCGTCGTAGCCGGCACGGCAGAAAT
>CAZAWM010000366.1:0-2232 GCA_964488605.1 uncultured Steroidobacteraceae bacterium | reverse complement strand
GTTCATGGGGTCGGGCTGGTTCCACTTCCATCCGAAGTTCGCCGAGTGCGAGGCCTGGACCGCGGTAGAGGGGCGCGTCTCGCAGACCATGGATCTCGAGCGGCCGCTCGTGACCTTCCAGAACCACGCGATCGCCTGCGACGCCTGGCATCTGCGGCTCATCGATCAGAGCAGGCCGGGCGTCGTGCAGCGCATCGAACAGATGCTGCTGTCATCGCCCGATCACCGCGGCGCAACCGGTCCGATGCTGTTCTCGATCGGCCTTAACATCGTCTTCGTCGGCCCGGAGCGGATCACCGTCGGCGCCGGCGCGTTCGACGCCCTGCACTTCCAGTTCGTCGCCAACCCCGAGCTGCCGCAGGAGCATCCCGCCTACGACGTCTGGTGCACCGCAGACGGCGAGTACCTGTTCCTGAAGGGTGGCGTCGCCGGCTACATGCAGACCCACTACGAACTGGTCGAGCTGTCGCGCGGGCCGCACTGGAGCCACTGACGCGGTCCGCGCCAAACCAGTCTGCCGAGCGGTATACGAGGCGTGCAGCACGTCGCGGTGGCGGCGTCCATGCATGCGCTCCCAGGCCCGCAGCCGTACGTGGAAACCGTGGGCCGTGTCGCAAATTCCGGACATGCCGCCGCCATCGGCGTTGCTTATAATTCACAAGCATTGGTGCGCTGCGTTTCCGCCAACTGGTTGATTCCAGTCACCTTGGAAGGTGGCATATCCACGACCGACACGGTTGTTGGAACCAAGCCGCAGGTGTTACGAATTTCTGTCGAGGTTTCAAAAGAGAAAATCTGGCATTGAAGCGGGCCCGGACGAGCCGCCATCCTTTGCATGGCGAACGGGAGCCGCGACGCATGAGTCCATGCGGGCCCGCATTGGGCCGGGGCTTCTGCCCCAGCGCTCCCACCGGCAGTGATTGCGCCCGTGCAAGTGAGTCGATTGCGGCGCAAGCCGCGCGCTGACAGCGATGACCGGACGTCGATGCAAACCCTGGCCCCGCGTGCGCGGGGCCTTTTATTTTCAAGGCAGCATCGTCGAGCCGCTCAGGTAGCGGTCGACCTCGCGGGCGGCGCCCCGACCCTCGTGGATCGCCCAGACGACGAGACTCTGGCCGCGTCGGCAGTCACCCGCTGCGAACACGCCCTTGACGTTGGTCGCGTAGCGATCGAATTCGGCTGCCACATTGCTGCGAGCATCGACCTCGACGCCCAAGTCGCGAAGCAGCGGCTGCTCGGGACCGAGAAAGCCCATCGCGAGCAGCACGAGCTGCGCGGGCTGACTGCGCTCGGTGCCGGGCACTTCCACCGGCACGAGCTGGCCCTTGTCGTTGCGTTCCCAGCGCACCTCTACGGTCACGAGCTCCTTGACCGCGCCATGCTCGTCGCCGATGAAGCGCTTGACGGTGGTCAAGTAGACACGTGGATCCTGGCCGAACTTCGCCGCGGCCTCTTCCTGACCGTACTCCATGCGATAGACGCGTGGCCACTCGGGCCAGGGGTTGTCGGCGGCACGCTCGAGCGGTGGCCTGGGCATGATCTCGAACTGCGTCAGGCTGCGGCAGCCCTGGCGCATCGCGGTGCCGACGCAGTCGGTGCCGGTGTCACCGCCACCGATCACGACCACGTCCTTGCCGCGCGCGTCGATGGGCGCCGCCGCGCTGGCCCCGTTGCCGGCGCCGCGTGCCGCGCTCCTGCCGCCGCCCGCCTTCGCGGCCGTCTTCGCGGCGGCGCGCGCCATTAGCCACTTCGTCGCGCCGGTCAGGTAGTCCATCGCGAAATGGATACCGCTGAGCGCCCGCCCCTCGACCGGCAGGTCGCGCGGCAGCGTTGCACCGGTGCAGAGCACGACGGCGTCGAAGTCCTTGAGCAGCAGCATCGGCTCGACGTTCTCACCGACGTTGGCGTTGCAGACGAACTTGACGCCTTCCTCCTCCATGAGCCGGATGCGACGCATCACGATTCCCTGCTTGTCCAGCTTCATGTTGGGGATGCCGTAGGTGAGCAGCCCGCCGGGCCGGTCGGCGCGTTCGAGCACCGTGACGCTGTGGCCGACGCTGTTGAGCTGTGAGGCAGCGGCGAGGCCCGCCGGGCCGGATCCGACGACCGCGACGCACTTGCCCGTGCGAACCCTCGGAGGTTTCGGCAGAACCCAGCCCTCTTCCCAGCCGCGCTCGATGATCGAGTTCTCGATGTTCTTGATCGTGACCGGCGGTGCGTTGATGCCCAGCA
>CAZAWM010000365.1:0-2244 GCA_964488605.1 uncultured Steroidobacteraceae bacterium | reverse complement strand
GTCGACGAGGGAACATGGCGAGGTTATGAGGCGCCGCGACCGTCTGCTTCCCAGCCGTCGTCGCATCGCCTGTTGCCTAGGGGTCTTGACCCTTCCCAATCTGTCGTCTTGAGGCAAGTTTCTGTCAAGCGGCAAGCCTGGTGTGAAGGAGGAGATCGTCCATGGCGCGCTGCAGGCGCGTCAGTGGAGTGGAAGCGGAAGTACGTGCACGGCCCTCGATGAGGGAGAAGGCTGGACGAAGCGCGCGGGTGTAGAGACGGACGTAGAGCTGTGCCGCGGTGGCGCCGAGGTCGGTGATGGTGTAGCGGTGGCTGCCGGGCACGCGTGCGATCAGTCCGTGCAGTCGCAGGCGGCGCAGGTCGTAGGTCATCTGCGCCGCACCGTAGGCGGCGCCCCGCGGCTGCAGCAGTGCCACGACCCGCTGGCGCAGTTGCTGATGCCGCAGGCCCTCGGTGAGACCGAACTGGCAGAGGGCCTGCAGCAGCGCCTGCACCCGTCGGTCGTCGAAGCGCAGGCCGGAGATGCGCTGGTCGTTGACCACGACGGGGTCGGCGACGGCCCGGAAGCGCTCTTCGCCGAGCAGGCAGTCGTGGCTCAGTCTCTGGGCGCGCAACAGGCGCCGGTTGGCGTCGAAGCCGATCCTGCACAGTGCAGGCAGGTTGCCGAGCGATCTGCCGACGCCGAAGTCGTAGGTGTCGTTGATCGTCGTCTCGGTGCGCAGGGCGCGCCCCTCCTTGTGGTACTGCTTGATCTTCGAGTGCTTGTAGCGGACGTGCAGCGACGGCACGACACCGTCGGTCAGCACCCGCGTCCGGTACTCCGATGGCGTGCGGCGCGTGATCCGGCGGCCGAAGATCAGTTGCACCTGGTCCGGCCGGCCAAGGTCGAGGTTCTCGCGGATGACCTCCTCGAAGAACGCGCGACCGGTCAGCGGCCGGTCGAGCACCTGGGTCAGCGAGAACTCCGCCTGCAGCACGGACAGCGCGTAGCGGTAGCCATTGGCGCGGTGCTGGCGGCTGAACGGATGCGGCAGGCGACGCAGCCACTTGCGGAACAGCGCCTCGATCTTTCCGGCATCGAGCCGCCGCGCCAACGCCTGGACGGCCTCCGGATCCGCGCATGAGAGGATGCCGTTGTCGAGCGGCACATGCTCGATCCGCCGTTGGGCAAGCTGCCGCTTCAGCCACTCGTGGCCATTGATGCACAGCTTCACGGCATAGGGGAAGTAGCTGCAGAACTTGATGAACAGCGGCCCGAAGTCCCGGTCGACGACGTAGAAGTAGTAGTGGTTCACCATCGCCGATCCGCGCACGATCCACGGATAGCGGGCGCCACTGCCGTCCACGCGCTTCTCGGTACGGAAGACGCTCGCCTTCTCCTGCGCCTTGCCGATGAACAGCACGCCCTCCGCTGCCGCGAAGTCCCGCAGGTACACCTTCGCCACGTCGTCCTTGCGCTGTCCCCGGGCAAAGGTGATCAGATCGACGCCCTGCGCCTTCGCGAACCTCTCGATCTCACCGGCAAAGCGACGCGTCATCGGCGCGATCATCACCGTCGAGGGAATGCGCACGCCGAGTTGTTCGCGCAGGAAGTGCACGAACCCGCCCCCGGTCTGCAACGACGGTACGTACCCGTTCAGGTACATCCGGTCGATGCTCTCGAGCTCGAAGCTCACGCGCTCGGCAAGGATCTCTGCAACGCTCTGATGTAGCATGGCGATGGGTCCCGGCGAGCATGGCCCTTGTGGCCAACGACCATAGCGTCAACAACCTCGGCGCAGGCCTTCGGGCCTGCCACGCTCCCGGGACCCTCTCATTCCACCACGAGCCAAGGATCACAGGCTCGTGGGTCTGAGGCGCAGCCTCGTTAGGTTTCTAGCTCGTTGAAAACAAAGGCAACATTTCATGTTCCATGAGAGCGCAGGCGATCTCACCTCGCCGGAGCGTCGAGAGAATTCGGCAGGAAGCCGGGTTCTCGGACAGGCTAGAAGATATCCGCCGGCGTCACGCCGCCGGCATTGCCTCCGCCGGTGGCGGGCAGCGGCGGGCCGGGTGGCATGCGCGGCGGGCCATCACCCGTCATCGTCGTCGGCGGCGTGGCGACTGGACGGTCTACGGCCAGCGGCAACGGCAGCAGCGACGGCGCCGGCTCGGCGAGCGGCCGCTGCGCGACGCCGTCCAGTGCCACCTGCATGAACTCCATCCAGATCGGCAACGCGGCGCTGGAGCCGGTCTCGCGGTCGCC
>CAZAWM010000364.1:0-2275 GCA_964488605.1 uncultured Steroidobacteraceae bacterium | reverse complement strand
TCGCGAACTCGAGTCGCAGTTCCAGGCGCCCGGCGATTTCGCCCGCGCCTATGTGCTCGCGCACGAGGTCGGGCATCACGTGCAGCACCTGCTCGGCACGCTCGAGAACGTGCGCAGCGCGCAGCAGCGTGCTGCGCAGACCCGTCGCAACCAGCTTCAGGTGATGGTGGAGCTGCAGGCCGACTGCTACGCGGGAATCTGGGCCCACCACGCCAACCGCTCACGCCAGATCCTCGAAAACGGTGACGTGGAGGAGGCGCTCGGCGCAGCGTCCGCGGTCGGAGACGATACGATCCAGCGGCGCGTCCAGGGCGAGGTCGTGCCGGAGTCTTTCACGCACGGTTCGGCGCTACAGCGCGTCGAATGGTTCCGGCGCGGCCTCGAAGCCGGTGCCCTCACCGCCTGCGACACCTTCGCGCAACTGCCATGAATCGATCTTGACCGGTATCCGTCGTGCGAGCGGCTTTCTGCCTACCGATTGGCGGTCGGGATCGGCGCACCGCACCCGCCTCGCGTCAGCTCATGCGCCCGCGGCCTCCTTGTTCTGCGCGATCCAGGTCAGCGCCGCGTCGATGTCGGCGACCTCGGCGGCGGACAGGCCGCTGATCCGCCCGCCGCCCGCCTCGGCCCGGAGCCGGTCCATCTCCGCCTGCGAAATCTTGTGCACCCAGACGAGTCCGCGGCGGACCTTGGAAGTGAACTTCTGCTGTTTCTCTTCGTTCATCGATCTGTCTCCTGGCCGGTCGGCATGACCCCCGCTGCAGTATGAGCCGTCAGCACCGTTCTGGCGAGACGCCATCGCGCCACAGTGCAAATGCGAACAGCAACCAGGCGAGCATGAACGACGCGCCGCCGAGCGGCGCGACCATGCCGAGAGCGCGCGGAGCACCGAGAGTCAGCGCGTAGATGCTACCGCAGAAGAGCGCGATGCCGGCAACGATGAGCCGCGCACTCCAGCGCAATGGTGCGCTATCGCGGCGGGCGCGTAGCCAGGCGATAGCGAGCAGCCCTAGCGTGTGGAAGAACTGATAGGAAACCCCGGTCTCGAAGGACTCGAAGCGTGCCGGCGGCAGCCTCGGTTTCAGCGCGTGCGTACCGAAAGCACCGAGCATGGTGGCGACGGCGAGCGAGAGACCCGCGAACGCGAGCCAGCGCGCCGTGGCCTTCGTCGAATCGTCGCCGCTGCTCGCGTTCATCGCCGCGCCTCCTTCGGTCCGCCGACAGCCATCATAGCTCGCCAATCGCACGGGCGAGTTCGAGGCGCGCAAGTTCCGCGTCGAGCTCCGCGTCATCACGATTGCCTGCCGCGCTGACGCGCAGCGCGATCGCGTCGAGCACCTGCGTGTTGTTCGCCAGGCCGACGCCATAGAGCTCACGACTGATGCGCAGGTTCTCCTCGGCCTGCGCTACGGCCTCGCCCGTCGCGACGCGGCGGGCCTCCGCCTCGGCGAGCCCGAGCCAGGCGTCGCGGACCTGCAGTTCGAGCTGCGAGCCGAGTTCCTCGAGCCGATACCGCGCCGCGCGTCCGCCGCGCTCGAGAGAGAGCGCGCGCTGCAGTGTCTGGCCGCCGTCGAACAGCGTCCAGCGCAGCCCGACGCCAACGCTGGCGAGATCCTCGCGATCGAGAATCGTGGTCTCGAGATGCTGGTAGCTGCCCTCGAGCGCGAGCTGCGGCAGCAGCCGCCTGCGCTCGGCGCTCGCCTGCGCCTCGAGCGCCCTCGCACGCGCCTCGAGTGCGCGCAGCTCGCTGCGCCGACTGGCCGCCACCTTCAGCAGCTCGTCGATGCCGCGGGTCTCGGCCGGCAGCCCGGCCAGAGCGCCCCGGTCCTCGATGTCCGGCACCCGGTCCAGCGGCTGGCCGAGACGGCGGTTGTAGGCGGCCTGAGCCAGCTTGATGCCGCTGGCGGCGCGGACCTGCTGCTGCTGTGCGTCGGCGAGCGCCACGCGCGCCGCGAGCAGGTCGCTCTGCGCGACGAGTTCCCGCTCGACCATCGCCTGCACATCGGCCATGTGCGCCTCGAGGCTCGCGACGCGGGCTGCCGCCGCTTCGAGAGCGCGGCGCGCGCGAAGAACGCCGACATAGCGCGCGGCGACTTCGAGCTTAAGATCCGCGACCGCCTGCTCGGCGAGCGCCTCCGCGGCCTCACGCGCGTGCCGCGCCGAGCGGATCGACGCCGACAGCGCGCCGCCCGTCCAGATCGGGATCGACAGGCGGGCGCCGCCCATGACCATGTCGTCGTTATCGAAGATCGGCGGCGATCGAAACGCAAACGAC
>CAZAWM010000363.1:0-2295 GCA_964488605.1 uncultured Steroidobacteraceae bacterium | reverse complement strand
CTTCGAGCAGCCGGAAACGCTCCGGGACACCATGCGCGGCCGAACGCTCGAGGATGTCGGCACTGCGATCGACGATGCCCTCGAGCAGCGTCACGAGCGTCGCCGCGCCGCCGGTCAGGACGGTCTTCTCGCGCTCGGCGTGGGCGCTGAAGACGCGAAACGGTTTCGGTTCGGCATAGCGGATCGTGATGAGGCGATCCTTGAACAGCACGAAGCCGACGTTGGTCAGCTCGGGCAGCTCGGTATCCACCTTCCAGATCAGCGCGGCGGTCATGTACGTCGCGCCGTCCTCGACGTAGAGCCGGCTCGACGGTTCGATGTCCTTCATTTCCTCGCGCGTCGGCAGCTCGATGCCGAGCCATTGCTCGAGTGCGCGCTCTTCGTCGAGCGTCGGGTGGTCGAGGTCGATCCAGATCAGATCGTCCGAGAGCGATTCGGGCGTGAGCGCCTCGAGCGTCTTGAAGCGCTGCAGGGTTCGGGAGTAGGCGCGGTGCATCGTGGAACCCGTCCTGGCTCGGATTGGAAGGGGGCTAGACCTCGGCGACCTCTCCGACGCGCGGGCGGCCGAGGTCGCGGTCAGCGCCGCAGTTCTGCCGCGGCGAGATCGTTGAGCAGCGTCAACAGCTGGCTCTGGCCGCCGGCGCCGCCCACGTCGGTCTGGTACTTGCCCGCGACGAACATGACCGGCACTCCGGCCACACGGTAGCGCTTCGTGAGCTGCTCGGCGCGCTGCACTGCGGTCATGACGGCGAAGCCGTTCCACTCGCGCTCGAAGTCCGCACCGTTGATGCCGTTGGCCTCCGCCCAGGCGCGCTGCAGCTTGAGGGTGGACGCTTCGTCGTTGCCGATCAGCATATTGCCGCCGCGGTGGATGGTGTTGAACACCTTGGTGTGATGCGATTCGAGCTTGCCGAGCACCTGCAGCGTGTAGAACAGCCTCGCATGCAGCTTGTGCCCTGGGCCCCAGACCACCGGAACGCGCACGAACTCGATACCGGCAGGCTTGTTCTTCTTCCAGCTCTCGAGATAGGGGTCGAGCTCGTAACAGTGACCGCAGCCATACCAGAACACCTCGAGCACCTCGACCTTGCCCGGGGCAACGTTGGTCGGTTGCGGCGGATTGATGATCGCGTAGTGACGGCCGGCCTGCCACTTGCCGTTGTCGACGGCGGTCTGCGTGCTCGATGCGGCACTCGCGAGACGCTCGGGCGCAGGTGGCTCGGCGGCGAGCGGCTGCTGCGAGTCGATCACGGCGGCTGCGGCTTCCCCCGTCGAGATCGCCGACGGCGCCGCAGCGGGCTCCGTGACGGCGGGGCCGGCGGGATCCGGTCGCGTACAGCCTGCCACGGTGGCGGCGAAAAACAGCGTGATGAGCGTCAGTGCCTGCGCGCGCGGCGCGCCGTGCGATCCGTGCATGGTCGTGACCTCGATGGACTCGGAATCAGCGCATGCCCTGGATGTACGAAGCGAGGTTGCGGATGTCTTCTTCGGTCAGACGCTTGGCGATCGTCACCATCATGTGACCATTGCGCGAGTTCTGCTTCTGACCGCTGACGTCCGTGTAGCGTGCCTCGGAGGCGTAATCGTTGAGCTGCTTGATCGTATAGACCGAGTGCTGCGCGCGCAGGGCCGGATAACCGGCGGCCGGATTGCCGCGGCCGACGGGGCCGTGACAGGCCTTGCACGCGGGGACGTTGCGCGTACGGTCACCGGCGCGATAGAGCGCCTCGCCCGCCTGCCAGTAACTCGGATCGGCCTCGAGGCCCTCAGGCGTCTGCGACGCATAGTAAGCGCCGATATCGGCGATGTCTTCGTCGGTGAGCATCGATGCCATCGGCGACATCAGCACGTTTACGCGCTTGCCGTCGCGGAACATCTTGAGCTGCTCGGCGATGTAGGCGGCGTTCTGGCCGGCGAGACTGGGCCATTCGGGGTTCGTGCTGTTGCCGTTCACGCCGTGACAGGCGAGGCAGGAGGCTGCCTTGGCGGCGCCCGCTTCCGCATTGCCGGCCGCCTGGGCGGCCGCGGCGGCGAACAGGCCACAGGCGAGAGGACTGGCTGCCACGGCGGCCAGGGCGACGCTGCGAATCGACCTCAACATGCTGATCCGGCTCCGGATTCGGGTGATTCAAAGGGCTGAAATTGTACACTACGGCATGAGTCGGTTTCCGCAGGCGAGGTTCCTGCTCAGCGTCGCCTCGGTGCCGCAGTTGCCACCGGACCGGGGCGCCGAGGTCGCCTTTGCCGGACGCTCGAACGCCGGCAAGTCCAGCGCTATCAATGCCCTGATCGGTC
>CAZAWM010000362.1:0-2296 GCA_964488605.1 uncultured Steroidobacteraceae bacterium | reverse complement strand
CGATTCGTGTAGAAGTCGCGCTGCCGCTCGCCGAGCCGATCGCCGTTCTTGGTCAGTGCGATGTAGACGCGCCCCGTCAGGGGACTCGGTTCGACGTCCTCGGGCCGGTCCATCGGCGTAGCGCCGAGCAGGTCGGCCGCGGCGCGCGCCTTGATCACGACGTCCGCCTGGCTCAAGAAGCCCGCCGACGCGTTCAGTGGTCCGTTCGGGTCGTAGACCAGCGGCAGCCACTCTCCGCCACCATCGACGTCGAACCGTGCCGCATACAACGTGCCTTCATCGAGAAGGTCGCGATTCGCGGCGGGGCGGGTCGGGTCGAAGCGGCCGCTCGTGACGAACTTGTAGACGTACTCGTATTTGTCGTCGTCGCCCATGTAGACGGCGACACGGCCATCGCGGGTCAGACGCGTGTTGGCCCCCTCGTGGCTGAAGCGGCCCAGCGCCGTGCGCTTCTTCGGTGGCAAGCTCGGGTCCATCGGATCGATCTCGACGATCCAGCCGAAGCGCAGCGCCTCGCGCGGTTCGGCGCGCACGTCGAAACGCCGATCGACATGTTCCCAGCCGTACAGTGAGCGCTCGCCCAGCGGAAAGCGCGCGTGCGCGGCCAGGGTCGCAAAATCCTCGGTCGTCGCCGACCAGGTGCGGCCGAAGCCGAAATAGTCGTCGATGTTCTCCTCGGCCGTCAGGAACGTGCCCCAGGGGGTCCGGCCCCCCGCGCAGTTCGCGAAGGTGCCGAGCACGCGCGTGCCGGCGGGATCGGCGTCGGTGCGCAACAGCGGCGAGCCGCGTGCCGGGCCCGTCATCTCGCAGGGCGTGTTCGCGGTGATCCGTCGCGTCTGCGGTGCGCCCGGCACGTGACGCCAGCGGCCCGCGCGGCGCTGGACCTCGAGCACGTTGACGCCCTGCGCGGCCTGCATCCAGCGTACGGCTTCGGGGTGAGCGCGAATCCAGTCGGCGAACATCTCGGCGCGGCGCTTGTCGTCGGCTGGCAAACCGCTGAAGGCGAGTTCGACCTGCACGTATTCGCTGTTGACGCAGAGCACGCCGCGCCGGTTCGAACCCGCCAGCGGGAAGTACTGGATCGCGTCGCAGTTCGTGCCGAACTGCTGCGCCTGTCGCGTGGCCGCCTCCGGCCTCGTCAGCATCGGCCCGGCGAGCAATCGCGAGTCGAGGGGAGCGACGCCGCGGAACAGCGGTTCGCCCCAGCGGATCACGATGTCGTGACGGTAACCCGGCGCGAGCAGTAGCGCGTCCGCGCGACTCGGGGCGAGCGCAACGGCGTGACGACCGCGGGGGCCCTCGTCACCGGCCGTCGCCTGCGCGCCGGCAGTGGCGACCGACAGGGCGCCCGCTGCGCCCGCCAGCAGCAGTTCGCGGCGCGTCAGGCGCTCGCGGATCAGGGTCTCGAACGTCGGACTCGTTGGCTGTTTCATTATCGATTCATTGTCGCGCGACTACTGTGACAGCGAGTTGACAAAGTCGCGCAGCACGGCGGCGAGCCGCGCGGCCTCGCGCTCGGGTCCAGCAACGCCGCCGGTTGCGAGCACCTCGATACGCGCTGCGGGCTGAAAGGCCGGTACGCGATCGAGCAAGGGCCGCAAGGGGTCGTCGCTGGCCGAGAACGCGAGCAGCGGACAGCGCAAGGCCGCGAGGTCCGCCGGCACGTCCTGCGCAGAGATCGCGGCGAACACCAGATCGCGCGCGCGGCCGGCGCGCAGCGCACCGATCATTTCCTTGTTGAGCTCGGCCGCGTCGGCCTGCGGGAGATAGGGCTGCATGCGGCGCCAGAGTTCGCCGAGGTGCGTACCGTCCGCTTTCGGCTCGGGTGCGACACCGAGCCGTTCGAAGAACGCCTCCCGCTCACCCGCATCGAGGCAGAGCACACCACCGAGCGCGACCGAGCGAACCCGCTCGGGCCAGCGCAGCGCGAGCGCGAGCGCAAAATGCATGCCCGTGTGGTGTCCGAACAAATGAAACCCGTCGATTGCGAGCGCATCGATCGCTTCGGCGAACCAGTCGAGGTACTGCGCGAGTGTCGGCATCCCGGGAGGATCGAACGAGCCCCCGAAGCCCGGCGTGTCGAGGGCGTAGAGGTGGCGCCAGTCGTCGAGCTCGCGCATCAGCGGCTCGAAGCTGACCGACCCCGTCGGCGTGCGATGCAGCAGGATCAGGGGCTCGAGCTCGGCGCGGCCGGCGACGCGGACGTAGCGGAAATGGAGCTGCCCGCCGCTCGTATCGACGTAGGCCTTGCGGATCACGTCAGGTGCCGGGTAGGCCCTCGAGCACCGTCACGAAG
>CAZAWM010000361.1:0-2319 GCA_964488605.1 uncultured Steroidobacteraceae bacterium | reverse complement strand
CCTCTGCCTCGGCCACCAGACGCAGCAGGGCATCGGTCACGCCCTTGCAGGCAGAGAGAACGACGGCCTGACGGCAGGCAGGCCGGCCCTCTGGCCACGACTCGACGATGGCCGCGACACGGCGGAAACAGGCGGCGTCGGCCACGCTGGAGCCGCCGAACTTATGCACGACCCAGGGAGGAGGAGCGGTGGCGGGCATCGCGTTATCGGTATCCAGGCAGGGTAAATCCAGAACTTTACGGGCGCGCGGACGGTGCGCGCAAGTTCCCTGCGGCAATGCGAGAATGTCCTTGCGATGGATATCTCTTTGCCCTCACTCGAGCCCTTGTTCGAGCGCGCCCGCGCGGGCGGTGAGCCGCTCGTTCTCGCAACGGTGTTCGAGACCGCCGGATCCACCTACCGCAAAGCCGGCGCACACCTTCTCGTCGACTCACGGGGCGAATATGCAGGACTGGTGTCGGGTGGCTGCCTCGAGGGCGATCTGGCAATGCGCGCCGAGGCGGTACGCGCCAGCGGCGAGCCGCAGATCGTCGAGTACGACATGCGTGGGCCCGATGATCAACTCTGGGGGCTCGGCGCCGGCTGCGAGGGAGCGATGCGGCTGCTGCTGCAGCGGGTATCAGCCGCCGAAGACTGGCAACCGCTCGCCTGGATGTTCGAACGCTGGCACAGCGGACGCTCTGGCGTTTACGCGCTCGTGATCGAGCCGGGAAGCTCGGGCCGGCGCCGTGGCGAGTGTCTGTTCGATCCGTCCGCCGAAGCGCCGCGAGAGCCTCCCGGCATGCGTCTGTTCGTCGGCCGAATTCCACAGCGCCGACGGCTGCTGCTCCTCGGCGCGGGTCCCGATGCGCGGCCGGTCTGCGAACTCGCGGCCTTCATGGGTTGGCAGGTGACGGTCTGCGATCACCGCAGTGCCTATGCCCGGTCAGATCTCTTTCCGCGGGCGGCGTGCGTGCGCGAACAGCCCGTCGACCAGCTCGCGGGCATGCTCGCGCCCGGCAGCTATTCCGCGGCGGTCGTCATGAGCCATCACCTCGATTCGGATCGCGGCTACCTGCGGCAACTGGCTCGCTCCGACATCCCGTATGTCGGCCTGCTCGGACCCGCCCACCGCCGCGAAAAGCTGCTTCAGGACCTCGCCGGCGACGCGGAACGCCTGCGCGGCCGACTGCGCGCCCCTATCGGACTCGACCTCGGTGGCCGCTCGCCCGAGGCGATTGCGCTCGCGATCGTCGCCGAACTGCAGGCCTTCTTCGAGCAACGCAGCGCGCGCCCATTCAGCTCGGTGGCTCCCTGAGGGCCGCCGCCGGCTCAGAGGCCGGCGCGGCCCGCCGCCCCCAAGGCCGCGATCACCTCGGGCGGGGCCTGAACGAGTTCGATCAGTACACCCTCCCCGGCTATAGGAAACTCGTCGCTCGGCTTCGGGTGCAGGAAACAGATGTCGTGTCCGGCGGCGCCCTTGCGAATACCGCCGGGGGCGAAGCGGACGCCACGCGCCGTGAGCCACTCGACGGCACGGGGCAGATCATCGATCCACAGACCGATGTGATTGAGCGGCGTGGTATGCACGGCTGGCTTTCTCTCGGGGTCCAAAGGCTGCATCAGGTCGACCTCGACGCGCAGCGGACCGTCGCCAATCGCGCAGATGTCCTCGTCGACGTTCTCACGCTCGCTGACGAATCGGCCCGTCAACGCCAGACCGAGTTCGTCGACCCACAGGCGCCGCAGCCGCCGTTTGTCCGGTCCACCGATCGCGACCTGCTGGATACCGAGCACCCGGAAGGGTCGTGAATCGTTGCCAGTCGAGCTCATCGGGCGCTCACTCGAATCTCATGATGACCTGATCCACCGCGAGGCTGTCGCCCTTGCTGGCAACGACCTCCGAGACCACGCAGTCCTGTGAGGCGACGAGAATGTTCTCCATCTTCATCGCCTCGATGACGGCGAGGCGCTCGCCGGCGCGCACCTTCTGCCCGGGCGCGACGGCGATGTCCACCAGCAGCCCCGGCATCGGCGAGAGCAGGAACTTCGAGAGGTCCGGCGGCGCCTTTACCGGCATCAGCGCCAGCAGCTCGGCAGCGCGCGGCAGCAGCACCATCGCCTCGATCGCCGCGCCGTTGTGCACCACGCGGATGGCCAGCGGGTTCCTCGCGCCGGCGCGTTCGGCCTGCGCCGTGAACGCCTTGCCGTTGCAGGTGCCCACCATCAACGGCTCGCCCAGACGGCTGGCGCTCTGGATGGCGAAGTGCCGACCGTCGATGACGACATCGGCCTCGCCCACCTCGCGCAGCGACGGCGTTCGTGCAGGCCCTTCCTGAA
>CAZAWM010000360.1:0-2323 GCA_964488605.1 uncultured Steroidobacteraceae bacterium | reverse complement strand
ACGAGCCCCGACAGCGGACCTCTCTCGGTAGCAGCCAGCGATTCGATCGCCCGCTCTACGTCTTTAGGGGTGGTGTCGCTGAAACTGGCAATCCGCAGGTAGCCGAATCCCGGTTCGAGGACCGCGTACGCAACGCTGTGCACCTCGACATGGGCGCGAGCGAGTGTCAG
Organism: uncultured Steroidobacteraceae bacterium; assembly: GCA_964488605.1. Lineage (GTDB taxonomy): Bacteria > Pseudomonadota > Gammaproteobacteria > Steroidobacterales > Steroidobacteraceae > UBA964. The sequence continues at coordinate 2,153 of CAZAWM010000360.1, read as the reverse complement.
ATCGTAGGTGTCCGACGTCCCGGGACGTCGCAGGCTCAGTTTGACCACCGAGCCAGCCGGGCCGCGCATCTGGTCGATGGCATCCTCGACATCGAGCTCGACGGGACGATCGTCGATGCGCACGATCAGATCACCACTGCAGATGCCGGCCCGCGCCGCGGGAGAGCCCTCGATGGTGCGCAGCACCATGATGCCGCCCTCCTCGGCGGAGACCTCGACGCCGATGCCAGGATAGCTGCCGCTCGTGCTGAGCCGGATCTCGTCGTATTCGTCGGGATCGAGGTAGGCCGAATACGGATCGAGTCCGGCAACCATGCCGCGTAAGGCATGGTCGAGCAGCTCGTGCTCGTCGACGGGCTCGACGTACTCACGCTGCACCCGCGCGACGATATCGGCGAGTTCGTGCGCGTCGGCGGCCGAGAGCCCCGCGGTCCGCGAGGCCGGGCGCTCGGATCGCGACGACGCTGCCCCGCGTTCCGCGAGCACGCCGCTGGTCGTCGCGACTGCGATCCCGAGCGCGAGACCGCCAGCGAGCGCGAGCGGAATGTGAGAACGACCATTCATGGGGCGTCGGACCCGATCTTAACCGCGTCCCGGCCAGACCCCAAGTCGTCAGTGGTTGACCACGATGCGCTGCGGCGCCGAGTCCTGGTCGGACTCCGGCTGCTGCCGCCCGGGCAGCGGCGTCAGCGAGGCGTAGAGCGGCAGTTCCGCGAGCAGGTCCGCCAGTGGCATGGGCCTCCCCAGCGCGAATCCCTGGCCCATGTCCACGCCCAGCGAGGCCAGACGCGCGACGATCTCGGGCGTCTCGGCATACTCGGCGACCGTCGCGATGCCCATACCGCTCGCCAGCTGCGCGATGGCGCAGACCATCGACTCCGAGCGCGGGTCGCGCAGGATGTCGCGGACGAAGCTGCCGTCGATCTTCAGCAGCGTCGCCGGCAGCGAGCGCAGGTAGGCCAGCGAAGATAGTCCGGTACCGAAGTCGTCGAGCGCGACGCCGCAGCCGATCGCGCGCAGGCGGCGCATCAGCGTCTCGGCACGCGCGATGTTCTGCACGGCGTCGCTCTCGGTCAACTCCACGCAGAACACGCCTGGCTCTACGCCGCTTGCCTCGATGCCATCGACGAAGTCGTCGGCGAACTGCTCGTCGCCGATCGACTGGCCGGAGACGTTGATGCTGAAGACGACCGGCCGATGTGCGAGGAGCGAAGCGTGGGGCCTCAGCATCGAGAGCGCCGCGCGCAGTACCCAGCGATCGATCGCCGGCATGAGCTGGTAGCGGCGCGCGGCGGACAGGAAGCGGTCTGGGCCGACGGTCTCGCCCTTGCGGTCGATCATCCGCAACAGCAGCTCGAAGTGGGGCGTGCGATGCCGCGAATGGTCACCGAGCGGCTGTATCAGCTGCGCGTCGAGCCGGAAGCGGTTGGCAGTAAGCGCGTCGCGCAGGTCCGCGACCGTCGTGATGTCGTTGAAGCGCATGATGATGCTGGCGTCGGCCTCCTGATGCACGTCGACGCGGTTACGGCCACGATCCTTAGCGGCCTTACAGGCGGATTCGGCGGCGGCCAGCGCATGGGCGAGCGGCCCCGGACCGGAACTGCGTTCGAGCGCCGCGACGCCGATGCTGACCGAGACGTGCAGGCGCGTGCTCGAGTGACTCGTGCCAATCTGGGCGATGCTATCGCGCAGCGACTCGGCGAAGTCCGCGGCCAGCGCGCGCGCCATAGGCAGCAGCACCGCGAACCGGTCGCCCGAAATGCGCGCCGCGAGCGCTCCGGTCGGCAGGCGGCGGCGGATAACCTCGCCGATCTGACCGAGCACAGCATCGCCTTCGTGCATGCCGAAGTTGTCGTTGATCGCGTGCAGCTGGTCGACATCAATGTACAGCGTGCTCTCGATCGGCGCAGCGCCGAGCTCGGACTCCAGCGACAGGAGTCGCTGCTCGAGCGCCGGCCGCGTCAGCAGCCCGGTCAGCGAATCGTAACTGGCTTCGATGATGGCGGAGGCGCGCCGCGCGAGCAGGTCGGCGAGCCGCGCGTCGCGCTGCTCGAACTCGGCCGCGGTGGCCTCTCGGAATAGCGCCAGCGCGCCCGTCACCCGCCCGCTGGGATGGCGCAACGGCGAGCAGAGGATGCGAAACGCGACGGCCT
>CAZAWM010000359.1:0-2324 GCA_964488605.1 uncultured Steroidobacteraceae bacterium | reverse complement strand
TAGGTCTGGACGTCGGTCGCGTCTCGATGCTGCTCGCGGTGTTGCACCGACACGGAGGGCTGTCCGCACAGGAGTATGATGTGTTCGTCAACGTGGTCGGCGGCATCGAGATTCGGGAGACTGCGGCGGACCTGCCGCTGCTGCTGGCACTGGTCTCGAGCCTGCGCGATCGCGCCATCGAGCGCGATCTCGTCGCTTTCGGCGAACTCGGCCTCACGGGCGAGATCCGTCCAGTGGCATACGGCGAGGAGCGGTTGCGGGAAGCTGCCAAGCAGGGTTTCCGGCGCGCCGTCGTCCCGCGTGACAATGTGCCGCGACGCCCGATCGACGGCCTCGAGATCCGCGGCGTGAGCCGGCTCGCCGAGGCACTCGACGCGCTCGGCTGAGATGCCGCACCGGAGCCGTATAATCGAGCCATGTTCGAGACCCTGAGCCAGCGCCTTGCACGCACGGTCCAGACCCTGACCGGTAAGGGCCGGATCACCGAGGACAACATCGGCGAGACCTTGCGCGAAGTGCGCATGGCGCTGCTCGAGGCCGACGTCGCGCTGCCGGTGGTCAAGTCCTTCATCGACGCGGTGCGCCAGAAGGCGCTGGGCGCCGAGGTGCAGGCCAGCCTGACGCCCGGCCAGGTGTTCGTGGGCATCCTGCACCGCGAACTCGTCGAGCTGATGGGGGGCGCGCGCAGCGGCTTCGAGCTGCGCGCCCAGCCGCCCTACGTGGTACTGCGGGCCGGCCTGCAGGGTGCCGGCAAGACCACGACGGCGGCCAAGCTCGCCCGCTGGCTGATCGAGTCGAAGAAGAAGCGGGTACTGCTCGTCAGCACCGATGTGCGCCGCCCGGCCGCGGTCTTGCAGCTCAAACGTCTCGCCGAGCAGGTCGGCGCCGAATTCTTCGAACCGGCAGCCGGGACGCCGCCAGCGACGATCGCGCTCGAGGCTCTCGCGCGCGCCCGAAGCGGTGTCTACGACGTGCTGATCGTCGACACGGCGGGCCGCCTGCACGTCGATGACGAGCTGATGCAGGAAGTTCGCGAGATCGAGACCATCGTCGGGGCTCACGAGCGACTGTTCGTCGTCGACGCGATGGCCGGTCAGGATGCGCTGCATTCGGCGCGCGCCTTCGGCGCTGCGCTCGACTTGACCGGCATTATCCTGACCAAGGCCGATGGCGACGCTCGGGGCGGCGCCGCGCTATCGGTACGCCACGTGACGGGCAAGCCGATCGTGTTTCTCGGCGTCGGCGAGAAAACCGACGCCCTGCAGCCGTTCGATCCCGCGCGGATGGCGGGCCGGATCCTCGGCATGGGCGACGTGGTCGCGCTGGTCGAGCAGGTGCAGGGTCAGGTCGACCGGGCCGAGGCCGAGAAGCTGGCCAGGAAGGTCGTCGGTGGCGGCAGCTTCAACCTCGAGGACCTGCGCATACAGCTGCAGCAGCTGCAGCGGATCGGTGGCCTCGGTGCGCTGGCGGACAAGTTGCCCGCTCAGCTGACCCGCGGGGCTGCGCCGACCGAAGAGGCCGACCGCCAGGTGCGCCGGCAGCTCGCGATCATCGATTCGATGACCGTGCGTGAACGGCGGCGCCCGGAGATTCTCGATGGCTCGCGTCGTCGCCGGATCGCCGCCGGCGCCGGTGTGCAGGTGCAGGACGTCAACCGCCTGATGAAGCAGTTTGGCGAGATGCAGCGCATGATGAAGGGCATGAAGGGCGGCAGGCTCCGGCGGATGCTCGGGGCGCTCAAAGGCGGCGGGCCGCCGCCGTTTCCGGGCGGTCACTGACTCGAACGGGCCCGGCGCGCAGGGTCGCCCGCGCCCCCTTCCAACAAGTCCCTGATTTCTGTAGACTCCGCGCTCCTTTTGGACGGGCCTGCGGACGACGGTCCGGCCACCCATTCGGAGAGCGGCAAGAACATGGTGACGATTCGTTTGACCCGGCGCGGAGCGAAGAACACGCCCTTCTATCACGTCGTGGTGACGGACAGTCGCAAGCGGCAGGGAGGCATGAGCCTCGAGAACGTCGGTTTCTTCAATCCCACGGCGCGCAAGGGCGCCGAGCGGCTGAAGCTCGACCTCGATCGCATCGACTACTGGATTGGCAAGGGCGCGCAGCAGTCGGATCGCGTGCGAAGTCTCGTCGCGGGCTACCGAAAGCAGGCCGCGGCACCGGCCGTGTAAGCCTGAGCGCAGGGCTACGGGCACTGGAGGCGAGAGCTCCGCGGCGGCAGCGGAGCGGGTCGAAATCGGACGCCTTGGGCGGCCCTTCGGGGTGAGGGGCTGGATCCATGTCGAATCGTGGTGCGAACCGCCCGAGCAGATCTTCGGCTA
>CAZAWM010000358.1:0-2341 GCA_964488605.1 uncultured Steroidobacteraceae bacterium | reverse complement strand
GCTTTATTATTTCGTGGGTCGTCGGCTCGTCTCGACGCGACTTCTGGGCTGGGAGCACAACGCCCGGGGCATCCACGTCTCGCGGTACATGAGCGTGCCGAAGCGTTGATTGGGTGCCCCGTATCCGCCCAAAGCGCGGCGCATCCGGCGGTTCGCCGTTGTGAAGGCGTGACCGCTTCGGTATAAGCATCGCGGGGGTGTTCGTCTCAGACCCCAGAGGGCGCACGATGAAGTTGATTCCTTACAAGCGCAGCAAAGAGGCCCAGGCCTGGCTGAACCGAGAGATCCAGGAGCAGAAGGTCCGATACCGCAAGATCGTCAAGGAAATGGACGACCTCGCACCGAAGCGCGACAAGTGGATCGCCGAGTTCCTGCACCGTATCCAGACCCGCGGCTTCCACTACCACTACGACCAGCTGCGCAAGATACGGCCCGAGGAGATCCCTGTGAAGCCGCGTCGCAAGTTCAAAGTCGTGTTCTGAGGGAATTGCCATGGCCAGGCCGCATATCGAACCCTTCGTCGATCGCGACGTCCCGTTCAAGAAGTTCAGCATGCCGGGCTTCCCGAAAGGCATGCAGTACAAGATGCTGTCGCTCGACCCCGACAATGGCGCCTGCTCGATGACGGTGATGTTCGAACCCGGCTACAAGCAGCCCCCGGGCATGAGCTACAGCGAGTACGAGCTGTTCATCATGTCGGGCTCGATCAACGTCGGCAGCAGAACCTGGGGACCCGGGAGCTACTTCTTCGTTCCGGCCGGAGCCGCTATCGAGGCGCTGAGCTCGCCGCGCGGCGCCACGGGACTGCTGTTTTACAACTACGGCGAACCGTCGTTCGTCGAATCGGACAGCGATCATCCGCGCGCCGAGCGCCAGTACTTCAAGATGATCGATGCCTACGACAACCTGCAGTGGACGTCGACCAATTTCTATCCGGCGACGGCGCCTGGCTGCATGGTCAAAGTGCTGCATTTCGACCAGCGGACACAGGCTTTTACGTTCCTTTACTGCATGACGCCGAACTTCTGGCAGGACAACATCTCGTACCACGACTGCGCCGAAGAGGCGTATCACATCTGGGGCACGTCCTGGATGATGCAGTTCGGCGAACTGCCGACCGGCGGTTACTTCTATCGTCCGCCGTACATCAACCACGGCGCCTTCGGTTGCAAGCTAGGCACGCTCGCTATCGGCCGCACCGACAGCCGGCTCTACAACCACTTTCACTTCAACCCGTGGACCAACGTCGAGGAGAACCGGGAGCGTGCCGCGAGCCGCGTGCAGCACTGGATGCCGGACCTCTACAAATGGATCAACACCCACGGACACAATCATCCCGTCGACTTCGAGTATGCGCACGGACACGCGCACGGCGACGTGCCGCACCACCACGGTGACGGCCAGGTCGACCACAAGCACGTCAGGAAGCGGCGACGCCGAAAGTAGCGGCATCGCCCGTTTACCGGCTGGCTGCGAAGCGTCAGTCGGCAGGTGAGGGTACAGCCATCGCCGAGCCGGTCGGCCGACCGCTTGGCTACTTTACCGCGCCAAAGATGAACCAGCTCGCGCCGTTGCCGTGCGGTGGAGCGGGGCGCTCGCCCAAGGCAATGGCGCGGAAGTCCTCGTCGCTGACCGTGCCGTGGTTCGCGATACGGGTCGCGAAGCAGCGCTCCGCAGCGAACCCGGCGGCTGTGCAGAGGACGCGCGGGTCGGCGGCCCGAAACGCTGCGTAGTGCGGCTCGTTGTTGTAGTAGGCGTCCCAGTCCAGGTAGAAGTTGTAATAGGGATCCGCCTCGCTGGCCGGTGGCAGCTCCATGTGGACCATGAGTCCCCCGCGGCGCAGCACACGGTGGGCTTCGCGGAGCACCTTGCGGATCGTCGCCGCCGACTGCTCGTGCAGGAAGAAGCTCGATACGACGAGGTCGAAAGTGCCGTCGCTGTAGTCGAGCCGGCGTGCATCCTGCTGCGAGAAGTGCACGTTGTAGCCGAGCGCGCGGGCGCGCGCATGCCCGAAGCGCAGCAACGGTGCGCCGACATCGACGCCGTGCCCCTCGCAATCCGGGAATACGTCGAGGTAAGGCAGCAACTGGGTCCCCGCGCTGCAGCCCAGATCGAGCAGGCGGCGCGGCCGCAGCTCAGGATGGCGCAAGCGCAGCCAGTGCGCGATCGAGCGCGCCACACCGCCGCCGGGGTGACGCAGCTTGAGGCCGGCCGTGAACACCTCGGTGCCGTACCAGTAAACCGCACCGACGCCGACGTCGTCGGGACGATACTCGCTATGGAAGCAACCCGGCATCAGGTGGATGTCCATGGCGGTGACGTCCCGTGGAATCGACAACGC
>CAZAWM010000357.1:0-2358 GCA_964488605.1 uncultured Steroidobacteraceae bacterium | reverse complement strand
CGGGGCCTGGCGCTCCGGCGGCGGCGTTGCGGCGGGCGGCGCGCTCCATTGCTCGACGAAGCGGCGCAGCGCGGTGGGCAATTTTTCCAGCGTGTAGCGCAGGTCGGGGAGTTCGCGGCGGATGCGCTTGAGCGTCGCCCGCGGGCCCGACTGCTCCTCGACCCAGGCCTTGAGCACGGGTTTGCCAGTCTCCCAGATGTCGAGCTCGGGGTAGAGCATGCGCCCCAGCCCCTCGATCTGCACGAGGGTCTTCTGCAGCAGCATGAGCTGCGGTTGCACCTGCATGTCGAACTGCCGCGCGATCTGGAACAGGCGCAGCAGCACGTTGCCGAAGGAAATCTCCTTCAGCGGCTTCTGGAAGATCGGCTCACAGACGGTGCGGATCGCCGATTCCAGTTCATCGACGCGCGTTCCTGCAGGCACCCATGCGGAATCGACGTGCAGCTGCGCCACACGGTGATAGTCGCGCTCGAAGAACGCCATGAAGTTTTCCGCGAGGTAGCGCCGGTCGGTGTCGTCCAGCGTGCCGACGATGCCGAAATCCACCGCGCAGTAGCGCGGGTTCTCCGGGTCGCGCGCGTCGACGAAGATGTTGCCCGGGTGCATGTCGGCATGGAAGAAATTGTCGCGGAACACCTGGGTGAAGAAGATCGCCACGCCATTGGCGGCGAGCTTCGCAATGTTGACCCGCGCGCGGTGCATTGCCGCCATGTCGTCGATCGGGATGCCGTGGATGCGCTCCATCACCATGACGCTCGGCCGGCAGTAATCCCAGTAGATCTGCGGCACGTAGATCTTCGCGTCGTTATCGAAATTGCGGCGCAACTGTGCCGCGTTCGCCGCCTCGCGCATCAGGTCGAGTTCGTTGAGGATGGTTTTCTCGTATTCGGCGACCAGTTCCACCGGTCGCAGGCGCCGGCCGTCGCGCCAGTAGCGTTCAGCCAGCCGGGCGACCGCGTAGAGCACCTCGAGATCGCGCTCGACTTCGGCCTGTACGTTCGGTCGCAGGACTTTCACCACCACCTCCTCGCCGGAGCGCAGCCGCGCCGCGTGCACCTGGGCGATCGAGGCTGCCGCCAGCGCTTCCGGCTGGAATTCGGCGAACACCTCGCGGGCGGAGCGGCCGTAAACGCGCGCGATCTCCGCCATGGCCTGCTCGGCCGGGAACGGCGGCACCTGGTCCTGCAGCTTGGCGAGTTCCGCGCCGATGTCAGGCGGCAGCAGGTCCTGGCGCGTGGACAGCGACTGGCCGAATTTCACGTAGATGGGGCCGAGATCCTGCAGCGCTTCGCGGATGCGCTCGCCGCGCGGGGACTGGCGGTCGCGGCTCAGCCAATAGGAGGGCCAGAGGAACAGCAGGAACCGAAATGGCCGGAACAGGTGCGTGGCAACGATCAGGTCGTCTAGCCCGTGCCGGAACAGCACGCGCTGGATCGCAAGCAGACGCAGGATGAGGCGCAAAGGGGGCATGGATGACTGTGTGGGAGCGGCGCTAGCCGCGACTCGCCGAGCCATCGCGACCTGCGTCGCACCCACGGGCAGCCTCGAGTTTCTGAATGCGCGCTTCGGCGCGAGCCACCGCGTCGACCAGCTCGTCCACGTCGCGCGCGAACGATTCGACTGCGGCGCGGGTGACGAGCAGGCGCGATGCGCCGGTCAGGTAATCGCCGACGTCGCGGGCGATGCCGAGCGCGGCGCGCTCGCTCCATGCCGACAAGGACCGGGTGGCCTCGGCCGCATCGCGCGCGAAAGCCGGGCCGAAAAACCGCGCGAGCTCCCGCTCGAGATCGGGCCGCGCCTCGTGCAACAACTCCCGGAAAGCGCGGGCGACGTCCGCATCGCCCGTCATGCGCATCATGCCGTCGCGAACCGCCGCCTCGGGATCAGCACCGAGCAACCGGCCGAGCCCCGCCAGCGTGCCGCTGATGCCTGCATCCGCCGGGTGCTCACCCGGTGCCGTGACGTGGAATCGCCCGCCGAGTATGCGGATGTGCAGCTCGATCGGAGTGCCCTCGATACGCAGGCCGAGCGTGCGGCCTTCGAGCGCGCCGGCCATCGCGACGGCGGCAGTAGACTCGCGCAACCCGCGATTGAGCAGCAACTCAACCAGCAAGGTGCCGGGTCGCAGATTCGCAGTTTTCAAGGCAGGTTCCTCCCGGGTGTGACGCTGGGAGAACGTACCCGCGCCAATACTGCGAATCTGCGACCCGGCACCATCGTCAGCATCGTCAATAGCGGTGGCCCATGTGCAGGGCCACGATCCCGGCGCTCAGGTTGAAGTACCGCACGTTCTCCAGGCCGGCCGTACGCATCATGCCGGCAAGCGTTTCCTGGTCCGGGTGCATGCGGATCGATTCG
>CAZAWM010000356.1:0-2365 GCA_964488605.1 uncultured Steroidobacteraceae bacterium | reverse complement strand
GCTGCGTCAGCGACAGCAGGTCGTGGTTGCCGCGCAGGTCGCGCGAGTGGTTGCCGAAGGCGCTGCCGCGGTAGTCCGCCTCGCCGAGCCGCAGCCGCTGCAGCATCGTGCCCATGGCGCCGTCGAGCAGCAGGATGCGTTCCCTGGCAAGGGCGAGGACGGGGTGGGTCCTGGACGCTCCGGGCGCTGCGATCGGGTGGATGCTAGGCGTCGCGTGCCGCGCGCCGCGGGAATTCCCGTCAGCCTGCAGATGAGGCCCGGGATGCGATCGCCCGGGGGAGTCAATTCCAATAGAGGTTTGAGTCTGAACGAAGCGTTGGTCGAACGTGTCCGAGGGGCTGTGCGCTGACGAGGCCGCGGGGTCCCGTCAAGCTCGGCTCGTCGGTCGCGGAGTCCTCGGAGCGGCCGACGAACGGGCTTGACGGGCTGCGTGCAAGGCAGCCTCGAAGGGCTCCGGCTGGGACACCCCAGCCGGAGCTGCCCCGCCGGCGAGACGATGCTCCGGGGTGATCTCTGACGACGGCTCAGGCGGCGCTGGTGGATCGAGGTTGGATGGACTGTGACAGCCGCTGGCGAGCCTGGTTGAGGTGCTCGGCGGCTTCGTTGTCGGTGCACCGGCCGGCCTCGACGCGCAAGGCATCGAGGGTGATGCCGGGCTTCAGGAACTGCTCGGCCTGCGTGAGGCTGAGCAGCTTCTCGCAGGGAGTCATGACCAGGTGCTGGGGATAGCGCTTCCTGATCCGGCCCTTGCCGTCGACGATGTCCTCGGCGAACAGGCACGGGCGATGGAAGTTGATGTAGGGGTTGAGGTAGCCGGCGCAGAAGTCGTTGACCTGCTGCGCGAAGCGCTGCGGGATGTGCCCGTAGCCGAGGTGCTTGCGCACGACGGCACCGTTCTTGGTCTCGGCCAGGCCGTTGTCGTTGGAGTGCCGCGGCCGTGACTTGGTGAACTCGACGCGCAGCTTCTCCAGCAGGCGCGCGACGCGGTGGTTGATGAACTCGGAGCCGTTGTCGGCATGGAAGCCCAGGATGCGGAACGGGAAGCCCCCGAGCAGCGCCTCGATCACCGGCAACAGGTGCCGTTCGCTGATCTTTTCGCAGGTTGCGACCAGTTGCCACTGGGTGACGCAGTCGACGGCGTTGACGTGGTACACGCCCTTCACTCCGTCCTGGTCCCCCTGATGGACGCTGTCGATGCGGATGAAGCCCGGGCGCCCGTCCGGCGCCGGCGCCCGCCGTTCGCCATTCGCCAACGGCGACGGCGACCTGTGTCGCGCGCGTGCGCGTCCAGTGCTGGCGACGGATCACGTAGCCACTGCGCTTGCGCAGGTTGTAGAGGTGCGCGGTCGAGATCGTCGCCAGCCGCTCGTACCGTCGATCGCCGTAGACCTCGAACGCCCGCTGCATCAGATGCCGCGTCGCCGGCCCCGACAGCGTGCCGTGCAGCGCATCGGTGTGGGCCAGCAGTGCCACGTCCGCAGCGGTGTACCGCCGCTCGAACCCCTTCGCCGGCGGCCGGTAGGCCTTCTGCAACCGCTTCCCGCTCGCCGCCCGACCCACCAGGCGCGTCAGCTGCTGCCGTGAGTACCCGCTCGTGCGCTCGAGGTAGCGCAGCACCAGTCCCTTCTCCGGTCGCCGCAGCCCCCGGTAACCGAATCGCCGAACCACCGCCTCGATGTGCCGGTAGCGACCCTCGTCGCCCCCAACGCCCCGGAACTCGACCCCCAGCGTCCCGTCCAGGAACGCCCGCAGCTGCGCCAAGCTGGTCAGCCTGTGCTCGTTCATCTCGATCACCATGCCCCTGATGATCGATCCACCGGCGCCCTTTCAGACTCACACCTCGCTGGAAACCCGACCCCCGGTTCAGACTCATACCATGTTGGATAAGACTCGCTCTTTCCGGCCAGCCGGTCCTGCGGTTATTCTGCGGCGCGCCCTCGCCCGGGATGCGCGGGCGCAGGTTCACGTGCCCCGATGCGGCGGCACCACTCGATCATCCAGGAGAGCGAAATGAGGATCGCGGGACTTCTCGCCGTGTCGGCGATGCTGGCGGCCGGCGGCGCCGTGGCCGACTCGAAGCCGAAACCCGGCCAGGTGTTCGTCACCGGCGGCGTCAGCTACGCCGATTTCGACGACGAGCGCAACGTCGACGACGACGCCGGCTGGACGTTTGGCGTCGGCTACCGGATCAACGAGCTCTGGGGTGTCGAAGGCGTCTACACCGACATCGCCGGCGAGCAGAGCCGTGGCAACGGCGACGCCGACGTGCTGATCGGCCGCGTCGACGTGCTGCGTTTCCTTGCCGCCGGAGACGGCTGGCTGCCCTACCTTGCGATCGGCGCCGGCCGCCTCGACGCCAAGCTCG
>CAZAWM010000355.1:0-2368 GCA_964488605.1 uncultured Steroidobacteraceae bacterium | reverse complement strand
GACCGACACCCTCGACTCGGACCGCGTCGGCCGGCACGCCGAGCTGGCGTGCGAGATACTCCGCGACGCCACGCGCGCGCGCCATCGACAGGGCATAGTTGTCGGCGAACCGTTCGCGGTGGCGTGCCGCGATTGGCGTGCGGTCGGTGTGCCCGACGGCACTGATGGTCAGATCGCGCGCACCGCGCCACTCGGCCGCGATGCGGTCGAGCTCGAGCCGGTCGGCGGGACGCAACGTCGTCTCGAGCACGTCGAACTGGGGCGAGAACGTGTAGCGCCCGACGGCATAACGCGGTCCGCCGCGCCGCAGCCGGTTCTCGACGACCGCCGAGCGCTGCGCCACGGCCGCCGGCGTGTCGAACAGCAGCATCGCCCGGACCGGTAGCTCGCCGCTCGCCGTGCCGGCGCGCGTCGTGAAACGCACCCGATGCTCGGCGTCGCCGCCGAGCGCCGCCAACGGAATGGTCAGGACACCGCCGTCGAACGTCGCGGCGCTAAACGGCGCGCCATCGACGGCGATCTGGGTCAGATCCGCTCCCATGCCCTCGGGAAGCAGGACGAGCAGCCGGGCGTTGGCGAGCGGCACACCGCCGCTCGTGCGGACCGTCACGTCGTGCTGCGCGACCGCGGCCGATGCCAGCACCGAACGCATGCCGAGCCCGACCTCGCCGGTCGGGGCGGGCTTCCGCCTGAGCTGGAAGTCCGCGCGCCAGAGCGCTCCGGCGCGCAGATCGACGAACTGCGAGTATGCGCGCCGTGCGTGACGCACACTATCGTGACAGTCGCCGAGCTCCAGATGCTCAGGGATCGTATAGCCATCGAGCTGCACGACGTGCGTGCCGGGATCGATCCCTTCGAAGTGGTACTTGCCCTCGGAGTCGGTCACGGCGTAGCGACCGTCCTCGAGATAGACGCGCACGCCGGCGACGCCGGGGCCGTCGAGCTGCCCGCAGGCGCCTTCGCTGACGCGCCCGATGACGAAGCTGCGATCCGAGAACAGCTCGGCCGCCACGCGCACGACGGCGCGGGCCTCGTTCGAAACGGGACTGCTGCCGACGCGTGCGATCGCCGCGTTGACGAGTTGCGGACGGCGCGCCGCGACCGTGACCTCGACGACGTAGCGCAGCCGCGTGCGCTGGCCCGCAGCCAGAGTGCCGACATCGAACGTCAGCGTGCGGCCGTCCGCCGACAGCCGCGGGTCGCTGCGGCGCTGGCCGTCGCGGCGGACCGAACCCGCTCGGAAGCGCAGACCGACGGGTAGCCGATCCTCGATGCGCAGCTGGCGGAACTCACCGACCCGGCTCGTGTTCTCGAGCGTCAGCTCGTAGAGCACGAAGTCGCCCGGCGCAACCGTCTCGGAGCTCGCGGTCTTGCGGAGCAGCAGAGAATCGCCGCTCCGGTCGAGCGGCACGTCGACGATCGCGACGACCGGCGCGTTGACCGTGAACACCCGGCCAAAAGAACCGTCGGAGAGACGGAATGGCGCGCCCGGAAGGCGCTGCAGGTCATCGATTGCGGCGCCAGAGGGGAACAGATAGCCGCCTGGCGGTTCGACCTCGAGACGATAGCTGCCGGAGGCTACGAGCGGGAAGCGGTACACGCCCTCTGGCAACTGGTAGACGGTGCCACCCGAATCGGTCACTCGCTCACCCGTGATGATCTCGGCCGGATAGCTGCTCACGCCGTCATCGCCGAGCACGCGCGCCGGCTGTCCGGTCGCGGCATCTATGAGCCGCACGCGCGCGCCGTTGACGGGTGCGCCGGTCACCGAATCGAACACGAGCCCGAATGGGTCGACGAGGCCGGTGGCGAGCACGGCATCGTTCGCATCGAGCGGATCGACGTAGCTGACCTCGACCTGCGAATCGCGCGCGAGTTCGAGGACGCAATTGCCGACGAGCGCGCTCGCCACGGCCGTCGGCACGTACCCGACGAACACGCCGCTGTTCGGGCCGTTCTCGATCAGGCGGATCCGCTCGCTGTCGCCGGTGGCGCGCGACAGCACGCGGACCTCGACCGTCTCAGGCGTGGTGGCATCGCGGTTCTGGTCTGCATCTGCCACGCGCACGAACAGCGCGTCCCCACCGTGCAGTGACTGAGTCTGCGCCAGCGCGTTCGCCTGCAGCGGATCGATGGGACCACTGCCAGCGACCACGGGCGGCGGCAGCGTGACGAGGCTCCCCGCCGCGCTCGCGCACTGCGTCGGACCGACCGTGGAGGCGAAGTCCCCGCTCGCATTCGCTCCGGCCAAGCGCGCCAGCGCGATGCTCGCGCGGGACGGCAGCGGCTCGACCCTCAGGGTCACATCGTTGCTGGCGAGACTACGCGCGACGCCGCCGGCCGTGTAGTCGACCGCAGCGACGTTGCG
>CAZAWM010000354.1:0-2369 GCA_964488605.1 uncultured Steroidobacteraceae bacterium | reverse complement strand
GTGCCCCGCGGACGACGCAGTGCAGAGAGCTGGCTCGGCCATCGGGGCGAGGCCTACGAGGTGCTGACCGCCGTCGCACACAACCGCAAGCTGCCACGCGGCGCACTCTCGGCAAATCGCTTCAGACTGCGGTTGCGCGAGTTCGTCGGCGAACGCGTGCGCTGCGAGTCGCTGCTCGCCGAGGCGGCGCAGCGCGGCGTACCGAACTGGTTCGGGCCGCAGCGCTTTGGCCACGATCTATCCAACCTTACGCGAGCGTTCACCGCGTCGCTTGCCGATGCCGGCGCTACACGTGCCGCCCGGCCACCGCGGCTGCGTCCCATGGAGCTGTCCGCGGCGCGCAGTCTGCTGTTCAATGCGGTGCTGGCGCTGCGCGTCGGGACGCGAAACTGGGACCGGCTCGAGGTCGGGGATCTCGCGAATCTGGACGGCCGCAACAGCGTTTTTCGCGTCGCGCGGGTCGATGCGATGCTCGCTGCGCGAGTCGCCGCGCTCGAGCTGCATCCGACCGGACCGTTGCATGGCACAGGCGGGCCGCAGCCCGAGGCTGAGCCCGGCGCCCTGGAACGGGAGGTGCTGGGGCGCGAGAGCCCGCTCGCGAGCGCGATAGAGGCAGCGGGCGCGCGGTCCGCGCGCAGGCCGTTGCGCGTCGCGCTGCGCGACTTGCGCTGGGCCTTCGAAGGCGACACGCTCGTGCTCGGCTTCGAGCTGCGCGGCGGCAGCTTTGCTACCGCCGTGATTCGCGAATTCATCGAGCCGATCTGAGGCGCCGGAGGCGCGATGCTGGAGATCCTCGACCACGACCGGGTGCGCGAACTGCGGCTCGCACGGCCGCCCGTCAACGCTCTGAGTCCGGCGCTGGTGAGTGCGCTGCGTACAGCGCTTGCCGCCGCCGAGGATCGCGCTGCCTGCGATGCGATCGTACTGTCGGGCCAGCCGGGCCTCTTCAGTGCCGGGCTCGACGTCCGCGAGCTCGACCGCCTCGAACCGGCCGCGCTGGCGGCGTTCGTCGATGACTTCTTCGCCCTGCAACGCGCGATTGCGGCCTCGACGAGACCGATCGTCGCCGCGATCACCGGCCACTGCCCCGCGGGCGGCACGGTGCTCGCGCTCTACTGCGATTACCGGATCATGGCACGCGGACCGTACACCATTGGCCTCAACGAGGTGCAGGTCGGTCTCTATCCGGGCGAGCTCATCATGCGTGCATTCGAGCGGCTGGTCGGTCCGCGCCGTTGCGCCGAACTGCTGATGCGCGGCGCGCTGCTCGATCCGGCAGCGGCGCTCGAGACGGGTCTCGTCGACGAGCTCGCCGAGGGTGAGGTCGTGCGCGCGCGGGCGCTCGATTACGCACGCGAGCTGCTCGCGCTGCCGCGAGCGGCGTTCGCGCGCACCCGCGGCCTGGTGCGCCGCGACCTCGTGCGCCTGTTCGACGCGGTCGCGGAAAGTTTCGCCGAACGGTTTCTCGAGATCTGGTTCAGCGATGAGACCCGCGCGCGGCTGCAGGCCCTGCTGACACGGGGCGAGACGGGACGAGGGCGTCACTGATCAGCACATAGATCGCTCCCGTGCCGCCGTCGATCGGGCGCGCCGAACAGAAGGCGACGACCGCGCCGGTCTTGCGCAGGATCAGGTTGACTGCCTTCTTGAGTACCGGACCGCGCGGCCCCGAGCCCAGCCCCTTGCCATGCACGATCCGCACGCAGCGCAGGTGCCGAGCGACGGCGCGCAGGAGGAATGCGCGCAGCGCCTCGCGGGCCTGCTCGACGATCAACCCGTGCAGGTCGAGCTCCGCCTCGACGCGATAGTGCCCTCGGCGCAGCTTGCGCATCACGGCGTCCTGCACCCCGGGGCGGCGGTACCAGAGTTCGTCGCCCGACTCGACCTCGAGGTCCACGGCGCTGAGCTTCAGGCTCTCTGCCAGCACGGCCGCCTGATCGGCGCGGCGGAACCGGGCACGCGGGGCCGGGGGAGCGCGGAAGCTGACCCGAGGCGGGCGGTGCAGCGGTCGTGCGCCCCGCACGGCCTCGCGGAAGGCGCGGGCGTCATCGTCGTCTCGGTGGGCCATTACGCTACCTCCGGATGCGGCGCTTTGAGTATATTGGCGCGCCCCTGGGGAGCCGCGAAGAATAACGCTTGAAGATCCTCATCAGTAACGACGACGGCTATCGCTCCCGCGGGGTCCGCTCCCTGCGCGAGGCCCTGACGGGTCTCGCGGAATTGACCGTCATGGCGCCCGACCGGAACAAGAGCGGTGCCGGTCACTCGCTGACCCTCGACGTCCCGGTGCGTGTCGGCCGGATAGAACCTGGCGTCTATTTCGTCACCGGAACGCCGACCGATTGCGTCCATCTCGCGATCTCTGGATT
>CAZAWM010000353.1:0-2379 GCA_964488605.1 uncultured Steroidobacteraceae bacterium | reverse complement strand
CGAGCGCACCGTGGCGCGACGGCGCGAGCATCCGTCGCGCATCCATGCACTGCGAGTGGGCCAGCATCTCGAGCTCGGTATCCGTCGCCACACGCCGCAGCACCACCCACCAGTCGGGCGCGACGAGTCGCGTGAACTGAAATTGCTCGGTCGAGCGCGGCGCCCGTAATGCGCCGACCAGCACCCGCGCGGCGAGTAGCGTTACGGCGCCGTGCCGTGGATCGAGCAGCGCCTCGAGGTCGGCGCGCGTCGCCGCGCTAACCAGCAGCGCCGCGGTACCGGCGGTCGAAACGCGCAGCACGCAGATACCGGGCACGGATCGCCCCGGACCTGCCGCAAGCTGCATGGCGAGTACCTCGAAGCGCACGCCGTCCCATTGCCAGGCGGCGCGCGGTGGGCACGGCGCTGCGCCGCTCGGCGCGTCGCGCCACTCGCCGCCGGCCAGCACGCGCTCGACTCGCAGATCTCGCAGCATAAAGGCGTGGCCATCCACTTCCGTGGCGCTGGCGCGCGGCAGTATCAGCACATCGAGGCGCACGATGCTCGCCGCGCGCAGCGCGGGCAGCACGTGTTGCTCGACCGCCGTGCCATCGTTGCCCCATGCGGCACCGGTGCCATAAAGCAGCGCGTGGTGCCGGGTCTGCACGATCACGGCACCACCCTCGCCTGCGTCTAGAATCGTCAGCCGCGCCTCCCCCACTGCCGGACCGCTGCCGGCGGTTGCAACCGTCGGCAGGGCGCAGATGAGCGCGGTGGCCCGCATCCTGGCCGGCAGCGGCAGCCAGGCGATCGCCAGCGCCAAGGGCGCCAGCGCGAACCACGCGAGCGGCAGCTGGACCTCCCACAGTGCCCACGGTTGCATTGCAACGGCGCGCAGACCGCGCCAGACCACTTCGTGAATCAGTGTCGCCGCGGCGAGGCAGACCTCGGTCGGCACCGTCGCTCCGACGACCGCGGAAGCGGCCGCAAGCAGCGACAGAGGCACGAGCAGTAACGAGAACACCGGAATCGCCGGCGGGTTGACCAGCCAGCCGGCAATCGATACCGTGCCGAACAGCAGCAAGGTCAGCGGCGACAGCGCAGCGCCGATCCACAGCTGCTCCCGCAGAGTGCGGTGCACGCGCGCGCGCGCTGCCGCCAGGTGCCCGTCAGTCCGCGGCAGTGCGACCTGATCATGCAGCATCAGCGCCGCGACCGCGCCGAAGGACAGCCAGAATCCGACGTCGAGCGGCGCCAGCGGATCGAGCATCAACACGCCAACGCAGGCCAGGCCGAGCACATCCGCGGACCGCAGGACGCGCCCCGAAAGGCGCGCCACGGCCACCACCGCCAGCATCAGCACCGTGCGCTGGGTCGGTATCGAGAAGCCCGCGAGCAGGCTGTAGCCGAAGGCGGCCAGGAGCCCGAGCGACTGCGCAATCGCCTCACGTCGCAGATGCCGCAAGGGCCGCAGCATGCGCCAAAGCGGGCGCGCGGCACCGCCGACCAGCCAGGCAAAAAGTGTCACGTGCAGTCCCGAGATCGCCACGAGATGACTGGTGCCGGTCGCCGCGAACACGCGCCATTGCGCGCCGGTCATCGCCGCCGTGTCCCCGATCGCCAGCGCGATGACCAGCGCCAGCACTTCTCGGTCGGTCGACTGCGCGGCCAGCGCCGCGCGCATACGCTCGCGCAGCGCGAGCAGCCCGGGTGACGCTGCGGCGAGCCGCCTGTTGAGTGGTGAGTCGACGACGCGACCGAAGCCGTCGAGGCGCTCGAGCGTCCACTGACGTTCGCGATCGAATGCGCCTGGGTTCAGACGCGCACGCGGCGGCGCGACATCGATGACCAGCTGCCAGGTCTCGCCTGCGGCCGGCCGCTGCGGTCCCAGCGGACCGCTGAGACGCAGAGATAGCGTCGCCGGCAGGGCCGCAGCCGGGCGCATGACCGTCACCCGCGCGTCGGCCTGCCACTGACCGCTGGCCCGACGCGGGAGCGAAGTCAGGCGCGCCGCGACCAGCAGGCGCCGGTCGCTATCGGCCTCGGCCAGCCGCGTGCCAAGCTGGGCAGCGAGCGTCGACGCCGCAAGCGAGGCACCGAGTAGCAGTGCGACCGCGGTGGTCACGACGCTGGCCTGTGGTCCGCCGCGATGTGCGAGCCTCGTCCGAACAGCTACGGCCAAGATCAGGGCAGCGCCCCAGAACAGAGGCCTGGCCGCCCAGCACGCTGCAAGTACGCCGCAGAGCATGGCGAGAGCCAGTGATGCAGGAGTCGAGGCAGCATCGCGGACTGCGGATCGTGCGCAGGAGACGGGCTGCGATTCGATGCTACATTGCCGGGCCTGCATGGACCGCCACCGTCTGCGCGCCCTGACGCGCCGTATCCGCGCCCAGCACGACC
>CAZAWM010000352.1:0-2388 GCA_964488605.1 uncultured Steroidobacteraceae bacterium | reverse complement strand
GGCGAGTTTGTTGCGCTTGGTGCTGGTGGCGGTGGCCATCACGCAGCAGCAGCAACGGCCGAAGAAGCGGCTGAAGAAGGTACGGCCTTGGGGTACGACATGACCGGCGGTGTGTCGGCGCCAGAGATAGGCGTTTTGCCGCTCTCGTCGGCCGGATCGGCGGGAACCCGCGCCAGTGCTGGTTTTGCGGCCGATTGGCCTGGCCGACCAGGCCCCGACCTCTGGCCGACTACGCCCCGCCCAGGGGCCGACTGCTGTGCCCGCGAGTCCGACCGATCACCTTCCAACCCCGACCGCAGCGCGTCGTAGTCACGGATCTTGAGGCTCTCGACATCGATCAGCCCGGACAGGTGCGCGACGGCCGCCGCGTCACCGTCGAACAGCAGTTCATAGGCGAAGCCTTGACCGCGCTCGGCGCGGTGCGTGATGAGGTATTCGAGTTCGGCCAGGCGCGCCAAGTGAACCTTCAACTGCGTGTCGCCGAAGCCGCTGGCCGCGCGCAGCTCGGCGCGCGTGAAGCGCACGTCCTCGCGCCGCATCGCGCCAGCCTGCGCCCGTGCGTGGACGTGCGCGACGATCATCGCCAGCACACGCCGCGTCTGCGGCGGCAGCTCGTCCAGGCTGCGGCCCAGTACCTCATGCGCGATGGCGTTGGCGGCTTCGATGTCGGCGAGCGTCGCCTCGATGTACTCGACGCTGCGGCCGGCGACGTGCGCGGCCTTTACCTCGCGCTGATGCTGGTGCAGCAGCGCGATGGTGTCGATCAGGGTCAGGTACTTCTCGTGATCGCGGCGGGTTCGCGTGCGGTCGTCCAGGAAGGTCAGTCGGTCGGCGTAGGGGTTCACCACTGCCAGCGCTCGAAGCAGCCGCTGCGCGTTCTGGTGCGTGGCCAGGATCGCCGTCTTCGCCTCGCGTCTGGCCAGGCCGGCAAGGGTTCGCTTCTCGCGCTGCAAGGCATGGATGCGCCGGGTCTGTTCGCGGTCTTCATCGACGGTGAGCACCAGGCACCGGTTCAGCAGCTCTTCGTCCAGGTCGATGGCCGTGGTGGTCATCATCAACATGGTCGGCCCCTCGACGCGGTATTCCTGCGTGATGAGATTGCCCGTGGCCGGATCGCTGCCCGTGCTGGCGATGGTCAACTCGCCTTCGCTCTGCAGCAGCTTCATCGCGTAGCTGGCACGGCTGGCACCCTCTTCCTCGGCGATGGCCAGGATGCGGTGTTTGAGGCTCGTCTGCCCCATGTAGAACAGGCTCTGCCCCGTCATCGCGCTGTACTTCGTCCTCGCCTCCTCGGGCACGAAGGCCAGCACGGCGTCCATCAGGCTGGACTTGCCGGCCGCACTGCTGCTCTGGATCACCACGGCCAGCGGCCGATCCAGCAGCCGCGAGACGGCGGCCAGGTAGCCCACCAGCTTGTTCGTGCGCTCGCCCACCACGCCGCAGGCGTCGAAGTCATCAACGATGCGCGTCATCAAGGCCGGCGACTTCAGCAGCGCCAGGGCTTCGGCCTGGTCGGCCTCTGTCATCGCTACCGGCGTCGGTTCCTTGGGCGCCAGCGCCTCGCGGATCGCCTCGTCCTGCAAGGCTTCGAGCTTCAAGAGCACGCGGCCGAGATCGGTCTTGAGCACGCCATCGGCGATGCTCAATTCGCTCGATGCCTGCTGCACGAACACCGCGCGTGCTCGCGCCGCGTACAGGTCCAGCGTATCGACGTGGAAGCGGCCATCGTCGGCGCTGACCATCACATTGACCTTGAGCACGCCCACGGCCAGGTTCTTCGGCAGGCCGCGCACACGCCAGCGCCGGGCGTCCTTGCCGTCGCCGAAGACGAGCACTGCCTCGCGCTCGCTGACCTGTGCGGACACGTCGGCGGCCGTTGCGCTCGGTACCGCTGCGGCCGGCAGCGCCGGGGCTTCTTCTTCAGCCGCTGGCTTCGGCGGCGCAACAGCAGCGGCTGAGGAAGGAAGCCCGGCCGGTGGCACGTGGTCACGCTCTGTGGCCAGCTCGGGTTCGACGGCTTCGCGCTTTGGCGGCTGGCCTTTGCCCATCCATTCGGCTTTGCGCACCAGCAGGCCCAACGACTTTGCAGCCGGCTGCACCTTGGCCGCGTACTCGTTGGCGTCCATGCCCTTGGGGAACACCACGCGGAAGCAGTCAATGCCCAGGCCTTGCAGCCGTTCGGCCAGCTTGGCCGCGCCGCGCTCGCCAGCGTCGTCACGGTCGAAGGCGATCAGCACGCGCTTGATGCCGCCGGCCTGGATCGCCTCGACAAGTTCATCGGTCACGCCCTCGACACCGTAAGCGCTCGTGACGTTACGCAGGCTCGCACACCAGAACGTCAGCGCGTCGATCAGCGCCTCGCACACGATCAGGTCCTCGCAGGCGCCG
>CAZAWM010000351.1:0-2409 GCA_964488605.1 uncultured Steroidobacteraceae bacterium | reverse complement strand
CAGGGCCGAGCTCGGTGAGGTTTCCACCTCCTGCACGACGCGCTCGCCGTCAGGACCCGTCGTCGCCACGGCCAGATAGGCGTGTGGATTCGTCCAGTGGACCTCCGCCACCGTACCTTCGACGAGCACTTCGATGCTTTGATCGAAGTTGGCGGGGCTGTGATGCGCTGAAGCACCGAACGGCAACGAAAGGACCATCGTGGACAGTATTGCCTTCATGTTGGCTGCGCGCATTTTCGCGGTGGCTCGAGCGTCGCAGGAAGCGCTGGCATTCTGCTCAAGATCGCAGCCGCACGAATGGCGACGCGAGCTCGTGCAGGAAGCGATGCGGGATCGGATCGTCCGCGATACCCATTGCGTCGGGGCTCGTGGTCACCGGATCGACGTGTGTGCCGAACAACATGTCCCAGCGGATAGGTGTTTTCAACGGCCTGTTCGCGTCGATGGCTGCGCCGCATAAGAGAGATTGTGTCAAGCCGCCGACGGATCGCGACGGCCATCCGACCTCGCGGCTGCGCTTGGAGTGCTGTTTCGATGCGTCCGTGCCGCCGGACGGGGCCCGCGGCCTCAGCACGCGCAGCAGCGCCCGTCGCTCGCGCAAGTCTGCACGAGACCCTCAACGATCGCTCGCCTCAAAACAACGACGCCTGCGGCGGCGCCCGCGGCCCAAGCGAGGCCATCCCCACCGCGTCCTCGCCTCGCTCCCGCCGGTGCGCCAGTATCCGCTCAATGAGCTGCGGCTCCTCGATGCTCGCAATCACTTTCAGCCGCCCACCGCAGCGTGCGCACTGCTCGATCTCGATCCCGAATACGCGTTGGAGGCGCCGTGCCCAGTTCATCCGCACGTCCTTTGACGCCGGCGGCTGCTCGGGCGTGGCCGGCTGGCTCGCGCCCGCCCCTCTCCCTGCCGGCGTCACCGCCGCTCGCAGCGCCGCGTTCGCGGCAAACACCCCGTGAAAGCGGGTCAGGTGTACCCGCGGCGGCGGCACCAGCGCCGCCAAGCGCGCGATGAAGTCCAAGGGCTCGAGCACAATGTGCGTGGTTCCGTCCCGATACGGGGTCTTGAGACGGTATCTGACCTGCCCCTGCGCGGTGAGATCGAGCCGCTCGATGACCACCGGCGGACGGCTCACGTAGCGGGTGAGTCGCTCGAGCTTCTCTCGCTGATCTGCTTCTACGCCAATGCCGGCGTGCAACGAAAACCCCGCGTACTGCGCAACGCCCCTCCTCGGCTCGGCCTCTCGCGCCGGCACGGGCTGTAACGAAAACACCTTCTGCCCCGCCCGCGGGCCCACCGCGACTCGGTACGCGATCGAGTGGCCGATCAGATCGTCGAGGGCGCCGCCAGCGTCGGTGGCGAGCTCGAGATAGCTACTCTCGGCATCGCGAGCCAAGACGCCTTGCCGCTCCAGCGCTCGGCCGATGCGTTCGGCGACGCGCTCGAGACGAGTGCTTGCAGTTCCTCTTGACGCGGCGGCTCAATGCGCCGAAACACCGGAGGCTCGGTGCCGACGAGATATGCGCCGTCGAGCACGAGCGCGTGAAAATGGATGTTGAGATTGAGTGCAGACCCAAATCTCTGGATCAGCGTCACGGCACCCGTCGCGCCGGTCGCCCGCGTCAGCCGCGCCTTGGTGCTCGCGTTATTGCCGACCTAGAAGCGTTGGTCGCACGCGCGGATGATCTCGTCAGCGATCTCTGCCCGATTCCGGAGGACATCCCAGTGGGCGCGGCGCTCGCAGCACTCGCCGCGCAGACAGAGGCGCTCTTTGGAATTTCGTGCCGGCTCTTGCCCGGCACCGACGTTCCCGATCTGACCGAGCACGTCCCCGATCTTTACAGGATTGCGCAGGAGGCGATCACGAGCGCCGTTCAGTACGGGCGCGCCAAGGAGGTCGAGATCATCTACACGGTGGTCGACGAGCGGTTCGTCATGAGCATTGCCGACGACGGCACGGGGTTCCGTCTCCTGGCCTCCGAGAACGCTGCCCTGAGCGCGTGGATCATGGAGCACCGCGCAGCGCGGGTTGGGGGAGCGCTCACGAGGTCTCAGCGATTGGGCAGCGGCACAAGGATCACGTGCACGTGTCCGCTCGGCGATGTGTCACGTGGGGCGCCCCAGGGCCGCAGGACTCCCGATTCCACCGGCTAGAGTGAGCGCGCTCCTGAGCGACGCGTGATCATCCCGCGGAATCCGACGGCCTGCATGAAACGTACAGGCCATGCGGGAGCTTCTGCTTCCTGAGTTACGCCTACGCCCGACCGATCTCAGCGCGCGAAGAGGAGTCGCTGCCGACTCTGTTCCTTGCCGTCCGAATGTCCGGCTCCGTACCGGAGTCTGCTCGTTCGCTGTCGCGCACGATCGCGACGTAGAGCTCCAAGATCGCGTCAGCGTATTTCGCCGTCTCG
>CAZAWM010000350.1:0-2415 GCA_964488605.1 uncultured Steroidobacteraceae bacterium | reverse complement strand
GAGCGCCTCGGTTACGCAACCCAGCTCTGGCTGTGCCGCTGCGGTGAGTCCCGCCGTAAGCCGTTCTGCGACGGTACGCACAAGCGCAGCGGTTTCCGCGCGGACGGCGAGGCGCCGCCGCGAAAGACGAGCTCCTAGCGCCGGGACTCGTCGGCTGTCCCGTCGCTCGCGGGCATCGCGAGCCAACGGTCATACTTGGCGCCGAACAGCATTTCGAAGCCGACGCTGGCACCGACGCAGTCGCGACAGCGCCGTGCCGGATCGCGATCGTCGGCAGAGAAGATACGTCCGGACAGCTCGAGGAACAGCCATTCGCGCAGTACGCTGCGCCGGTAGGTGAGCCGCAGCCCGCGATAGTCCGGCTGCACGCCGTCGGTCTGGCCCTGGATCGACGCTTCATAGCGCAGCGCGCTGCGCGCATCGAGCGCCTGGTAGAGCGACAGGCGGCTGCGCCAGCGTACGCCCTCGGTAATCTCCGAGACCGTCGCGGTCTGGGCGAAACGCAGTAGCAGCCTGTCGCCGAGTGACCAGTCGGCGTCGGCGCCGAGCGTGACGCCGACACCCTGTTCGTTCTCCCAGAAGCCGGTGCCGCGCAACGTCATGAGCACCCGCTCGCCCGGAGCGAGGAAGTAACGGAGCCGGGCGCGAACGTAGGGATTGAGCGGCGTGTCGAGCTCGAGCCCGGCACCGATGTCGAATACGCTGCGGGACTGCGAGCGGGCAAGGTAATCCACTCCCGCCCGCCACTGCGCGTAACGGTCGTCGGAGAAAGAGCCGGGCAGGAATGCGGCGGCGTCGTAACTGTCATCGACATAGGTTTCGCGGTCGTCGCGGCCGATTTCGGCATTGAAGCGCTCGCCGAGCGCCGGCAGTGCGAGCCGCGCGCGGAACCGCCCCTGGAGCTGCGCATCGTCGAGTTCGTCCCAATTCAGCGCGGCGCCGAGACGGCCGTAGCTGCTGCCATAGGCGTCCGTGTGTTCCCGGGCATCGCCGAACAAGCCGTCGAACCAGCGGGCGGCACCGCAGACCCGGCCCGCGACTCCGCGACGTATCCGATCGATCCGCGCGTCGTCACCGGTAGCGGCCGGCTGGCACGGATCGTTGCGGACTGGCTGCTCGACTGGCTGCGCCAGCGACGGCGCGACCAGGCCGGCCAGGACGCCGGCAGCGAGCAGTGTCGGGACGAAGCGTCGCGGAGATCGCACTATACTGACTGCTCCAGTTCGAACCGTGACTGTGAGGAGGACGATACATGACCATGAAGCTGACGAGCGAGAGCTTCGCCGACGGCGAGATGCTCAAGATGGATCACGTTCTGTCGAGCGACTTCGGTTTCGGCTGCAGCGGTGGCAACCTCTCGCCGCAGCTGAGCTGGAGCGGCGCGCCGGCGGGTACCCAGAGCTTCGCGGTCAGCTGCTACGACCCGGATGCGCCGACGGGCAGCGGCTTCTGGCACTGGATGGTCGTCAACATTCCCGCGAACGTCACGTCCCTGCCGCTCGGTGCCGGCGATCCGGCCAGCGGGAAGATGCCTAAGGGTGCGCTCCAGATCCGTACCGACTTCGGCAGGCCCGGTTACGGCGGCCCCTGTCCGCCGCCGGGATCGAACGTGCACCGCTACATCTTCACGGTGCACGCCGTCGCCGTAAAGGAACTGCCGGTCACGTCCGACACGTCCTGCGCCATCGTAGGTTTCCAGCTCAACCACAATACGCTCGCGAGCGCGAAGCTGATTGGCCTGTTCCGCCGTTGACGGGAGCGACGACGCCCCCTCGATTCGGCGCTTGCTTCGACTAAGGCGCCCCGCTGCGCGCCGAGGCGCCGAGCACGACGGCAAGATCGTCCCCGGCTGCCTGAAGGATGCCGAGGCATCGGTGCTTTCGGGAGGTGAGTCGTGAACGAGGACTTCAGTTCGGGGAGAGCGCACGCTCACCGCGAGTGGGTGACGATCCTCGCTTTCTGCCTGTTCGCGTGGACCGTCAGCAATCTCGACCAGTCGCTGTTCGGCTATGCGGTGAGTTTCCGGCCCGACGCGCCGCAGGTGTTCTTTGCGGTGCTGGCTCTGTACGTGGCGAGCGGCGGCAGCGGGGAGAGCCGACTGCGTTCATTTTTCGCGCTCGGGAGCCTGTTCGTCTCCCTGTGGTTCAAGGCGACATCCTGGGGCATCATCGCGGCGCTGTCGTTCTGGCTGTGGCGGGGATGCGGGGGAACGCGAGCGACGATGCGGCTTCTGCTGTTCGTTGCGGCGGGACTGATTCCGGTGTTGCTTCTGAATGCGATCTGGGAGGGGCGGCTCTGGCTGAACCTTGTGGGCTCGTTGGACAACGGCACGGACCTTGAGAACTTTGCATTGATCTATACGAAGCTGCCGCTGGGGGCGTGGTTCATCCTGATCTTCGGGGCAGGGGTGGCGGC
>CAZAWM010000349.1:0-2425 GCA_964488605.1 uncultured Steroidobacteraceae bacterium | reverse complement strand
GCACTCGATGCAGCGGCCGGCGGCGTCCCGCGGGAAGCCGCCCTCGGCGCAGACGCGGTTGCAGATCTGCTGGACGGCGATCGCGGTGAGAGGGGTCTTGGGCGAGGGCTTCCAGACCGTCACGTTGCCGCAGATCGCAGCGAGGCAGGCATTCCAGGCCCAGACGGCGACCGGAAAATTGAAAGCCGTGACGAGGCCGACGATCCCGACCGGGTGCCATTGCTCGAGCATCCGGTGGCGCGCCCGCTCGGAGTGCATGGACAAGCCGTAGAGCATCCGCGATTGGCCGACCGCGAAGTCGGCGATGTCGATCATCTCCTGCACCTCGCCACGGCCCTCGGTGAGGACCTTGCCGTTCTCGAGCGTCACGAGGAGGCCGAGGTCGTCCTTGTGCAGACGCAGCGCCTCGCCGAGACGGCGTACGAGCTCGCCGCGACGCGGCGCGGGTACCTCACGCCAGCGGGCCGCGGTCCGAAGCGCGCTGCTCAGCAGCCGTTCGTAATCGGTGTCTTGGGCCGTCTCGACACTTGACAGCAGCTCGCCGGTCGCTGGATTCCGGACCTCGATCGAGGGACCGCCACGCAGCGCGCTCCACTGGCCATCGGCGCAGGCACCCGGATTGCGAGGCGCGATGCCGAGACGCTCGAACAAGCCCGCGTATGGCCTTGCAATCGAGGTCGTCATCGCGCCACCCCGCCAGCCGGCCCGCGTCGGGACCTTTGCCTGCCTGCCTCGCCGCGCACGACCATGGTCGAGGACACTTCGTTCGTGCCGCCTAGCGTGTAATAGCGTCCGAAACGATTCTCGACGATGTCCGGCAGCCGGAACCGTTCCTGCGGCACGAAACCGCGGTAGTCCCGAGGCGAGGCGAGCACGAGGTCTAGCACCGCCGTGATGCCCGCGGCCGTCGTCACCTGGATCGCGGACCAGAGCCTGCCGGCGATACGCTGCGGATACACCTTGTTCACGTAGTTCTCTTCGCGAAGCTCACCTTCCTGCCGACCGCTGACGGCTGCGTAGACGATGACCACGTCCTGCAGCGTCTGCGGTACGGCATTCTCAAGGATACGCTTGAGAGTGTCGCGGTCCCGGTTCAGCTTCAGATCGTTCATGAGCAAACGCATCTGGGCGCAGTGGCCCGGGTACCGTATGGTCTTGTAGTTCATCGACTCACACTGCGTGCCGAACGAATCGGCGAGAGAGCCGAGGCCGCCCGACGTGTTGAAAGCCTCGTAGAGCGTGCCGTCGATCTCGATCTCCTCCAGACCCTCGAGCGGCGCGACGTCGACGAGCCGGCCATCGACGATCGCCTGGCAAGGGTTGGCGTACTCGTTGATCAGACCTTCGGTAGACCAGGTCAGCGAGTACTTGAGGACGTTGTTCGGGTGCTGCGGCAGGGCGCCGACCCGCAGCTTCACGGATCGCACCTCGTCGAAGTGCGTCATGAGTTCGTGTGCCGCGATGCTGATCACGCCGGGCGCCAGTCCGCATTGCGGCACGAAGGCTCGATTCGCACCCGCGGCGATCCGTCGCACCTCGCGTGTCACCTCGACGTCCTCGGTCAGGTCGAAGTAATGCGTGCCAGCGCGGCGAGCGGCAGCGGCGACCGCGATGTTGCAGTAATAGGGCAGGCTCGAGACCACGGCGTCGACCGGATGGGCCGCAAGATGCTCGCGCAGCGCGGCGTCTTGCCGGGCATCGACCTCGAATACTTCGATGTTGGGTAGCCCGTGCGCATCGCGCACACTGGCGGCCGCGGCGCCATCCACGTCGGCGAGGTGGACGCGGTACGATCCCGACTCGGCCAGCAGGCCACTGATCAAGGCGCCGATCTTGCCGGCGCCGAGGACGAGCACGCTGTGCATGCACGCTCCGTGAGGCTGTCGAACCGCTGCGCATTCTGAACCCCGTGCGCGACGCGAACCACCTCCCCCACGGCCGCCGGGACGCGTGCGAGCGCGCATGGCGCACTAAAGCGTTGTTTTTGCGAAGGGTCTGCGACTCGGCTAGGATGCAGGGTGCATGCAGACCCCCGCCCATCAAGCCTGGAACCCGGCCAGCTGGCAGACCCGTCCCGCCCAGCAGCAGCCGAGCTATCGAGATCGCGCGGCACTCGACGCGGCAGTGGGCCAGCTCGCGCGGTTGCCGCCCATCGTGGTCTCCTGGGAGATCGACAACCTACGCGAGCAGCTCGCCGCTGCCCAACGCGGCGAGCGCTTCCTGTTGCAGGGCGGAGACTGTGCGGAGAGCTTCGACGACTGCGAGTCGGACAAGATCGCCAAGCGGCTCAAGATCCTGCTGCAGATGAGCCTCGTGCTCACTCATGCGATGAAAATGCCCGTGATCCGCGTCGGACGCATGGCGGGCCAGTACGCCAAACCACGTTCCGCCGACACGGAAACGCGCGACGGCGTCACGCTGCCGT
>CAZAWM010000348.1:845-2430 GCA_964488605.1 uncultured Steroidobacteraceae bacterium | reverse complement strand
ATCCTCAAGGAGGACCAGGCGCAGAACACCTGCATCTTCTCGACCGAGTTCGCGATGCGGATGATGGGTGACGTCCAGCAGTTCTTCATCGACCACGGTGTTCGCAACTTCTACTCCGTGTCGATTTCTGGCTATCACATCGCCGAGGCCGGCGCGAACCCGATCAGCCAACTCGCCTTCACCCTGTCGAACGGCTTCACGATCGTCGAGTACTACCTCGCCCGCGGCATGAAGGTCGACGATTTCGCGCCGAATCTCAGCTTTTTTTTCTCGAACGGCATGGATGCCGAATACGCCGTCATCGGCCGGGTCGCGCGCAGGATCTGGGCGCGGGCGATGCGCGAGCGCTACGGTGCGGGTCCGCGAA
Source organism: uncultured Steroidobacteraceae bacterium (assembly GCA_964488605.1). Classification (GTDB taxonomy): domain Bacteria; phylum Pseudomonadota; class Gammaproteobacteria; order Steroidobacterales; family Steroidobacteraceae; genus UBA964. The sequence goes on along the minus strand of CAZAWM010000348.1, from coordinate 2,063 downwards.
GCCAGATGCTCAAGTACCACATCCAGACCTCGGGCCGGTCATTGCACGCGCGGGAGATCCAGTTCAACGACATCCGGACGACGCTGCAGGCGCTCTACGCCCTGCTCGACAACTGCAACTCGCTGCACACCAACGCCTATGACGAGGCACTGACGACGCCGACCGAGGAGTCCGTACGGCGCGCCGTCGCGATCCAGCTGATTATCAATCGCGAGCTAGGGCTCAACAAGAACCAGAACCCCTGGCAGGGATCGTTCATCGTCGAATACCTCACCGACATGGTCGAGGAAGCCGTGTACCGCGAGTTCGAGGCGATCAGCGAGCGCGGCGGCACGCTTGGCGCCATGGAGACGATGTATCAGCGGGGCAAGATCCAGGAGGAGAGCCTCTACTACGAGACACTCAAGCACGATGGCCGTCTACCCATCGTCGGCGTCAACACCTTCCTCTCGGACGCGGACGCGACCGCGGAGCACATGCAGGCGGCGCTGATCCGCTCGACCGAGGAGGAGAAGCAGGATCAGGTGGCGGCCGTGCGTGCCTTCCAGCAGCGCAATGCCCAGCGCAGCGCGGCTGCGATCGAGGCGCTGCAGCAGGTCGCCGCGCGCGGCGGCAACGTCTTCGGCGAGCTCATGAACGCGGTCAAGTACTGCTCGCTTGGCCAGATCACGCGCGGCCTGTACGCGGTCGGCGGGCAGTACCGGCGCAGCGTCTGAGGCAGGGCGAGCGACGCGCAGCCACACGCCCGGGCCTCCTAAGGATGGATTCGCGGCGCCTTGCGGCCGGTCTAAAGCCCGCGCCCGTCCTCCCTCCCCGAGCGAACCCGGCGCAGCACGGTCAGGTCACGTCGGGCTCGTCGAGGTGTGCGAGGATCGCGGCACGGGCGCGGTCGCGGAGCTCGACGGCCGCGTGCTCGGCGTCTGGATCGTCAGGCGTCAGCGGCTCGAGGAACTCGACCTCGAGCGCGCCCCACCGTGGAAGCAGGCGATGTCCGGGCAGGATGAGCCGGGAGCCCCGGATCACGGCGGGCACGACCGGACAACCGGCCCGCACCGCGGTCGCGAAGGCACCCGTGTGGAAACGCAGCAGGCCGGCCTCGGGGGCGAACGTGCCCTCAGGGAAGAACACGAGCGATTGCCCGGCGGCGGCGGTGCGCAAGACGCGACGTGCGTCGGAAGCGCCTTTGTGCCGATCGAAGCGCTCGACGAACTCGTCGTA
>CAZAWM010000348.1:0-835 GCA_964488605.1 uncultured Steroidobacteraceae bacterium | reverse complement strand
CAGCGAGCGGTACGCCGTCCATCTCGCGCTTGACGACGTAGGAGAAGCGCGGCGGCAGGGCGGCCTTCATCACCAGGCCGTCGAGGTAGCTCGCATGGTTGGCGACGACGATACTCTGTCCACTCGGCAGTCGCTCGGCATGCAGGCGCCGCAGTGGCACACCGATCAGCAGCAGGTAGCCGCGCGCGACCGCGGAAGCGGCGCGGCGCCGCAGATCGAGTCCCGGCAGCAGGAGCACGAGCAGCACGGCGACCAGGGCGCAGAATGCGAACACGATCCACGCGTAGAGGCCATAGGCTGCGCGGAGTGGCGCGAGCCAGGCGAGGTCGCGTGACCTCGTGCCCGTGCGCGCGGAACCTGTGGGCGGGCTGTTCATCAATGGCTTGCCGTGGAGTGCCACGCAAGGTGGACTGAGCGCTGCGGTGCTTCTGTGAACCAGTTCTCTTTATGTTAACGCCTGGTCCGTCTTGTGAAGGTGATCACGACAGGGACGGCAACGCTGTTCGCATACTGACCCGGTAGTCGTGTGCGCCTGCCGCGGCAGCCGTCGCCAAGAGTGCCACCGCCAATGAGTTCAGTGCCGAAGCGATCCGATATTCCCCGTACCGCGCCCGACCCGGCGGTCACCAGGTTCCTCGATGCCGTGTGGATGGAGCGCGGTCTGTCGAGCAATACGCTTGCCGCCTACCGTGCCGATCTCACGGCGCTGTCGCGCTGGCTGGCCGAGCGCGGCGTGCCTATCGTGCGCACGAGCCGCGGCGACCTGCTCGGCTTCATCGCCTGGCGCGTCGAGGCGGGCGCGCGCCCGCGCTCGACCGCGCGGCAGCTGTCGTCT
>CAZAWM010000347.1:0-2441 GCA_964488605.1 uncultured Steroidobacteraceae bacterium | reverse complement strand
GGCGACTGGGCAGGCTGGGCGCTGCTGACGCAAAGGCTCGGTGGACGCGTCCAGCTGGTCGGCGACGACCTGTTCGTCACGAACACCCGGATCCTCGCGGAGGGGATCGCCAAAGGGATTGCCAATGCAATCCTCGTCAAACCCAACCAGATCGGCACGCTTACCGAGACGCTCGCAGCGATAGAGATGGCGAGCGGCGCCCGCTATGCCTCGATCGTCTCGCATCGCTCGGGAGAGACCGAGGACAGCACGATCGCCGACATCGCCGTCGCGACGGCCGCGACGCAGATCAAGACCGGCTCGATGTCGCGCTCCGATCGCATCGCCAAGTACAACCAGCTGCTGCGAATCGAGGCCGAGCTCGGCGCGTCCGCACGCTACGCAGGGCGCGAGGCTTTTCCCATAAAGATCTGATCGGAATCGCTTTATTTCCCGTTACATTCACGTTACGCTGCCCGCCTCATGAGATGGCTCGCCGGCGCGCTCGCTGCGGTCACGCTGCTGCTCCAGCAGCGTCTTTGGCTGTCGGAGGACGGCATCCGGGAAGTGGCCCGGCTGCAAGAGGCCGTCACGGCCCAGCAACAACAGAACGAGTCACTGCGCGTGCGCAACCTGCAGCTCGCCGCCGAGGTGGCCGACCTCAAGAACGGCATGGCAGCGCTCGAAGAGCGTGCCCGCAGCGAGCTCGGCATGATCGCGCCGAACGAGTCGTTCTTTCAGGTCGTCCCGCGCCGCGCGCCGGCGCCGGCCGAGGCGCGCGCGCGCACCGCGCGGCGCTGATGGATCTTTGGCGGGCCTGGCGCGTTATTGGCTAGTAATGCCCGCGGCTGGCGCTGGCCGCAGGTTCGGCAGCGACGTTCCCAAGCAGTACGCCGATCTGCACGGGCGCTTCGTGATTGAGTGGGCGCTGCATCCCTTCCTCGAGGATCCGGACTGCGAGGGGCTGGTCGTCGCGCTGTCGGCGCAGGATCGCTGGTGGCCGCTGGTCGAGCGACGCTGGGCGAGTCATTGGCCCGCGGCGCGGCTCGCGCCCGGTGGACCCGAGCGCTGCATATCGGTGGCCAACGCACTCGCGTTGCTGGCAGAGGACCAGTCGGCTGCCGGTCATGATCCGTGGGTGCTCGTCCATGATGCGGCACGGCCTTGCGTGACCAGCGCGGAGATCGCACGCCTGCGGGCCGGCGGCATGGCAGCGCGGCACGGCGCCGTGCTGGCGGCGCCGCTCGCCGACACGCTCAAACGTGCCCCGACGGCCGGATCGCGGATCGCCGGGACCGTGTCCCGCGCCGGACTTTGGCGCGCGCAGACACCGCAGATGTTCCGCTGTAGCGCCCTTCGGTCGGCCCTGCTCGCGGCCGCTGCCGCGGGGCGCCAGCCGACGGACGAGGCGCAGGCGATCGAGTGGCAGGGCGGCGAGGTCACACTTGTAGAAGGCGAGAGCACCAACATCAAGGTCACGACGGCAGCCGATCTGCTGCTGGCGTCGGCCATCCTCACAGCGAGGGGAGAGTCATGATCCAGCGCGTCGGCTGCGGCATCGACGTCCATCGATATGGGCCTGGCGATCATGTGATGCTCGCCGGTGTGCGTATCGCCGCCGATCGGGGCGTCCTCGCGTACTCGGATGGCGACGTGGTGCTGCACGCCCTCTGCGACGCGCTGCTCGGCGCAGCAGCGCTCGGCGACATCGGCCAGCATTTTCCGGACGACGATCCACGCTGGCGCGGGGCGGCGAGCCGGCAGTTCGTGCTCGCGGTCGTCGGCATGCTCACCGAGCGAGGCTGGCGGGTCGGCAACGTCGACGTGACCTTGCTGGCCGAGGTGCCGCGAATCGCCGCGCACCGCGAAGCGATGCGCGCAAACCTCGCCGACTTGCTCGCCGTGGGCGTCGACGCGGTCAATCTCAAGGCAACCACGACCGAGCAGCTCGGCTTCGTCGGACGCCGTGAGGGTCTCGCGGCGCAGGTGGTCGCCGCCATCGTCCGTGGCTGACTCCACCGCGGCGTCGATCGACGCTGCACCCGCTGACTGGGCACGGCTCGCACTCGAACCGCCGCGGGCCCTCGGGGGACCCGCAGGCACGGCACGGCTGCGGGTCGAGCCCGAGGACTTCGTCGTCGAGGAGCTGCTCGGTTTCGAGCCCGCCGGCGCGGGCGCTCACGTGTTACTGCAGGTGCGCAAGCGGTGCGCGAATACCGAGTGGGTCGCCGGCGCGCTGGCTCGGGAGGCCGGCGTCCGGCCGATGGACGTCGGTTTCGCCGGCCTCAAGGACCGTCATGCAGTGACGAGCCAGTACTTTACCGTGCCCCGCGGACGACGCAGTGCAGAGAGCTGGCTCGGCCATCGGGGCTAGGCAAACTCCGTGCTGACCGCCGTCGCACACAACCTCAAGCTGCCACGCGGCGCACTAACTGCAAATCGCTTCAGACTGCGCTTGCGAG
>CAZAWM010000346.1:0-2442 GCA_964488605.1 uncultured Steroidobacteraceae bacterium | reverse complement strand
GTCGGCAGGTTCCAGGCGCCGATCACCGCGTAGGGCGCCTCGGCGGGATTGGTGAGCGGCCCTAGCAGGTTGAACACCGTGCGCACGCCGAGCGCCGCGCGCACCGGCGCGATGGCCTTCATCGCCGGGTGGTAATGCGGCGCGAACAGGAAGGTGAAGCCGGTGGCTTCGAGGCACTCGCCTGCCGCCTGTTCGTCGAGCGGCAGCGGTAGCCCGAGCTGCTCGAGCACGTCGGCACTACCGCTCTGACTCGAAATGGAACGATTGCCGTGCTTGATCACCGGCACGCCGCAAGCGGCGACCAGCAGGGCGGTGCCGGTCGAGAGGTTCAGGCTCCGCGAGGCGTCGCCGCCGGTACCGACGATGTCGATCGCGGGTAGCCCGGCTGCGATTGCCGGTCGACGCGCCAGCGCCCGCATGCCGCGCGCGAAACCACGCAGCTCCGCGGCGACCACGCCCTTGGCACGTAGCGCGGCAAGCACTGCGCCGGCGAACGCCGGCGGCAGCTGCGGGCTGGTCAGCTCGTGCAGCACGTATTCCGCCTGCGTTTCGTCGAGATCGGCGCGCTCGAGCAGCCGCTCGAGCAGCGGTCGCAACGTCGAGGCACCGCTCATGGGCGCACCCCGCCGCACTGGCGCAGAAAATTGCCGAGCACGATCGGCCCCTCGGGGGTCAGCACGCTTTCGGGATGGAACTGCACGCCCTCCACCAGGAGGCGGCGGTGGCGCACCCCCATGATCTCGCCTTCCTTCGTCCTTGCGGTCACTAGCAGGTCTGGTGGCAGCGAAGATGGGTCCGCGATCAGCGAATGGTAGCGTCCCACTTCGCATGGCTGTGGCACGCCGGCGAACAGTTCCTGACCGTCGTGCTCGATCAGCGACGTCTTGCCGTGCATCAGCCGGCCGGCGCGCACGACCTTGCCACCGAAGCACTCGACGATAGCCTGATGGCCGAGGCAGACGCCGAATACCGGGATGCTGCCCGCGAAGGCCCGGATCATCTGCATCGACACACCGGCATCCTGCGGCGTCCCCGGGCCCGGCGAGATGCACAGATGGGTCGGCGTCAGCGCGCGTGCCTGCTCGACCCCGATCTCGTCGTTGCGGCGGACGTCCACCTCCGCGCCGAGCACGAGGAAGGCCTGCACGAGGTTATAGGTGAACGAGTCGTAGTTGTCGATCAGCAGCAGCTTCGGACGCGGGCCCGTCATCACAGTCCCTCCGCGGCGATCTCGAGCGCACCCGCCGCCGAGCCACTTTTTGCGCGGACTTCCTCGTACTCGCTGGCCGGGTCGCTGTCGGCGACGATACCGGCGCCGGCCTGGTAGCTGTACTCGTCCCCGCGGAAGACGAGCGTGCGGATCGTGATCGCCTGGTCCATACCGCCGCGCGCACCGAAATAGCCGACCGTCCCGCCATAGAGGTTGCGGCGCACCGGCTCGAGTTCGTCGATGATCTGCATCGCCCGTACTTTAGGAGCACCGACCAGCGTGCCGGCCGGAAAGGTCGCGGCGAACAGATCGAAGGCATCACGGCCCGGCGCGAGCCGCCCCGCGACGCCGCTGACGATGTGCATCACGTGGCTGTATCGCTCGATCGAGCGATACGGATCGACATGCACGCTACCCGCCTCCGCCACGCGACCGAGATCGTTGCGCGCGAGATCGACGAGCATGACATGCTCGGCATTCTCCTTCGGATCGGCGAGCAGGTCCGCTTCCCGCTCATGATCGATGACCGCATCCGCCGCCCGCGGGCGGGTGCCGGCGATCGGCCGCAGCTCGGCCCGTCCGCCCGACAGCTTCACGAGCGCCTCAGGAGAGGATCCGACCACGGTGACGTCGCCGAGGGCGCAGTAGTACATATAGGGGGAAGGATTGATGAGGCGCAGCGCGCGGTAGGCCTGGAACGGGTCGAGTCCGTGCCGTCCGCCAAAGCGTACCGAGAGCACGAGCTGATAGACGTCGCCGGCGGCGATGTACTCCTTGGTACGCGCGACTCCGGCGATGAACTGCTCCCGCGACATCGACGCCACGGCCGGCCCATAACCGCCGCTGCGCCCCGGCCGGGGTAAGGCGCCACGCAGCGCCGTCACGACCTCGCGATGCAGCGAGCGACGCTCGGCCTCGTCTCCCGCATGCAGCAGCGCAATGCCGCGGGTGAGGTGATCGAAAACCAGCAGCGAGCGCGGCGCGCGATAATGCAGGAGCGGGAAGGGCTGCGGATCCGGCGCGTGCGCCGGCAGCCTTTCGAAGAAACGAACCAGATCGTAGGCCGAGTAGCCAACCAGTCCCCCTGCGAGGGGCGGCTCGACGCCCTCCATACCCGGCGCAACCGGTCGCGGAGCCGCTGCCAGCGCGCTGCGTAGCTCGCGCAGCAGCGCGTCGCGATCGCTCGGCCGGGGCTGCCGAGCCTCGCCGATCACGAGACCATCGACGTCGAG
>CAZAWM010000345.1:0-2486 GCA_964488605.1 uncultured Steroidobacteraceae bacterium | reverse complement strand
AGGGGACGGCATGCACCGATGGAAAGGATCACGATCTCGCTCGACAGCGATCTGGCCTGCGATTTCGACGCGCTGATCCGCGAACGCGGTTATGCGAGCCGCAGCGAAGCGATCCGCGACGTCCTGCGCGGTCACCTGCGGCAATGGACGCAGCAGCGTGACAGCGGTGGACACTGCATCGCGACCTTGTCGTTCGTCTACAACCACCAGGAACGCGACCTTGGCGAGCGCCTCAAGCGGCTGCAGCATGAACACCACGACCTGACAGTCTCGAGCATGCACGCGCACCTCGACCACGAGCAGTGTATCGAGACACTGATCCTGCAGGGACGAATCGACGCGGTGCGGCGCTTCTGCGAAGCGATGATCGCCGAGCGCGGCGTGCGACACGGCCAGCTCAACCTGATACCGGTCGATCGCAACCGCACGCACCGTCACCGCGGCCGCCGTCATCAGCATCTGCGGCCACGCCACTGAGGCGGCCCGGCGCGGCCTCGCAAGCGCCCCGGTCGCCGGCATAAGTTGTCGGGATACGACTCCAGGGAGGAATGCGGTGCCCCACGAGACCACGCTGATCGCGACGATTGCCGGGGCGTTCGTGTTCGCGTTCGCCCTGGGACTGCTCGCCCTGAAGCTGCGCTTGCCGCCCCTGGTTGGCTACCTCGTCGCCGGCATCGTCATAGGTCCGTTCACGCCGGGTTTCGTCGGCGACCTCCGGCTCGCCGCCCAACTCGCCGAGCTCGGCGTGATCCTGCTGATGTTTGGCGTCGGCCTACATTTCTCGATCAAGGACCTGCTGGCGGTACGCGGCATCGCCGTTCCCGGCGCGATCGCCCAGATCACCACCGCCACGCTGATCGGCGCCGTCATGGCGAGCTTCTGGGGCTGGGACCTCGTCGCCGGTCTGACTTTCGGACTGGCGCTCTCGGTGGCGAGCACGGTGGTACTGCTGCGCGCGCTTGAACGGCAACGCAAGCTTGAGACGCCGGAGGGTCGCATCGCGGTGGGCTGGCTGATCGTGGAGGACCTCGCGATGGTGCTGGCGCTGGTGCTGCTGCCTGCAGTCGCGGCGGCTACTGGCGTGGCGCCGGCGACCGCCGATGTCACCTCCCCAACCGCCACGGGCCAGAATCTCTGGCTCGCGCTCTCGATCACGCTGGCCAAGGTGGCGCTGTTCGTCGCGTTCGCATTGCTGGTCGGCACGCGCGTCGTGCCGTGGCTGCTGACGCAGGTGGCGCGCACCGGTTCGCGCGAACTGTTTACGCTCGCCGTGCTCGCAATCGCGCTCGGCATCGCCTTCGGCTCCGCAGCGTTGTTCGGCGTATCGTTCGCGCTCGGCGCGTTCTTCGCCGGCGTGATCCTCAGCGAATCCGAGCTGAGCCACCGCGCCGGCGAGGATTCGCTGCCGTTGCAGGACGCGTTCGCCGTACTCTTCTTCGTCTCGGTTGGCATGCTGTTCGATCCATCCATCGTGCTGCGCGCACCGCTGGAACTGCTCGGCGTGCTGCTCGTCATCCTCGTCGGTAAGTCCATCGCCGCCTTCGTGATCGTGCTGCTGTTCCGCTATCCGGTGAGCACGGCTCTGACCGTCTCGGCGAGCCTCGCGCAGATCGGCGAGTTCTCGTTCATCCTGGCCGCGCTCGGCGTGTCGCTGAACCTGCTGCCGGCCGACGGCCGCGACCTGATCCTTGCCGGTGCCCTGCTGTCGATCACGCTGAACTCCTTCTTCTTCGCCGTGCAGCCCACCGTGGAGCGATGGATACGCGCTTCCCCGCGACTGCTGTCCGCACTGGAGCGGCCACCCCGCGCCGAGACCGTTCCGGCGCTGACGCCGCCGATGCAGATCCGCGACCACGCCATCGTCGTCGGTCACGGTCGCGTGGGCAGCGCTGTCACGCCCGTGCTCCAACGGCTGGGGCTGCCCTTCGTCGTGATCGAACGCGACAGACCGCGTTTCGAAGCGCTGCGCGACGCCGCAGTGCCGGTACTGTTCGGCGACGCGACCTCCGCGGCGACGCTCGCAGCGGCCGGCGTCGGGCAGGCGAGGCTGCTGCTGATCGCTACGCCCGATTCTTATCAGGCGCGCCGCGTGCTCGAGCTCGCCGTCGCCGCGAATCCCGCCATCGACGTCGTCATCCGCACCCAGAGCGAAGCGGAGTTCGAGCACCTTCGCGACCGTGCGACCGGTTACGTCGTGCTTCCCGAGCGGGAAGTCGCGCGCGCCATGGCGGCGCGCGCCTTGCGGACTTTCGGCTTCCCACCGGGCTTTGCGCGTCGCCTCGTCGAGGAAGCCGGCGTAGCCACACCAGCCGCAGATGCGCAGTGCGCTGACGGGCAGTCCCGCTAGATTGGACATAAGCCGTCACGGCTGCCGCGGACGAGACGCAAGGCGCGGCAATCCGCGGCAAATCGCGGCACAATAAACCAGATGATGCGCGATCGTCTCGCTGCGCGTCGCGGACTGAGTCTGACGGCCTGGCTGGCCG
>CAZAWM010000344.1:0-2518 GCA_964488605.1 uncultured Steroidobacteraceae bacterium | reverse complement strand
ATCGAGGTTATTCAAAGGCAGGCAGTTTTCATCTGCGCGGAGCGCTTAGTTCAACGATGCGTTGGAGCCGACCGCCCGGCTGCGTTTTGCCATCCGCTCGTCGTTGCTTCATGGGCTCTCATCAAACGGGCGGGACGGTGATGCTGGCGTTAGACAGCCCGACAGCAGAAGGCTCGACGATCAGCCAACGTCACGACAGCGAGAAGAAGAAAGCTCGACGTGACTCGAAACGAAGCGACGGCGGAAGGCTGATGACGTGACTCGAAAAGAGTTCACCACGAGAGACTGATGACGTGACTCGAAACGAGTTCACCACGAGAGGCTGACGACGTGGCTCGAAAAGAGTATACTGCGGAAGTCAGAAGGCTCGACGTGATTCGTAAAGAGCGAGCAACGAGAGCGAGGAGAGGAGACGTAGAAGAAAGTCTAACATCCGCATCCACCGTACCCGCCCGATGCGTTTTGTTGTCAGTCTGCGGGTTCACTTCTCCGATCAACATCAACGGGCGGGACGGTGATGCTGGCGTTAGGCGCCCCAACCCGCATGCAGACGAGGTGCTGACTTGAGAACCGATCAGACTCATCGCCACTGGCTGGCCCAAGAGCGAGCGACATAAAGCTGATGAGCCTCACCCCCCACCACGCGAAGTACTTCGCTCACGACTTGACGCGCCGCGCGGCTGGCGGGCTCGACCGCCTGTCCATGTCGCTCTTCGATGCCGCCGTCGACCTGAACCCCCATCAGATCGAGGCCGCGCTGTTCGCTCTGCAGTCGCCTCTCTCGAAGGGCGTGGTGCTGGCCGACGAGGTTGGACTTGGGAAGACGATTGAGGCCGGCATCGTTCTCTGCCAGTATTGGGCTGAGCGTCGTCGTCGCCTGCTCGTGATCTGCCCAGCCTCCATTCGCAAGCAATGGGCGCTCGAGCTGCAGGAGAAGTTCAGTCTTCCGGCCGTTGTCCTGGATGCCAAGGCGTGCCGCGAGGCCAGGCGTGAAGGCCGGGACCCGCTCCAGCCCGGTGCCATCCTGATCCTTTCCTTCCACTTCGCGCACGCGCTCCGGGATGAACTCAAGTCGATCCGCTGGGATCTCGTCGTCATCGACGAGGCCCACAAGCTGCGCAACGCCTACCGGCCGAGTAACAAGGTCGGACAGGGGATCCGCTGGGCCACCGAGGACTGCCGCAAGCTGCTGCTGACCGCGACGCCGCTCCAGAACTCGCTGCTCGAGCTGTACGGGCTTTCGACGCTGATCGACGAACGCCTCTTCGGCGACGTCAATGCCTTCCGTGCCCAGTACGCCAGCGCCGGGAGCGACATCTCCGCGTTGCGCACACGCCTGGCGTCATTTTGCAGGCGAACGCTCCGCAATCAGGTCACGGAGTACATCCGCTACACCGAGCGCCGCCCGATCACCCGGCCGTTCCAGCCGACGGACGGCGAGCACGCGCTGTACGAGGCGGTCTCCGGCTTTCTACAGCGGGAAGACAGCTATGCACTGCCGCGCCGGCAGCGGCACCTGACGGCGCTCATCCTGCGGAAGCTGTTGGCATCCTCCTCGCCCGCCATCGCTGCGACACTCGACATCTTGCGCCAGCGTCTCGAGACCCTGCGCGACGAGCGACTGCAAGATGACCCGGAGCTGGCCGAGCGGCTCGTCGAGAGCGAAGAGATCGAAGGCGACCTCCTCGACGAGATTCTCGGGGACGAGGACACCGCGGAGGCTGGCGATCAGTCGTCCGAGCCGATCGATCGCAGGAAGTTGCGCGGGGAGATCGACGCGCTCCAAAACCTGGCTGCCGAGGCGCGGCGCATCGGCGTCGACACGAAGTCGCAGACGCTGCTCAAGGCGCTCGAGATTGGTTTCGACGAGATGGCCCGGACGGGCGCGGCGCGCAAGGCCCTGGTCTTCACGGAGTCGCGCCGGACGCAGGAATACCTGAAGGACTTCCTGGAGTCCCGCGGCTACGCGGGGCAGGTGGTCTTGTTCAACGGCACCAACGGCGGTCCCGAGGCCACGGCGATCTACGAGCAATGGATCGAGCGCAACCGCGACACGGGCCGGCCGTCGGGCTCGCGGGCGGTGGACGTGCGCGCGGCGCTGATCGAGCACTTCCGCGACGACGCCACGATCCTCCTCGCCACCGAGGCCGCGGCCGAAGGCGTGAACCTGCAGTTCTGCTCGCTGGTGGTGAACTACGACCTCCCGTGGAATCCCCAGCGGATCGAGCAGCGCATCGGCCGCTGCCATCGCTACGGCCAGAAGCACGACGTGGTGGTTATCAACTTCCTCAACGAGCGCAACCAGGCGGACCGCCGCGTGCTCGAGCTGCTGACCGAGAAGTTCAGCCTCTTCAACGGCGTCTTTGGTGCCTCCGACGAGGTGCTCGGCAGCATCGAGTCGGGGGTGGATTTCGAGAAGCGCATCCTCGCCATCTACCAGGAGTGCCGTACTCCGGACGCCATCGACGCGGCCTTCTGCACGCTGCAGGCCGAGATGGACGAGCAGATCCGTTCGCGC
>CAZAWM010000343.1:0-2524 GCA_964488605.1 uncultured Steroidobacteraceae bacterium | reverse complement strand
CACGACAGTGACGACCCGGCCATCTGGATCGACCCGCAGGATCCGGCGGGAAGCCTGGTCCTCGGCACCGACAAGGACATCGATGGTGCGCTCTACGTCTTCGGACTTGACGGCAAGATCCGTCAAGACCAGGTCGTGCGCGGACTGTTGCGTCCGAACAATGTCGACGTCGCGCGCGGCGTGATGCTCGGCAGTAAATTGCGCGACGTGGCGCTGGTCGCGGAGCGCTATGCGCACCGCCTACGCGTCTACGCGCTGCCGGGTATGGAGCCTGTCGATGCGGGCGGCATCCCGGTATTCGAAGGCGAGCGTGCGCGCGACGTCATGGGTATCGCCGCTTACGTTCGCCCGAGCGACGGCGCGCTGTTCGCGATCGTCAGCCGCTCCGATCGCCTTGCGCCGCGTGAGGGGTATCTGCACCAGTACCGGCTCTTCGACGATGGCACCGGGATGCTGCGCGCGGTCAAGGTCCGCGTGTTCGGCAACTGGAGCGGTCGCAAGGAGATCGAGGCGCTATCGGTCGATACCGTCGCGGGACACGTGTTCGCGAGCGACGAGACGTTCGGTCTGCGCAAGTACGCGGCGGATCCTGCCCGTGAGGGTGCCGACGACGAGATCGCGCTCTTCGGCCAGAGTGGCTTTGCGCGTGACCGTGAGGGCAGCGCCGTGCTGCGGCGAGCGGGCGAGCCGGCACTGCTGCTCGTCTCGGACCAGCAGGCCGGCGAACTGCGCGTCTTCGCGCTCGAGAGTCGGCCCGGCGAAACGCTGGCGGAGCCCGCGCTGCGTGGCCGCATCCGCTACGCCGCGCGCGAGACCGACGGCATCGATCTGACGCCTGAGTCCCTGCCGGGCTTTCCGCGAGGGCTGCTCGTGGCGATGTCCGACGACCGGGCATACCATTACTACGATCTCGGCGAACTGCTCGACGCGATGGTGCCGGCGCAGGAGCTCGCCACGCCGACCCGCCGCCGCGGAGGCTCGCGCTACTAGGCCGAGTCTCACTGCAGCCGGATCACCCCGGCGTAGAGGCTCTCGGCACCGAGCTCGACCGATAGCGCGGCTCGGCCCGCGGCACCGCTCAGCTCCAGATCGTAACGCCCGCTACCGGGCTCCAGACGGTCGATCTTGAACTCGCCGAAGCTGTCGCTGACGGCCCGTCCGACCTCGCGGCCGTTCTGGCGGAGCGTGACCGTGGCGCCGGCGACGCATTCTTCGAAACCATTGACGATGGCGACGGCGGTGCCGCCGATGAAGCACTTCGTCATCAGGTGCAGGTTCTTGTAATAGACGCGCGGCCGGGTGCCGAGCTCCGGCTTCAGCACCTCGAGTGACTCCTCGGCGACCATGCGCTGCATCTCGGCGTCCTCGACCTTCACGGTCCGGAAAACGCGCGTTGGGCAGGCCTGCTCGCCGCGCGTCCGCGTCCAGCCGGAGTCGAGCAGATGCGCGTCGAAAGTCCAGTGCTGTGGAATCTGCTTCTCCTCGTTCCAGCTGATCGCGCCGTAGGGACAGGCGTCGACAATCTGTCTCTGCCCCTTCGACTTCTCCGGGTCGATGATGACGATCCCATCCGCTCGCTTGCGCACGGCGTCGTTCCTGGCGGCCTTCATGCACGGTGCGTCGTCACAGTGGTTACACATCACCGGCATGAAGTGAGCCTCGACCAGAGGGTAAGTTCCGCGCTCGTGGCGCCGGATGTCGAGCCAGTTGTGTCCCTGCGCCGGCTGCGCTGCGGAATAGCCGGGGAAGTCGTTGCCGATATACTCGTCCTTGACGGCGATGAAGCAAGCGCGACAGTTGTCGCAGTTCGCGACGTCCACGATCAGATTCCACTTCTTCGTCATCACGCGCTCTCCGCCGGCGTCCACGTGTCCACACCCGTCCACTTCTCGATCTGGATCAGCGTCGTGTTCGGCCGGATGCCGTGCGTTTTCTTCGCGATCGGCTTGCTCGGATTCAGCATGTTGACGCAGCCGCCAAGGTCGGTCGAGCGCCCGGGCGCGCCCGCAGGGCGATATTCGGCCGAGCCGGTCGGCGCCTGAACGACCCCGGGTCGCAGACGGCGCGTGATCTGGGCCGCACAGACGACCGATCCGCGTCGGTTCCAGAGACGGATCAGGTCGGCGTCCTGAATGCCGCGGGCCGCGGCATCCTCCGGGCTGATGCGGGCCACCAGATAGTAGTGACCGTCCTTGAGGATGCGGTGCTCACGGATGTCGCGTACGCTGCAGCCTTCCTCGTCGCCCATGAGATGGAAGGGATAGCGCGAGTGCGGCGTCAGCAACTGCAGGGGGAACTCGGCGAGCTCCGGTTCGGTCCTCGCATCTTCATACCTCGGCATGTATTGATTGAGCGGCGGTCGGTCCGGATCGTCGATGCGCTTGAGAGTGCTCGCCACGAACTCGAACTTGCCGGACGGTGTCTGCAGGCCGTTGCCGAAGCCGTTGACGTAGTCTGAAGGAAGCGGATAGGGCTCGGGCGTGTCCTTCTTGCGGCCCTCGTAGAACCAGCGGTGTGCGGTTGG
>CAZAWM010000342.1:0-2531 GCA_964488605.1 uncultured Steroidobacteraceae bacterium | reverse complement strand
TGCCGGAATTGCCGCTGTCGCCGCCTGATTTGGGAACCCTGGTCGCCGAAGCGACGCCTAAGCTCAAGCAGCCGCCGCTCTACCAGGTACTGCTGCTCAACGACGACTACACACCGATGGAGTTCGTCGTCGACGTGCTGGAACGCTTCTTTGGGCTGAACCGGCCGAACGCCACCCGGATCATGCTCGAGGTGCACACAAAGGGGCGCGGCGTCTGTGGGGTGTACACGTACGAGATCGCGGAGACCAAGGTCGCACAGGTAACCACCTATGCCCGGGACCACCAGCACCCGCTGATGTGCACACTGGAAGAGGCCTGATCCGAACGCCGAGGACCTGCAAACGTGTTGTCCAATGAACTCGAAGCCTGCCTCAACGAAGCCTTCCAGCTCGCGCGCGACCGGCGGCACGAATTCCTGACCGTCGAGCACCTGCTTTACGCGATCGTCGACACGCCGCGTGTGCGCGAGATCCTGCGTGCCTGCGGCGCCGACCCGGCGCGACTGCGCGATGAGCTCAAGGAGCACCTCGAGCAGACCACGCCGCGCCTGAAGGCGCACGAGGACCGCGAGGTGCAGCCGACCTTGGGCTTCCAGCGTGTGCTGCAGCGAGCGGTGTTCCACGTGCAGTCGAGCGGCAAGAAAGAGGTCGGCGTCGCCAACGTGCTGGTCGCGATCTTCAGCGAGAAGCAGAGCCATGCGGTCTACCTGCTGAACCGCCAGGACGTCTCCCGGCTCGACGTCGTCAACTACATCTCGCACGGGCTGTCGAAGGTCGCGGACGAGAAGACCGACGGCAAGGAGGAGGGCGGAGCGGCCGTCGAGGGCGGCGAGCGGGACGCCGAGGGCGGCGGGGCGGTCGACTCGTACGGCACGAACCGCAACCGGCTCGCGCAGGAAGTCAAGATCGACCCGCTGATCGGGCGGCAGATGGAGATTGAGCGGACGATCGAAATCCTGTGCCGGCGCCGCAAGAACAACCCCCTCTACGTCGGCGAGGCGGGCGTCGGCAAGACCGCCATCGCCGAGGGTCTCGCGCGGCGCATCGTCGAGGGTCAGGTACCCGAGGTGCTCTCGGACTGCACGATCTACGCGCTCGACATGGGTGCCCTGATCGCCGGCACGAAGTACCGCGGCGACTTCGAGAAGCGCCTCAAGGGTGTGATCACCGAACTCAAGAAGCAGCCCGGGGCCATCCTGTTCATCGACGAGATTCATACGGTGATCGGCGCCGGCGCGGCCTCGGGCGGCGTCATGGACGCCTCTAACCTTATCAAGCCCGTACTGACCAACGGCGAGCTGCGCTGCATCGGCTCCACGACCTATCAGGAATATCGTGGCATCTTCGAGAAGGACCACGCGCTCGCGCGCCGCTTCCAGAAGATCGACGTCGTAGAGCCGACCGTTCCCGAGACGATCGAGATCCTCAAGGGACTGCGCAGTCGCTTCGAGGAGCATCACCAGATCAAGTACAGCGACGAAGCGCTGAAGGCCGCCGCGGAGCTGTCAGCCCGTCACATCAACGACCGGCACCTGCCCGACAAGGCCATCGACGTGGTTGACGAGGCCGGCGCGCGGCTGCGTCTCAAGCCGGCAGGCGAACGCGAGAGCACGGTCGAAGTGCACCACATCGAGGACGTCGTGGCGCGGATTGCGCGCATTCCGCCGAAGACGGTCTCGACCAGTGACAAGGAGATCCTGCGCAACCTCGAGCGCAACCTCAAGCTCGTGATCTTCGGTCAGGACAAGGCCGTCGAGACGCTGTCCGCGGCGATCAAGATGGCTCGCTCCGGTCTTGGCGACCAGCGCAAGCCGGTCGGCTCGTTCCTGTTCGCCGGCCCGACCGGCGTCGGCAAGACCGAGGTCACGCGTCAACTGGCGATCGCGCTGGGTATCGAATTCATCCGGTTCGACATGTCCGAGTACATGGAGCGGCACACGGTATCGCGACTCATCGGCGCGCCGCCCGGCTACGTCGGTTTCGACCAGGGTGGCCTGCTGACCGAGGCGATCTCGAAGCACCCGCACGCGGTGCTGCTGCTCGACGAGATCGAGAAGGCGCATCCGGACGTCTTCAACCTGCTGCTGCAGGTCATGGACCATGGCACGCTGACCGACAACAACGGCCGCAAGGCCGACTTCCGGCACGTGATCATCGTGATGACGACCAACGCCGGCGCCGCCGACATGGCGCGGCCCTCGATCGGCTTCGTCGCGCAGGACAACTCGAGCGACGGTATGGAGGCGATCCGCAAGCTGTTCTCGCCCGAGTTCCGCAACCGGCTCGACGCCGTGATCCAGTTCGCGCCGCTCGATCCGGCCACGATCGAACGCGTGGTCGACAAGCTGCTCGTCGAGGTCGAGACCCAGCTCGAGGCGAAGCGGGTGTCGATCACGCTCGACGACGCGGCGCGGCGTTGGATCGCCGCGAAGGGTTACGACCCGCAGATGGGCGCGCGGCCGATGGCGCGCGTGATCCAGGAGCACATCAAGCGGCCTTTGGCCGAGGAGCTGCTGTTCGGCAAGCTCGTC
>CAZAWM010000341.1:0-2591 GCA_964488605.1 uncultured Steroidobacteraceae bacterium | reverse complement strand
CCGCCGGACCGTCGCGTTCATGCGTGGGCGTCGCGTCGAACATCACCTGCCGGGTGAGCGGATCGAGATACGTCCAGATGCGTCCCTTGAAGCTGCCGCCGTCATCCCCGAGGATGGTGATGCTCGTGTCGTCGGTCTGGAGATAGTCGGCCGCGGTGATCTCGCGGCGCAGGTGCTCGCCAATCGGCGTCAGGGCGGTCGCCACGTCGGCGACCCAGCCGCACAGCGTGCTCCGGGGCAGATCGATGCCCTCGCGGGCGAAGATGCCTTCGAGCCGATGCAGCGGCAAATGGTCGACATACTTCGAGACGACCACGTGCGCGAGGAGCCCTTCGCCAGCGAGCGATTTCTCCACCGCCTGCGGCGGCGCGGGCGCTTCGACGACGCCCTCGTGGCAGTGCTGACACGCGAATTTCGGGCGGACGGTTTCGATCACCACGAACCGCGCCGGCTCGTATTCCAGTTTCTCGGAGATGTCTTCGCCGATCCGCGTCCGCGTGTGGCCGCACGTGCACTGCTTCTCGACGTCCGAGACGTCGATCTCGACGCGTCGCCGCGGCAGATGCGCCGGCAGCGGCCGCCGGCCCGTCGGCCGACGCCGCGTATGGCCGCGCACGGGCGTCTCGCCCGAGTCCATTTCGACGGGCTCGGTGATCGGGCCACGCTCGTTGGCGAGCTGCTCGAGCGCGAGCTTCAGCTGCCGCGGATCGACGCGTTCGGATTTCTTCCCAAAGAGGCGCTGACAGAGAATATCGAGCTCGTGTCGCAGCGCGGCGATCTCCCGCTGCGATTTCGTGAGCTGCTCTTGAAGCGAGTCGATGAGGGCGCGCGCCGTGGGGAGATCCGCGATCGTGTCACTGAGCGCGCGCGGCTGATCCATTCACCACGACTTACGACGAGTGCCCCACGTCTGCTTACCCCTGATCGCTATCGCTGGTGGTCACGCGGCGCGCTCATACCATCGGCGGCGGCGTGTCTGCGCGAGATCGATCCCCGAGAGCAAGAGCACGAGGTCACCACTGCGCATCGTGACCGGATCGCCCTGGTCCTCGGCCGGCCACGCAAACGTCCCACGCTCGAGCCGCTTGTAGAGCACCCAGAAGCCGCCGTGGTCCCACGCCAGAATCTTGAGGCGGTCGCCGCGGCGATTGCGAAACAGAAACAAATGGCCGGACAGCGGATCGAGATCGAAGCGCTGCCGCACGAGCGCCGCAAGGCCATCGATCGAGCGGCGGAGATCGGTCGCGCCGGTGGCCAAATAGATGCGAACCGCGGGCGAGAGCGTCAGCACGCCGACCGCACGGCGCTAACGGTCGCCCGCACCAGCTCCGGGGAGGCACCGGCCCGAACCTGCAGGCGCTCACCGCCGCTGAACACGAGCTCGATCACGGGACCGTCGTCCGCGGCAACTTGCACCGGCACGAACGCCGTCGGCGGCGGCCCGGGTGCTGGTGTCACCGACAGCTTGCGCTGCCAGTACCAAAACGTCCACGTCGGAATACGGTGACGCCGCGCGAAGCTCGCCGCCGACTCCCCACTCCTGCGCCACTGCGCGACCAGGCGCGCCATGCGCGCTGCTGTGCGGGTCTCCGCCATCAGGATTCCTCCTGCGGCAGAGAATCGGTCAACTGCGGGCGGCGCTCAAGACGGGGTTTGTCGAACGCTTACAATTGGGCTAACGTCCTGTCAAGAGACATCTTCCGCCGCTCTGCGCGCGCCATGGACCCCCGCGGGGTGGCAGCGGGGAGCCGATCCTTCGCTACGTCTTCACCCACGGAGATTCCGGATGGTTCTTAATTCCGGTCTTCACCGATTTGAGTACAGCAATTCAACTCCTTCGTGCACTGTCAGTTACTGGGATCAAGCAGGTCCGGCTACTCGCATCTGTCGCGAGTTGCGAGTGCGATCCGGCACTCGGGCGTCCGCGCGTGCCCGCCGCCGAGCAGACCGCCCACCCCAACAGCGGTCCGCGCAGGCGGCCGACGAGTTGCCGCGGCCGGCGAGCGGGCTGAGGCCCGAACCGGCCCGGAATCATTGGTCGATCTCGATGTCCGGCGACGCGGATCGCTGTACTCAAATCGGCGAAGAGCCGAAAAGGCTTTCATGAAGATGCAGCGTGAGATCGAGCTGTTCGAGAAGCTGGAGAGGAAATTACCGAGCAATCGCGAACCGATACCTGACGACGTTCGAATGTTCGTCTGGCGTCGCGATGGTGGGCGCTGCGTTCGCTGCGGCAGCGACCACAATCTCGAATACGACCACATCATTCCAGTGGCCCGCGGGGGCAGCAATACCGAGCGGAACGTCCAGCTGCTTTGTGAGTCCTGCAATCGGTCGAAGGGCTCCGATCTTTCGTGATGTCGTGGAGGGTTCTGTGGCCGGCGAAACGTAGAACTGCCCCGAATGCGCTAAGAAAGGACGTACGGTGGCGATGAGGAAGGACAAGCGCCAACGTCCCGCGGGTGATTCCAAAATCGAGTCGATGTTCATCGGGGAGGATATGTGGGTCTGCCCGGAGTGTCACCACGCGGAGGTAGCGACCGAGTGAGCGTCAGCGTCAACCATGTGGCAGCGAACGGGCAGCTCCTTTC
>CAZAWM010000340.1:0-2621 GCA_964488605.1 uncultured Steroidobacteraceae bacterium | reverse complement strand
CGTATCCGCGCGCTACTGCGCGAGCGCTTCTGTGGCCGCCTCGCCGATGCGGGCATGAACGTCGCCGCCAGCGTGCGCCGCGGCGAGACTCTCTGGCTCGTGATCGCCGAGCGCCCTGCGGCAACACCGCCAGAGCGCGACACTGGCGCAGCGAACACATTCGTCGAGCGTCGACGCTCGAGCGCTCTTGCCGCATCCGCAAGCGCGGCCGAGATGCTCAAGCTCGTCAACGCGGCCCGGGCGCAAGGTCGGCGCTGCGGCGACACGGCCTATGCCGCGGCGCCGTCGCTGCGTTACTCGCGAACGCTCGAAACGGCTTCGACCCATCATGCTCGCGACATGGCGCGCCGTGGCTACTTCGATCACGATACGCCCGAGGGCGTCACGCCCGCCGAGCGACTGGCTCGGATCGGCTACGCATCGTCGCTGACCGGTGAGAACATCGCCAAAGGCGAGATCAGCGCCGAGGAAGCGATGCGCGGCTGGCTCGCGAGCCCGGGCCATTGCGCCAATATCATGGACCGCCGCTTCACGGAGATGGGCTTCGGAGTCGCCGCCGCAGACGGCAGCGAAGCCGAACTCTACTGGGTACAGACTTTCGCGACGCCGCGCGGCGCGCCCTGGCCCCGGTGACTGCTCGGCCTAGAACCGGTAGCGGACACGTGCGCCCCAGCTGCCGGGCCGGTCCAGAAACTGGAACGGGCCGAGCGCCGACATCGGATAGGCCTTGTCGGCGCAGTTGCGGCAGTCGACCGTCACCAGCAGGCCCGGCAGCGACCCGAACTCGAACGCCAGCTGCGCATTGAGGTACTGCTGCTTGCTGGTCCAGGTCCCGTTGGTCGACTGCGGACTGCCGGTCGTGCCAATCGCGTAGGCATCCGAGAAATTCATACCGATGGTCGGCGAGATCCGCACGGTGCCGATGTTGAATCGATAGGTCGCGCTGAGGCTGCCCGTGTAGTCCGGCGCGCGTACCGGCGTCGCGATGTTGCCGGACTGGTCGACGAAGTTCGCGTTGCAGGCCGGCGCGCCGTTGAACAGCGCCGAAGGACTGGCGCGGCAGGCCGCAGCCTGCGCGAGCACGCCCGCCGAGATGTTCACGTACTTCGCATCCTGCCAGCCGAGACCGGCCGTGAAGGAGAAATTCCCGCTCGGCGCCCACTCCGCATCGATCTCGAGGCCCCTGTTATCGAGATCGGCTGGATTCGTCGTGGTCGAGATCTGCACGCCGTTGAAGTCGATGCGCGCCGGGATCTGGATGTCTTTCGTCTTCGCGACGAAAGCCGTGACGTTGAGGCGTAGCGTATCATCGAAGAACTGACCGCGCAGACCCAATTCATGCGACCAGACCGTCTCGGGCTCGAACGGGACGAACGCATTGTTCGCCGTCGCGCGCGCTGGCCAGCCGCCCGACTTGAAACCCTGTGTCGACGAGGCGAACACGCTGACGTCGTCGCTGAGCCTATAGGTCAGCGCAAGGCGTGGCGTGAACTCGTCTGCGTCGAGCTCGAGCGGGATGCCCGCTGCCGCGATGGCCGCCGTGGACAGCGCCGCGCCCGATGCGCCGGGGTTGCGGTCGATCGCGAAATCCTTCTTCTCGTCCGTGTAACGCAGGCCGAGCGTCAACGTCCAGCGGTCGGCAAACTCGAGATCGCCCTGCATGTAGGCCGCGTAGGTGTCGAGGCCATTTCGCATCGTGCGGTCAGCCGCGACCGAGAATACGCCGGTGGTCGTACTGGTGTTGGCGTTGGCAAAGTCGGTGACGTTATCCTCGGTGAGCCAGTAGAGCCCGGCAACCCAGACGAGATTGCCGGCAAGGCTCGAACCGTTGAGACGAAACTCCTGCGAGATCTGCTCGTGGTCTCCCATATTGGCGAGCGGCGTGAAGCCGCGGATCGTGGTCACGCGCGGCAATTCGCCACCGGAGTCGATCAGGAAATCGTGATCGGTCCTGCGGTAGCCCGTGATCGAAGTGAACGTCACGCCGTCGTCGATCTGCCAGCCGATGTTCAGCGTCGCGGCCCTCGTCGTCGCCCCGTTGCCGACCGACAGCGCGGCCTTGGCACCCGTGAACGTACCAACCAGAGCGCCCTGGATCAGCCGGTTGTTGACGATGCGGTCGCCATTCGCGGCGACGACGTTGAGAAAATTGGAGTTTCGGTCGTCGACGTACTCGAGCACGAGATCGGCCGTCAGCGAATCGGTCGGCAGAAAGCGCAGATCGACTCGCGCGCCGGTAGCGTCGCGGTCGTTGAACCTGTCGCCGGTCGAGACCTGGATCGCGTAGCCGTCGTCCTTGACGCGGTAGGCGGAAAACTTCGTCAGGAATCGCTCGCCGACCGGCAGGTCGACCGAACCCCGTGCCTGCCAGAGCCCGAAGCGGCCGACGCCTGCTTCGAAGAAGCCCCTGAAATCGTTGGACGGCTTCTTCATGACCACATTGATCGCGCCGCCGGTCGTGTTGCGCCCGAACAGCGTGCCCTGCGGACCGCGCAGCACTTCGATGCGCTCGACGTCGAACAGGCTGAAGTTGTTATGGTTCTGGCGCGAGATGTAAACGTCGTCGACATAGGTACCTACGGGCACATAGAACGTCGCGATCGATTCAGCGTTGCAGATCC
>CAZAWM010000339.1:0-2641 GCA_964488605.1 uncultured Steroidobacteraceae bacterium | reverse complement strand
TTCACGGTAGCACCTGACTCGTCTAGTGCGATCCCAACTTGTTAACGCTAAGGCTGCGGATTCCAGCCAACGAATAGGATCGTATCCGTCGTGCGTCAGCATGACGGATACGATCAGTTGAACTGAGCCGCTGAGCTCAGCGCTCGAGCGGGCGTGCTTGGGAATTGAATGCGCTCGCGAGTGGGGGGAACTGCACGGTGCGGCGTGCATGGTGGGCGCGGAGCGCGTGCCGGTGCGCGGGATGCGATGCGCGCACTATGGCAGAGGGGTGGTGGCGGGTCAATTTCCGCGCGGCGGGCGAGCGCGCGCAGCGCGGAGTGGGAAAGCGCGTGGCGGTCACTGCGGCTGCGGACGCGAGCGCGGTCACGGTGGTGGGTGCAGTTGCGGCGCGAGCCTGGACACGACGCGAAGGGTGCCGAGGCGGCAGTGCGGGCAGCGCGCGATGTCGATTGCGGCGACCCGCTGCCAGAAGGCGGCGACGGATTCGGGTGTTGCCGGCGAGCTCGCCGGTGCGTAAGCACCGAGCGCGGTCCGCGCCGATCGAAGCCGTGCGCACTTGCGGCGGTTGGCGAGCAGTCCGTAGTGGCGAATGCGATTGAACCCGCGCGGCAGCACGTGCAGCGCGAAGCGGCGCAGGAACTCGAGCGCCGTGAGCGCCAGCACCCGGCGCTTGCCGCCGTGGGCGTAATCCTTGTAGCGAAAGCGCACCGTGTTTGCCTCGACGGACACGAGCCGCTCGTTCGCGATCGCGACGCGGTGCGTGTAGCGGCCGAGGTATTCGAGCACCGCCTCGGGTCCCGCAAAGGGGCGCTTGGCGTAAACAACCCACGGGCGATTGCGGAGTGCGGCGAGGAATCGGCGCTGCGTGAGCGGCACGGCAAGTTCGGCGGTGCCAGCACAGAGCGCGAGCTGCCCGTGCTCGAGTGCGAGGCGCAGCGCCTGAAGGAACTTCGCGCGGAACACGACCGAGAGCGCCTTCACCGGAAAGAGGAACCCGCGGCGGGTGCGGATCCAGGCGCCCTCGGCCGAGAGCGCGCCGGCGGCCACCAGCGCGTGCACGTGCAAATGCTGGGCGAGGGTCTGCCCCCAGGTGTGGAGCACCAAAGTCGCTGCGATCTCGCCCCCGAGCCAGCGGGGATTGCGTCCGAACTCGAGCAGTGTCTCCGAGGCCGCGGCAAAGAGCATGGCGTAGAGCGAACGCGGATTGCCCTGAGCGAGGGCGTTGAGCTCGTGCGGCAGCGTGAAGACGAGGTGGTAGTACGGCACGGGAAGGAGCTCGGCGCGGCGCGCCGCGAGCCAGCGCTCCTTCGCCAGCGTCTGGCACTTGGGGCAGTGGCGGTTGCGGCAGGAGTGGTAGAGGTAGCGGCGCTCGCCGCACGCGTCGCACTGGCGAAGCTCGCCCCCGAGCGCCGCGGTGCGGCAGCGCTCGATCGCGCGCAACGCCCGATCCTGGACGGCGCAAAGCCGGTGCGCGGCGCGAAACGCCGCGCCGTGCGCCCGGACGATGTCGGCCAGCTCGGGTTTGCCGCTGCGCGCGCCCGTTTGGCGCGCAGCCACGTTCGGCTACCGGGGCTTGAGCGGCGTTCCGTCCAGGAGCTCCAGCGGCGAAGGCGTTCCCGCCAGGTGCTTGCGGGCGAGATGGAAGTACCGCAGCGTCGTGCTGATGTGGCCGTGGCCGAGCAGCCGCTGGATGGTGTGGATGTCCACGCCCGCCTCCAGCAGGTGCGTGGCAAACGCGTGGCGCAGCGAATGGATGCCGCCTTCCTTGGCGATACGGGCACGCACCTTGGCGTGGTGATAGATCTTCTGCACCGTGCCGTCGCTGATCGGATCGAACCCGCCCCGGTTCGTGAAGAGCCAGAGCTTCGGTCGGTAATAGATCCAGTAGCGGCGCAGCTCGGCGAGCAGCCGCGGCGAGAGCAGCGTGTAGCGGTCCTTCGCCCCCTTGCCCTGCTCGACGCGAATCGTCATGCGGTCCGAATCGAGATCGACCACCCTCAGGTGGCAGATCTCGTTCAACCTCAAGCCTGCGCCGTAGGCCGTCATCAGAATCGCGCGGTGCTTGAGGTTCGCCGTGTTCTCGATGAGCGCCACGACCTCCTCGCGCGACAGAATCTGCGGCAGCTTCTGCGGCTGGCGCGCCCTCGGGATATCGAACTGCGCCGGCGTGCGCTTGAGCGTGACGCGGTAGAAGAACTTCAGCCCCTGCGTAACGACGTTGCAGCTCGACCAAGCGAGCTTGCGCTCCTCGATCAGGTGCAAAAGATAGTTCTGCACTTCCTGCTCGGTGATGCGCTCGGGACTGCGCCCGTAGTACCTTGCCAGCCCCGCCACCGCTCCCAGGTACGCCTCGCGCGTGCGTACCGACATGCCGCGAACCACCAGATCCCCGTCCATCTGCTTGCGCAACGCGCCCATCGTCGTCTCCTCATTGGAAATCGCGGAAACACCCGCGACACCAACGCTGACACGACGCGCGCGATTACCGCTTCACGCGCCAAGACTCCTCAACTCCTCAAATCGTCTCGCCGAACGGCGAGGCTCAGACCACCACCGCGAAGCGGTTTAGTTCAACGTGAATTAGTTGTCAATCTCATTGACAGATCGAACAGTTTTTAAGTCGGCCAAAATAGAGCCGCCG
>CAZAWM010000338.1:0-2642 GCA_964488605.1 uncultured Steroidobacteraceae bacterium | reverse complement strand
CACCCGACGCCTCGGCGAAAGTCGCGACCACTTCGCGATGCTCGGCGGCGAGCGCGGACAGCATGCCCACGGACTGCGATCCCTGGCCGGGGAACACGAAAGCAAGTGTCATCGACACCCCCTGCGGCAAGCGGCGGATTATAGCGGTGCCGAGTCGCGCGGCGCGGTGGCCGCCGCCGCCGAGCGCCGGCCGCGGAGGAACAGCGCCCCACAGCTGAACCCGCCTGCAGCGCCGTAGGCGTGCGCGCTGACGATCACCGCAGTCGAGCCGCCGCTGAGTGGACCCATGAGCTGCTCCCAGATCAGCTTGCCCGCGAGCGCGAGCAGTACGATGCGCCCGAGTCGATCGCCGCGCGACATGGCCAGCGGCAGCGCTCCGGCCGCCAACAGGCCATGCAGCCACCCCGAGGCGCCGACGTACCAGAGCACCTCGGGCGAACCCCACCAGAGTCCCGCGGCCACAGACGCGAGCGCAGCCGCGACGATCGCCACCCAGACCGCCGCCCGATACGTCGACCCGACCAGCGCCCAGACCAGCACCGTGCCGGCCGCGTTGGCGAGCGCGTGGCCCGCATCGAGGTGCACGAACTGCGCGCCGAGGAGCCGCCACCACTCCCCGTTTGCGATCGACGGTCGCTCATAGCGCAGCGCCTGGGTCAGCGTCTCGCCCCCGAGCAGCGTCGGCAGCGATACCGACGAAACGAGCGCGGCCAGGAGCAGCCCACGGCTGCCGGTGGCGTGCAGCGTCTCGAGAGCGTCGCGGAGCGCAGACACCCGGTCGGCGGGCTTCATTTGCTATGATCGGGTCCGTGGAGGCCGCAGCACGACGCGGCTCGAGTCGACATGCAGCACGCGAAGGTTCGCCCCGCCGCCGGCCGGCAGCGCGGCTTCACGCTGATCGAGATCATGGTGGTGGTCGTCATCATCGGCCTGCTCGCCGCCTTCATCGTGCCGCAAGTGATGGGACGCGTCGATGAAGCCCGGATCACCAAGGCCAAGGGCGACATCCAGATGCTCGAGACCGCACTGTCCATGTACCGCCTCGACACCGCTCGCTATCCAACCACACAGCAGGGCCTCAAGGCCCTGGTCACGAAGCCCGAGGATCCGGCCGTCCGCAACTGGAAGCCGGGCGGATATCTGTCCCGCGTATCCAAGGATCCTTGGGGCAATGAGTATCGCTATGTGTACCCCGGTACGAAGGGCCGTGAGTACGACCTCTACTCGCTCGGTCCCGATGGCCAGGAGGGCACGCCCGAGTCCGATCAGGACAACGTCGGCAACTGGAATCTCGACAACTGACGCCGAGCCGCGCCTGCCGTCGTGGGGCAAGGCATGCGGATTGACGCTCGTCGAGATGCTGGTTGTCGTCGTCATTATCGCCGTGATGATCGCCGGAGCGGTGCTCGCAGTCGGCGTGGTCGGTCGGGATCGCACACTCGAGACCGAAGCGCGCCGCCTCGAGGCCCTGCTGATGCTTGCGCGCGAACAGGCCGAACTTCAGACGCGTGAGTACGGGCTGAGACTCTCGCCGCGCAGCTACGTGTTCGTCGTCTTCGAGCCGCGTACCGGTCAATGGCTGGCCGCCGCCGACGAGGCCCTGCGCGAGCGGCAATTGCCCGAAGGGCTTCGTTTCGCGCTGGTGCTCGAGGGCCGTGCCGTCATCCTCCGCGATGGCTCCGATCCCGCGACCCTTCAGCCCCAGATAGCGATCGCCTCGAACGGTGCTTACTCGTCATTCGAGATTACCGTCGAGCGCCAGGGCGGGGACCGGTTCAGGCTGCGCACGGCCGAGGACGGCGGTCTCGCGATCGCCGAGGAGCCGGCATGACCCGGAGCCGGTCGGGCTTTACGCTGGTCGAAGTCCTGGTGGCTCTGGTGCTGGTTGCCGTGGGCGTCGCTGCGCTGCTAACGGCGTTGAATTCGGCTGCCACGAGCACGGGTTACCTGCGCGACAAAGCCTTCGCGCACTGGGTGGCAACCAACCGCATCGTCGAGACACGCCTGGCGACCAACCCGCCGGCCAACGGCATCACGACCGGCGAGGTCGAATTTGCCGGCCAGCGCTGGCAATGGCGGCAGACGATCGCCAACGCGGACTTTCCGAGTCTCAGGCGCATCGACGTCAGCGTACGCCCGATGCCACCGGCCGCAACAGCGCTGCCGGCTCGCGCGCCGACGGTCGACGGCCCAGGCGAGTGGACCGTGACCGTCAGCGGGCTGCTCGGCGCCGCGGTCGCGCTGGCCAACGGTGCCGAGCCGGACTGGGAGCCTGCTCCCCAGGGGGACGCGGGCGACGGCACGCCGAATCCGCCAGCGGGACCCGATGCGACGGCGCCGACCCCGGGCCAGGCGACATGATCGTGCGCGTCCGCGGTTTCACGCTGCTCGAACTGCTTGTCGCGCTGTTCGTGTTTGCCATGCTGACCGCACTCGGCTACACGGCGATCACACAAGCGCTCGAGAATCGTGACCGCATCCGCACGCAGCAGCAGCGTGTCGGCGAATTGCAGAACGCGATGCGCGTACTCGTGCAGGACTTCGCGCAGCTGGCACCGCGAACGGTGCGGGATCTGGTGGGTGCCGGCGATGAACCGGCGGTGCGCGCGTCAGGCTCGGGTACCACGCTTGTCGCCTTCTCG
>CAZAWM010000337.1:1078-2665 GCA_964488605.1 uncultured Steroidobacteraceae bacterium | reverse complement strand
CGTCGACAAACTGCGCCTCGACGTGCCGCCGACCGATCTCAGCGAATGGCGCCGTGTCGTCCACGCCAAGGCCAATCCCGATGGCCAGATCGACGTCGCCATGGTCGGCAAGTACGTGCAGATCAGGGACTCATACATCTCGCTCAACGAGGCGCTGGTCCATGGCGGTATCCGCACGCGCACACGCGTCAACATTCATTACATCGAATCGACCGACATCGAAACGGGCGGCACGCACTGCCTCGAGGGCATGGATGCGGTCCTGGTGCCCGGCGGCTTCGGTGAACGTGGGATCGAGGGCAAGATCCAGGCGATACGGTATGCACGCGAGAGCGGCATTCCGTACCTCGGCATCTGCCTCGGCATGCAACTGGCCGTGATCGAGTACGGTCGCCACGTGCTGGGCCTCGAGGGCGCCAACAGCACGGAGTTCAATCGCGCGGCGGCCAATCCTGTGATCGCGCTGATCACCGAGTGGCAGGATGCCGCACGCGGCGCGCAGTCCCGCGACGAGCGCTCGGCCAAGGGCGGGACGATGCGCCTCGGTGCGCAGCGCGTGCTGCTGGCCGAAGGATCGCTGGCGCGCCGGCTGTACGGCGCCGCCGAGATTTCCGAGCGGCATCGCCACCGCTACGAATTCAACAATCGCTACCTCGATCGCTATCGCGAGGGCGGAATGCTGATGTCGGGACTCTCGCCCGACGGGTTGGTCGAGATCGTCGAGCTGCCCGCCCATCCATGGTTCCTCGCGACGCAGTTCCATCCGGAGTTCAAGTCGACGCCACGCGACGGGCATCCGCTGTTCGCGGGCTTCGTGCAGGCGGCGCGCGATCATCGCACCGCCCAGGCCACCGCGGCACTGGCCCTAAGGCCCGCCGAGAGAGCCGCTCCGTGAGGCTCGCCGGATTCGAAGTCGGGGTCGATCAGCCGCTGTTCCTGATCGCCGGTCCCTGCGTCGTCGAAGGGGCGGAACTGACGATCGAGATCGCCGGCAGACTCAAGGAACTGACCGACAGGCTCGGCGTGCCGTTCATTTTCAAGGCGTCCTACGACAAGGCCAACCGTTCCTCGGCGCGCAGCTATCGCGGTCCGGGGCTCGAGGCAGGACTGCGAATCCTGGCCGACGTACGCGCGAAGATCGGCGTGCCGGTGCTGACCGACGTACACGAGGATACACCGCTCGGCGAGGTCGCCGCAGTCGTCGACGTGCTGCAGACACCTGCCTTCCTGTGCCGGCAGACGAACTTCATCTTTGCCGCTGCTTCGCAGGGCAGGCCCGTCAACATCAAGAAGGGGCAGTTCCTTTCCCCCTGGGAGATGCAGAACGTCGTCGAGAAGGCGCGCAGCACCGGCAACGAGCAGATCCTCGTCTGCGAACGCGGTTTTTCCTTCGGTTACCACAATCTCGTCTCTGACATGCGCTCGCTCGCAGTCATGCGGCGCACGGGCTGTCCGGTGGTGTTCGATGCAACCCACTCGGTGCAGCTACCGGGCGGGCAGGGCAGCGTTTCGGGCGGTCAGCGAGAGTTCGTGCCGGTACTGGCGCGGGCGGCGGTCGCCGCAGGCGTGGCCGGCATCTTCATGGAA
>CAZAWM010000337.1:0-1068 GCA_964488605.1 uncultured Steroidobacteraceae bacterium | reverse complement strand
CGATCCGGCGCACGCCCTGTCCGACGGGCCGAACGCCTGGCCGCTCGCGCGCATGGAGTCGCTGCTGACGACTCTGCAGCAGCTCGACCGCATCGCCAAGCTCCGTCCCTTCGAGGAAGACCTGATATGAGCCTGATCGTCGACATCCGCGGCCGGGAGATCATCGACTCGCGCGGCAACCCCACGGTCGAGGCCGACGTGGTGCTGGACAGCGGCGCGCGCGGCCGCGCGGCCGTACCCTCGGGCGCGTCTACCGGTACGCGCGAGGCGGTTGAACTGCGCGACGGTGACCGGCGGCGCTTCCTCGGTAAGGGCGTGCTCAAGGCCGTCGCAAACGTCAATGGCCCGCTGCGCGAGGTTCTGCACGGTCGGGATGCACGCGACCAGGCCGGCATCGACGCCGCGATGATCGCGTTGGACGGGACCGACACCAAAGGACGCCTAGGTGCGAACGCACTGCTCGCCGTCTCCCTTGCCGTCGCGCACGCGGCCGCAGCCGACGCTCGGCAGCCGCTGTTCCGGCACATCGGTGCGCTTGCGGCAGCGAATGGCAAGGCTGCGTCCGAACCGCTGATGCCGGTGCCGATGATGAACATCATCAACGGCGGAGCCCATGCCAACAACAGCCTCGACATCCAGGAGTTCATGATCCTGCCGGTGGGCAGCCCGTCGCTGCGCGAGGCGCTGCGCTGCGGCGCGGAGGTATTCCATGCACTGAAGCGAATCCTCGACGACCGCGGCCTGTCGACGGCCGTGGGCGACGAAGGCGGCTTCGCTCCCGATCTCGATTCGAACGCGGCTGCACTTGAGGTGATCCTCGAGGCCATCGACCGGGCCGGCTACGAGGCTGGCCGCGACGTTTACCTCGGCCTCGACGTGGCTAGCTCCGAGTTCCATCGTGACAGTCAGTACCACCTCGAGGCCGAGGGCCGCGCATTCGACCCCGCCGGTTTCGCCGCCTACCTCGACGACCTTGTCGGCCGCTATCCGATCATCACGATCGAGGACGGGATGGCGGAGGGCGACTGGGCAGGCTGGGCGCTGCTGACGCAAAGGCTCGGTGGACGC
>CAZAWM010000336.1:0-2674 GCA_964488605.1 uncultured Steroidobacteraceae bacterium | reverse complement strand
ATCGTCGAGCTCATCAACGACATCGCCGAGCAGACCAACATCCTCGCGCTCAACGCCTCGATTCAGGCCTCGATGGCCGGTGAGGCCGGTCGCGGCTTCGCCGTGGTCGCCGACGAGGTCCAGCGCCTGGCCGAGCGCGCCGCCAACGCGACCAAGCAGATCGAGGTGCTCGTCCGTACCATCCAGGCCGACACCAACGAGGCGGTGGTGTCGATGGAGCGCAGCACCACTGACGTCGTCGGCGGCGCTCTGCTGGCGGAGAATGCCGGCGCGGCGCTCGACGAGATCGAGCAGGTCTCGAACCAGATCGCGAGCCTGGTGCAGAACATCTCGGCGAGCGCGCGCCAGCAGTCGATCGCCGCGCAGAACATTACGCGGAACATGCAGGTGTTGCGCGAGATCAGCACGCAGACGGCCGATTCGACCAGCGCGACCTCGCAGTCAATCGCCAAGCTCGCGGAGCTGTCGGCCGGTCTGCGCGCGTCGGTCGCCGGCTTCCGGCTGCCGGACACGGGCGAGCCGGAGCAGCGCATCGAGCCGCCCGGTGCGATCGAGGAGGCGGTCCCGCCGCGGCTGGTCGGCGCGAGCGGACGGGTCGCATGAGCGCAGTCGAACCGCTGAACCAGGTCGCACCGCAGACGCTCGATCTGGTCGGTCGGGAGCTCGGCGCGACGCTGGCCGAGGCTCGCGCTCCGCTCGAGACGTTCATCGAGCAGCCCGACAATCCTGCGCTGCTCGAGCGCTGCGCCAGCGAGCTGCATCGCGTACAGGGCGTCCTACGGGTGCTCGAGATCTACGGTGCCGCACTGCTCGCTGAAGAGATGGAGCAGGTCGCGCGCTACATCATCGCGACGGCCGCTGAACGCAAGTCGCATGCCGAGAGCCTCGATGCGCTGCTGCGCGCCATGGTGCAGCTGCCGAGCTATCTCGATCGCGTGCTCGCCGGCGGACGCGACCTCGCGCTCGTGCTGCTGCCGCTTCTCAATGACCTGCGCGCCGTGCGCGGTAGTCCTCTGTTGTCCGAGGGCACGCTGCTGCTGCTCAACCTCAAGAGCGACCGGCAGCCCGAGCCGCCGCCGGCCGGCGTGGCCACGCAGACCCGCCCGGTCCCAGTCGCGGTCACCGCGCGGCGCCTGCGGCCCCAGTTCCAGCTCGGGCTCGTGGGCTGGATCCGCGGCGAGCGCGAGGCCGAGAATCTCGAGACGCTGGCCGCCGTCGCCGCGCAGATGGAGCAGGCCGCCACCCAGCAGCCGGTGTTCCAGCTCTGGTGGGTAGTCGGCGCCGTGATCGAGGCGCTTGCCGAGAATGGGCTCGAGAGCAGCGTCTCGGTCAAACGCCTGCTGGGGCTTGCCGATCGCGAGCTCAAGCGGCTCTACGAGCAGGGTGAGCCGCGCTACTGTCAGACGCCGCCGGTCGAGCTGCTGAACAATCTGCTCTATTACGTCGCGCGCGCGGCGAGCCATGGGCCGCGGGTCTCCGCGGTGCGCGCGTCGTTCCGCCTCGACGAGCTGCTACCCGTCGATCAGGCGGTCGAGGAAGAGCGTGACACGCTCTCCGCGCCGTCGATCAAGCTGATGCAGACGGTCGCCGCAGCCATCCGCGAGGACCTCGGCAAGGTCAAGGACACCCTCGACATCTTCGTGCGGCGCGGCAGCGGCCAGGCCGCCGAGCTCGGACCGCAGGTCGAGCTGTTGCGCAAGATAGGCGATACGCTCGGCGTGCTGGGTCTCGGCGAGCTGCGCGATAGCATCCAGCGCGAGCTGCAACGCCTCGAGGATATCGTCGCCGAACGGACGCCCGCTACCGACGGCGTGCTGATCGACATCGCGACCACGCTGATCAGCGTCGAGGACCGACTCGACAGCGGCCTGCTGCGGTTGATCGTGCCCAAGCCCGCGGACGCATCCGGCACAGAGGAGACGGCCTCCGACGACTTCCTGCAGGTGCAGGCAGCCGTGCTACGCGAGTGCGCCGTCAATCTCGCGCGCATCAAGGAGGCGGTCGCACAGAACGTCGGCGGCACGCTCGACGCGGCTGGACTCGACGCGTGGCCGGAACTGCTGCGTGGCATCAAGGCCGGCCTGCTGCTGCTCGGTCGTCAGCGCGCCGTCGGGCTCGTCGAGCAGATTGGCGAATGTCTACCGCGCGTCATGCAGCCGGGCGGACCGGTGCTGCCGCCGTCCTATCTCGACCGGCTGGCTGACGCCATCGTCAGCCTCGAGTATTACATGGAGACGCTGCAGGCTGGGCGCGCCGAGCCGCAGTACATGCTCGACAATGCCCAGGCGTGCATCGACGCGCTGCGCCGCGCGCCCGAGGCGCAGGCGCCGACCGTGCCGCCGCTTGCGGAGTCGCAGTTCGCGCGCACGGTGCTGATCGAGACGCCGCCTGCCGACCCTGCCGCCACCGCACGCCTCCCGCAGAGCGCGACGGTCCGTCCGCGCCAGGAAGCTCCGATCGAGCCGCACGGCGGCGAGACGTCGCGCCGCCTGCGCGCGCTGACCGACTTCGCGGGCAGCGTGCCGCGCGCCGAGCCGCCGGTGCTCGCACCGGCTACGGCGCCCGCGCTGGCGGCGTCCGGCTCCAGTACCGCTGGTGCGCCGCCGCGCCCGGACGTCGATCCCGAGCTGCTTGCGATATTCATCGAAGAGGCGCGCGAGGAGGTTGCGAAGAT
>CAZAWM010000335.1:0-2708 GCA_964488605.1 uncultured Steroidobacteraceae bacterium | reverse complement strand
CTCACGCCATGGACACAAAAGATAACTTTTCGTCGCGGGGCGCAGTTTCGCTCGGATGTCGCCGCCGCCGGACTCGCTGCCTGGGCTCGAGGGCGGCGAGTGCATGGGTATCGAGTGCCGGATCGTGATGCTGTGATCGCCGACCACGATTTCCTTGACGAGCAGCCGCGTGACGCGTTGCCGATCGGCGACGTCGAGGTCGCGCGCGTGGGCCCGCAGCCGGTCCAGGAAGCCCGTCAACGTTTCGGCCAGTCTCAGGTAGCCACCCTGCTCGTCGCGGCTGGCTCTGAGCGCTTGCAGAGCGGTTTGCAGGGATTTTTCTCGCTTGCGCAATTCCGGCAGCCGCTGCCGCAACTCGTCGAGCGTCAGCAACTCATCTTGGTACGCGGTCAGAAGCCGATCCATTCGTTTGCGCACTTGCGCCAAATCGCGCTCCAGCGTCGCCTGATGCCGTTGACTCGGGTCGGCTTTGCGCGCCGCCTCGTGCCGGCGCTCCAGCTCGGCGCGAATCAAACTCGGGTCCTCGAGCAGGCGAACAATCTCTGTCCACACGACGTGTTCCAGCAAATCGAGGCGGATCGGCCGCTGCTGACAGCGGGCCACGCCGTCATAGCGCCACGCATCGGACCCGAGGCATCGGTAGTAGTAGATCTTCCGGGCGCTGCTGCGCGTGGAGGTGCGATACAGCGCGTAGCCGCACTGCTGGCAGTGCACCAGTCCCTGCACGATGCTGGGCTCGACGGTGCGGCGCGCAGCCAATTGGCGGTTGGCCGCCAATCGTTCCTGCGCCAGCGCGAACGTGGGCTCGTCCACCAGGGGTTGCACCGGGATCTCGATCCACTGATCGCGCGACAACTCGCGATTCGCGCTGTTGCGCGCCGGCAGACCGCCTCGGCGGCGCAGCGTGCGATTGTTGACTCGTTGCCGCGGTGCTTGCTGGGTTTTGCCAAAGCAAGCCATGCCGCGATACGCCGGATTGCGCAGCATCGCCCAGACGGTCGAACGCTCCCAGCGCGGGTGGGCCTTGCGCGTCGGTACGCCGTCTTCGTTGAGCCTGCGCGTCACCTCACCAATGCTCAACCCATCGTTGGCGTAAAGCTCGTACACCCGCTGCACGATCGCGGCCTCAGCCTCGATCACTTCAAAGCGCGCCGGGCTGTCCTGCGTCTTGCGAATGTAGCGATAGCCGTAGGGCGCTCCACTGAGCACGCTGACTTCGCCTTGCCGCGCGCGGTGACGCTTGCCGCGCCGCGAACGCTCCAGGATCTGCGCCCGTTCGTACTCGGCAATCATGCCTTGGAACTGCAGCAGCAGTTGATCCTCGGGCGTATTGGCTTGCGGAGCCTTCAGAAACACCGTCTCGACGCCATGCCGCGTCAACTCCTCGATCAGCAGCACCTGATACGCGTACTTGCGGCTGAGCCGGTCGGGCGACAGCACCAGCACCGCTTGGATCTGCCCCTCGGCGGCGAGATCACGCACACGCTCCAGGCCAGGACGAATCAAGCTCGCACCGCTGAACCCTTCGTCCTGCAAGATCCAATCATCAGGCACGGCGTAGCCGGCGCTCTTCGCGTACTCGACCAGCGCTGCGGTCTGGCTCGCAATCGTGTGTTCCTCGCGCTGTTGATCGGACGACACCCGAGCGTAGATCGCTGCCACTTTCATCGGCTTGTCCCTTCAGCGCGGCGCGCCGCGCCCCGAGCGGGCGCTCGCATGGCGGCACGAGAACGGCGTAGGCCTGCTCCATCTTGCAGGGCGCCAAACGATCAAAAACGAACTCGAGTCGAACGTCGTAGCGGCGCCGCTGGCCGTCAGCCATGGCGCTTGGTTCGAGCCAGAAACACCGTGATCGCGCGCGCCACGATCTCGCCCATCGTCAGCCCGCTCGTGCGCGCATGCGCGCGCAGCTTCTCGACCGCGTGCGCCGGCACCTTGACTGTGATCGGGATGGTCGCTTCGACGGCGGCTGCCGGCGACTTCAACTGCTTGGCGTCGAGAAGGTAGCGGTATGCCTGGCGTCGCGACAGGGCAAAGCGCTCGCACAGCGCCTCGGCCGCCTCGGCGTGACTGCGGCCTGTGCTCAGCAACTCGAACGCGACGTTCAGGCGTTGCACCTTCTCGGCATCGGAGGATCGCGACATGTGCCATAAGCGTATTACCGTTTACGACGCAAATCAAGAATCGTCATCGCACGCCGCAGCCGAATCCGCCGTTCGAAGACAAAGTTATCTTTTGTGTCCATGGCGTGCTGTCGCCCGTGCTGGCCAACGTGGTGCTGGATGAACTGGATTGGGAGCTGGACCGGCGCGGCCACCGTTTCGCCCGTTATGCCGATGACTGCAACATCGCGGTCAAGAGCCGACGCGCGGGCGAGCGGGTGATGGCCAGCGTGACACGCTACCTCGCCACCACGCTGCGGCTCAGCGTGAACGCGAACAAGAGCGCGGTCGAGCGGCCGTGGAACCGCAAGTTCCTCGGCTTCACGATCACCAGCAAAGGCACCCGCCTGAAGGTGGCCGACGCGGCCATCGAGAAACTGAAACACCGGGTGCGGGAGCTGACCCGCCGCACACGAGGCCACCGTTTGATCGATGTCGTCGCGGAGCTGAGAGAGGCCCTGCTTGGTTGGAAAGCGTACTTCGGCATTGCCGAAGTACAGAGCCCTCTGCGCGAAATCGACAAATGGCTGCGGCGCAAGTTACGCT
>CAZAWM010000334.1:0-2724 GCA_964488605.1 uncultured Steroidobacteraceae bacterium | reverse complement strand
CTCGCCTTGACGCAATAATCGGTGGCAACGCCGGCCACCCACAGATGGACTACACCGCGCGACTGCAGCAGCGTCGCGAGCGCGGTTCCGTCGAACGCCGAGTAGGCATCCCGTGTGGGCAGCGTTCCTTTCGAGACGATCACTGCCGTCTCGGGCACGCGTAGACCGCGCGCGAACTCCGCACCAGTATTGCCCGCGATGCAGTGTGGTGGCCACGGCCCCCCGTGCGTGCGGAACGAGCAGTGTTCGGCGGGGTGCCAGTCACGCGACAGGTAGACCGGCGCGCCAATCGCCGTGAAATGATCGATATAGTGATTGATGCGGGGTACGAGCGCGTCCGCGCCCGAAACTCCGAGCGCTCCGCCGGGCATGAAATCGCGCTGCATGTCTACGATGAGCAGCGCTTCAGGTCCAATCACGCGTGCATCGGCCATGCCCGGAAAATGTCCTGCGCCGACCCGGCCGGTGCAATGCGCAGTTTCCCTTAGCCGGACTCAGGCGGCCTCGAGGAACGGGGTCTGGCCTGCTCGGCCGCAGCGTCGCGCAGCACCGCCTGAACGACGGCGTCGTCGACCTGCGGGAATTCCTCGTAGGCCTGGCTGACAGCATAGAGGTCCGGGGGTGTACTGAGGATCACGCAGTCGTCCGCAGCTCTGGCGAGCCGTGCGAAGGCCTCCCGCGAGGCGACGGGCGCCGCCACGATGATCCGCGAGGCACCGAGACTGCGCACGGCGCGAACCGCGGCCGTCATCGTCGAACCCGTCGCCAGTCCGTCGTCGACCAAGACGACCGTCTTGCCCCGTACGTCGAGCGGCTCGGCGCCGCCGCGGAATAGTTTCTCGCGGCGCCGGACTTCTTCGAGCTCGCGCGTTGCCAGCGCTTCGAAGTCGATTTCGCGACCGAAAGGATCGTATCTGCCATGGGCCTCACGGACGATGGCACCACCCGAGGCGACCGCGCCAATCGCGAGCTCGGGGTGCAGCGGCATGCCGATCTTGCGCACGATCAGCACGTCGAGTGGCGCCCCGAGAATGCGGGCGACCTCGCGGGCGAGCGGCACGCCGCCGCGGGGCAGGCCCAGCACGAGCAACGGTGGCGCCGGATGGCGCGCCGCGATCGCGTGCCCGACAGCGATCCCTGCTTCGATTCGATCGGCAAACACGCGCATGATGACTCTATCCGAAGGTGGCGCGCAGCCGCCGGCGCAGCTCTTTCAGTGGCAGGCAGTTGATGACGCGGTCGGGCCCGATCCAGGCGCGCCGGGCCTGGGTGACGCCGAGGGCAAGGTAATCAAGCTCGTCGGTTGAGTGGGCGTCGCTGCCGATGCTGAAGAGCGCGCCCGCCTCGAGTGCGGCACGGCCCAGGACATCGTCGAGGTCGAGTCGCAGGGGTTGCGCGTTGATCTCTAGACAGCACGGTCGCTGCGCTGCGCGCCGGAACACACGGATCCAATCGGCTTCGATCGGCCCGCGTTCGCCGAGCAGCCGTCCGGTGGGGTGGGCGAGGATGGAGACGTAGCGGTTGTCGAGTGCCCGCAGCAGCCTCTCCGTCTGTTGCCTGGCCGACAGGCGCTGCTGCGTATGCACGGCGGCGATCACGAGGTCGAGCCGTGCGAGCACACGGTCCGGCAACGCGAGACGTCCATCCTCGAGCACATCGACTTCGACACCCTTCAGTAACGTGACGCCCTGTCTGCGTTCGGCGAGCGACTCGAGCACGTCGATCTGCCGCGACAGGCCGTCGGCATCGAGACCGTGCACGATGCCGAGGTGACGGCTGTGATCGGTGATCGCGATATACTCGAAGCCCCGGTTGGCTGCGGCGTCGAGATAGGCTTCGGGTCCGACCGCTCCATCGCTGGTCGTCGTGTGTGTGTGCAGGTCGCCGCGCAGGTCTTCGGTAGCCACGAGCTCGGGCAATTTATGCGCAGCCGCCGCCTCGATCTCGCCGCGATCTTCGCGCAGTTCGGCTGGCACCGGATCGAGTCCGAGGACCGCGAACACCGACTCCTCGGTTTCGCCGGCGAGTCGTTGGCGACCGCGATAGACGCCGTACTCGTTGATCTTGAGGCCGGCCGCCCGGGCCATGCGGCGGATGCGCAGGTTGTGAGCCTTGCTGCCCGTCAAGTAGTGGAGCGCCGCGCCGAAGCTCTTCTCCGGTACCAGGCGCAGGTCGACACGTATCCCGCCGCGCAGTGTGCCGCTCGCACGCGTCCGGCCGCGCTGCTCGACCGAACGCGCCGCCTCGAAGCGCTCGAGCGCCGTGGCGAGATGGACCCGCGCATCGCCGGTCAGCAGAAGGTCGAGATCGCCCACGGTGTCGCGGCCGCGTCGCAGGCTGCCGGCGAACTCGACACGCCGCACTCCCGGTACCCGTTCGAGGTAGGCGCGCAGCGCCTCGGCACGACGCAGCGCCTCGTGGCGCGGCATCCTGCCGGCGCCGCGCGCTGCGGCCGCAGCCGGCGCGAGAGCTTTCTCGAGCTGACTCTGCAGTGCAGGTCCGAGTCCGGCAGTCGTCGCGATGCGGCCCGATGCCACGGCCCGGCGCAGCTCGGCCACGGATCCGATGCCAAGCGCCAAGTGCAGGCGTCGGACCCGCGCCGGGCCTAGCCCCGGGAGGTTCAGCAGTTCAGGCAGACCGGGTGGCGTGGTGCGGCGCAGCTTCTCGAGCAGCCGCAGGTGGCCGGTCGCCAGCAGCTCGCGGATCTTTGCCGCGAGGTCGGCG
>CAZAWM010000333.1:0-2726 GCA_964488605.1 uncultured Steroidobacteraceae bacterium | reverse complement strand
ATACGCTGCGTTCATGCACGAGCGCTGAGCGAATTGCGACGGCAAACTCGCTGTCCTCTGCGCCGACGTAGCCGACGGGTCCGGCGTACCAGCCTCGATCGAAAGGCTCGAGTGTGCGGATGCGCTCGACGGCGCGCGTCGGCGGATCCCCGGCAACGGCCGGAGTGGGATGCAGGGCCTCGAGCAGCATCGCATCGTCGACGCCGTCACCAAGCGGCCCGTGAATCTCCGTACGCAGATGCTGCAACCGTGGCAGGCGCAGTACGGATAGCTGCGGGTCCTTCACGAGATGATCTGCCAGAGGTGTCAGACGAGAGACGAGATGATGCACGACGAGGCGGTGTTCCAGCCGCTCCTTCTCGCAATCGAGCATCTCCTGACGCAGACGCCCGTCATCCGGCTCGCTGGCGCCACGCGGTCGCGTACCCGCTAGAGCCTCGGAGAAGACCAGACGGCCTGCGCGTCGGAACAGGCGCTCCGGCGTCGCACCGACGAAGGCAGACTCGCCATCCGGGTCGAAGCAGAACCGGAAGCAGGGACCACTATTCTGCGACAGCATCCGCAGCAGACCGAGCGGCGGCACCGGTGTGGCGAAGTTCCAGTCGGAGCGTCGGGCGAGCACGATCTTGCGTAAGGCTCCCGAGCGCAGCTCCGCGCCGACGCGCTCGACCAGATACGGCCAGTCGCGCCGCGTCGGTAGGTCGGAGCGCACCGTGCGGTCGACCGGCACCGCAAGTTCGGTCGCGACGGCGGCCAACAGGCGCAGCTCTCCGGCGATGCGCTCGGCTGAGTCCCGGCCCGGGAACAGGTTACAGGCCAAGCGCACGTGCCCATCGCACTCGAGCATTTCGAAACGGGGCAACACGAGCCAGCCGCGCCCGAAAGCGCTCCACTGAGCAGAGACCGGTGCGTACGGATCGAAGCGGAAGCCGCCGTAGTAGCGAAGCGTCGGGTCGCGCCCGTGCAATCGGCCCGCCGCCCGTTGCAGCAGCATTGCAGGAGTCATGTGGGCCCGTAGATCGAGCCGATCGGCGAAACCGACGCCAGCCATGCTGCGCGAACCCTCCCGATCGGCCCAGTAGATTCGAGGCAGTCGATACTGTGCAGCGAGCCAGCGCAGCAGGTCGACTGGCGGCGCGTCGACCTCGACGCGCGTCATCGGACCGAGCCGATCGGTGGAGCCGGAGCCCAGCACCCGATGCACCCGATCTAGCAGCGCGGCATAGGTCTCGCCGATGCCCTGGCCGCTGGCGCCGCTCGCGAGCAGTGATCGGTCAGGTTGCGGGATCATCCATCGATACTCCGGTCAACAGCGTTCGCCGTTACTTTAGGCCAGCGGCGCGGAGGGGAACACCCCCCGGAAAGTCACGATGACGCCCAGTATCCCGCCGTGGCCTGATGCAAATGGGGCGTGACTGCAGGACGAGCGCTGCTGTCGTGCAGGGAGGAATCCCGATCAGAAGCTGGTCGTCGAGGTTCGCGAGGCTGCTGGCGCTCGCGGGCCTGGCAGCATGCGGCGCAGCCACGGGCGCTCCAGCCGGGCAAGTGATCGCGACGGCGCGTGTGGCCCCGGCACCGCCTGCTCCCATGCATCGCCCATTGCGCGACAATGCTCCGATCGATCTGACGACACCGACCGAGCCGACGATGTTCGCCGGCTATCCGCAGGCGCCGAGATTCACAATCGTGCCACAGAAGCCGGGGCTCACGCTCCACCCGTGCTCGGCCTGTCACGCGGCGCTGCCGCCAAATCCCAAGCCGCGGCCACTCGCTGCACCGCACGTCGCATCGCTGCCGCATGGCAACGGCCGATTCTGGTGCCTCGACTGCCATGACGAGCGAGACCGCGATCGTCTGCGCGGTCTGCGGGGTCAGGCGATCGATTTCGACGACTCATATCTCGTCTGCGGCCAGTGCCACTTCCGGCAGCAGAAGGACTGGTACTTCGGTGCGCATGGCAAACGCGTCGCCAACTGGCAAGGCGAAAGACAGATTTACAGCTGCGCGCACTGCCATGACCCGCACGACCCGGCGCTTCGGCCGCGCGCCCCCGGCCCGCGGCCCAGGCTCCGTGCCGGACTCGAGCCGATGCCGGCGAGGGAGCCCAAGCGATGACAGAACAGAAACGTGGGTCGGATACCGATCCGGATTTCGATGCCTACAGGCGCCGGTTCCTCGGCGGTCTCGGCAAGGTCGCCGCTGCAGCGGGCGGCGCTGCCGTGGCGGCAGCGGCACCGCTCGAGGCGGCATGGGGCGGCAGCACCCTGCAGGATGCACTCGGGGAACTATTCCAGCAGCACTACCAGCGCATGACACCCGAGGAAGTCCGCGACGCGTTGGCGAGGATCGAACGCCGCGCGCACCGCAAGTTTGGCGTCGAAGTGGAGTGCGAGGACACGAGACCGCTTCCCGGCGTCGTCTTCGGCTATGCGCTAAACATCGCCAAGTGCAAGGGCTATCGCGACTGCGTATCAGCCTGTATCCGCGAGAACAATCTGGGACGCGATTCGCAGGTTGAGTACATCCGCGTGCTCGAGATGGACAAAGGTACAATGAACCTCGAGCGCTCCGAGCACTACTATGATCCGCCTGCGGTGCCGGTCGAGGGCAAATACTACCTGCCCGTGCAGTGCATGCAGTGCGACAACCCGCCCTGCGTGAAGGCTTGCCCCGTGGAGGCGACGTGGAAGGACGTTCCGCCGCGGTGGACGTTCGCGGGCGTGGAG
>CAZAWM010000332.1:0-2769 GCA_964488605.1 uncultured Steroidobacteraceae bacterium | reverse complement strand
ACGCCCTCTTGGGGCGGGAACGGCTGCTCGATCGCGTGCACGGCGCTCATCGCGTCGACTCTCCCTCGAGCGCCCGGCGCACCTCGTTCTCGAGCGCCCCGACCGACGGCGGGGCGAACGCCGGCGGCTCGGTCGTCCCGGCACTGACCGGCCGGATCAGACGCGGCGTCATGAAAATCACGAGTTCCGTACGCTCCCGGCGCCGCTGATCGGCACGGAAGGCGTGCCCGGCCAGAGGCAGACGGCCGAGTCCGGGCACGGCCTGCCGATCGCGAGCGTCCAGTTGGCTGACCAGGCCGGCGAGCACCAGCGTCTCGCCCTCGCGAAGCGTCACGTCGGTTGCCGACCGCCGCTTCAACAGACCCGGGATACCGAGCACGCGCTGGCTGGTGTCGACCTGGCTGATCTCGGTCTCGATACGCGCGAAGATCATGCCCGAGGCGTCGACCACGGGTCGTACGTCCAGGATGACGCCATACTCGCGAAACTCGACGTCCGCGGCACCGGTGCCGCTGACGACCGGGATCGGAATCTCACCGCCCGAGACGAACCGGGCCGATCCGCCACTGCGGCACGAGAGGCTCGG
Source organism: uncultured Steroidobacteraceae bacterium (assembly GCA_964488605.1). Classification (GTDB taxonomy): domain Bacteria; phylum Pseudomonadota; class Gammaproteobacteria; order Steroidobacterales; family Steroidobacteraceae; genus UBA964. The sequence goes on along the minus strand of CAZAWM010000332.1, from coordinate 2,183 downwards.
CTCAGCGAGCACCGCCAGCGCCCCTTGCTGCTCGAGTAACGCCAGTCTCGAGTCGAGGACCGTCGAGATGCCGAAGTAGCCGCGCGGCGGCCAGACCCGGTTCCCGGGCGGTACGGCCACGGCCGGCACTGGCCCCTCGGCGGGGGGCTGCGGTCTGAACAGATCGTTGACGGCGAGATCGGCCACGATGCCAGCGTTCGGACCGTTCGCGTCGCCGCGCCAGCGCACACCCAGGTCGCGCAGCGACCCCCGACGCAACTCGACGATACGTGCGTCGATCTGAACGGTCGCCTCGGCACCGAGCCGACCGGTGAAGTCGAGCACGAGGCCCGGATACAGCGCCGCGATGGCGGCCGCGCGTGCCCGCGTCGCGGCATCCAGCCCCTCGCCCTCCAACACCACCCGCCCGGCCGCAACGCGCGCACTCAGTCCGGCGGATCCGCCGATCAGGCCGTGGATGTCCTCGAGCAGCGCCTCGACGTTGCTGGCGGAGACGTCGATGCGCACGCGCGCCTCGCGCCCGTCGCGCAGCCACAATTGCAGCACTGTCGACCCCGGGGACTCGCCTAGCACCAACAGTTGCCGTGCGTCGACCAGGGTCACCGAGACGATGCGGCCGTTCCCGACAGCCATGCGAACCGGCGAGGCGGAGAGTGTACGGCTCTCGCCGACAAACAGCTGCAAGCGCTCGGGCAGCGGCTCCGCCCGCGCAGGCCCCTCGCACCAGCTGCCGACGATGCACGCGGCGAGCAAGGCGCGCGTGGCTGCCTTGAATCGGCGATGCCTCGCCGCGGCGATCAAGGACCGACCCCGCCGATCGACGCGGCGACTCGCCAGCGATGCGGCACGAGCCGACCCTCGCGCCCACCCATCCAGCCGTCGACGTACCACGCTTCGCTGGCCGACCGCCGTGCCGCTGCGTCGGAACTGGTGGCGAAGAGCGAGCCGAGCTCGAGCGCGTCGTGTTTCGTCAGCTCGCGATCGACGGGTGCACGCAGGCTGATGAGCAGTTCGCCTGCGCGCTCCGCGAGTGCGACGCGCTCCGCATCGCGAGCCAAGAGCCGCAGCGTCACGGTCGCGAAGTCGCGACCGATGCGCTGCGCGGTTGATTCTCCCGGTGCCCGAACGCGCAGCGCTCTCCCGGTTGCCAATACCCTCACGGCTTGCAGCAGGGGCTGGATCCGGGCCGATTGCGCAGCTCCCGTATCGCGCACCGAGACGAGCAGCAGGTCGACGAGGTCCCCAGGTCGTAACAACCCGGCGTGCGAGTTGGTCTCGTCGACCGCGATGGTCAGTGCCCGCTCGCCGGGCGAAAGCTCCGAGGCGAGTGCCGGCGCGCCGGCGTCGCGCAGCGCACCGGGCAACAGTACATCGCCGGCGTCGAGCGGCTGCACGAGTTCGCGGCCGAGCAGATCGGCAAGTCGTTGCGGCCCGACGGCCGATCTGGGCAGATACCGGACCGGGAACGTCCGGCGCGCCAGCATCGCGGCCTCGACGACCGTGCCGGCCTCGAGGCGTCTCGCAGCGACGATGACCTCTCGCGTGCGATGGTCCTCGGCATAGCGGCTCGAAATCCGCGCCTCGGCACCGCGAAGGTACGCGGACATCGCCAACCAGGCAAAGGTCGCACTGGCGGCCGCCACACAGATCGGCAGCAGGTACCGCCAGCGACCTGTTGCCTGCGCCATCAATGCCCGGTCGACCGGGATCTCGTCCGTCATCGTTGCTCCTGTCATCCCCCAGCCATCCAGGCCAGCGTCCCGTGCAGCCAGCGGAGCCATGCCTCGAGCCAGCGCGTCGCGGCCGCGGGACCCTCCCCCCAGGGAACGAACCAAGCGGCCACGATCACGCTGCACAGCAGCGTAAATTCCGTGAGCGCGTGGCCGCTGGCGCGCCGCCGAATCACGACCCGGACCCCCAACGACACTGCACGACCACGACCGTCTGAGCGCCGAGTGGCTGCAGGTGCAGCGATAGAGTCTCGCCACCGCGTTCGTACACCGCGGCAAGAACTGCAGGCCCCGGCAGCTCGCGCCAGCCTGCAAGGCGCAGCGCTGCACGCCAGCTACCGAACGCGGCCTGTACCGGCCGATCCGTCAGTGCAAGCCACTCGACCGTCGCTTCGGCGGCAGCGTCCAGGCTGCGTGTGCTGCTGAGCCAGCGCGACGCCGGCGGCGCCGCTA
>CAZAWM010000331.1:0-2823 GCA_964488605.1 uncultured Steroidobacteraceae bacterium | reverse complement strand
TCGATGACCTGGCGTCGGCCCGACTCGGCGTCGAAGACGATGATCCGGTCGCGCTGCTCGAGGGCGAGATCGGCGCGCGAGACGGGCGCGCGCAGCGCAGCGCCAAGATCCGCGGAGACGACGACGACACGCCGGTCAGGCGGCAGCTCGCGCCGGACGAGGACATAGCCCGAATCGGCCTCGGGTTTGAGTTCGTCGACCGAACCGATCACGTCCGTGAGCCGCAGCCCGGGCCGCCAGGCGACGACTCCGGGCCGAAAGACATGACCCTCGACGCTCACGCCGGCATCGAGCGTCGGCCGCAGCCGCAGCACGCGCAGGCTGTCGCCGTTGCGGAGCCGCTCGCTGCGGCCCTGCGCGGTATCAAGCGGCACGTCGAGCACGATGCGGCGGCGGTTCTCGTCGACGCGCACCATCGCGACGCGGCTGCCGTCAGCCTCGGGGGTGAGGCCGCCCGCGAGTGCAATCGCGTCGGCGACCTGGGCCTCGCCGCGCAGCTCGTAGATCGCCGGCCGTCTGACCTCGCCGTCGACGGCGACCGTCGGTCCGACGGGCGGGATGAAAATCACATCGCCGGGCAGCAGTCTCGCGTCGTTGGTCGAATCGCCGCGCAGCAGCAGGTCGTACAGATCGACTCGGCGGATGGTCGCGCCCTGGCGCTTGAGCTGGATGTCGCGCAGCGAGCCGGTCTCCTTGATGCCGCCGGACGCAAACAGCGCGGTCGTCACGGTGCCGAGGCCGCTGATCGTGTACGAGCCCGGCCGGATCGCCTCGCCCAGAACGAACACGCGAATCGAGCGTGTCTCGCCCATGCTGACGCTCGCGCGCACACCGATCATCTGCCGCGACACGCGCGACTCGAGGTCGGCGCGGACGGCGTTGAAGGTCTTCCCGCCGACGGCGATCGGCCCCAGCTCGGGGAAGCTCACGCGACCGTCGCGACCGACTGTCAGCCGGAACGAACGATTCTGGCTGCCGTAAAGCTGAACCATGAGCTCATCGCCTGGCCCCACGATGTAATCGGACGGCACCGGCACGTCGGTCAGCGGCGCAAAGGTCGCCGGCGAGTCGCTGAACAGGTCGTAGCCGTAAGGCCTGAGGCCAGCGGCTCCCTGCTTGCGTACCGGCAGTCGGCTGACACGCACCTCGAGCTTCGCGAGCGCGGGCTCGGCCGCAACGCGGCGCGTGGCCTGCTCTTCGGTGAGCCCGGCGAGCACGATCGGCGCGAAACCGGGCAGCTGCAGCGCGCCGTCACGGTCGAGCTGGTACGGATTGCGCGCGCGCACGAGACTGATCAGCGCCTGCAGCGACCGCCGCTCCTCGGGCTCGTAAGTCGGTGCCGGCTCGCCCGGAATCTGCACGGCGGGCAATCCCGGGCCCTGCTGCTCGAGCCGCGCGGGCTTGGCCTTGATGAAATCGATGTCGATCAGCACCGTGTCGTCAGCCGCGAGGCGCGGATCGGGCCGCTCGCGCTCGACGCGTGACCTCGTCGTCGCGGCGGCCGCCGGCGTCTCGGCGCCACGTGGCTGCGCGCGCGCCGCTTCGACGCCCGCGCCGCCGAGACCGAGCTGCTGGAGCAGCGCGGCGCGATCCTCTGGGCTGAGGCTGCGCAGCAGTTCGAGCTGCTCGGCGTTCGGTACCTGCGCTTGCGCGAGGGAGTTGGCCGTCGCAAGCAGCGCGAGCAGTACGCCACCGGCGAGCGCGACGAATCGTCCTCGAAGACCCATCAGAACCCCTGCCGCCATTCAACGAAACCGCGCACGTCCGCCTCGTTGCGTACCGCGCCCGTGCGATCGTCGTAGCCGAGCCCGACCCGCAGCCGACCGCCGCCGATACCGCGCAGATCAAGCGCGCGAGTGTACTCAAGCTCGATATTCCGTATCCCGGCGGGCCCGGCGGCGAGCGCATGCGTCGCATCGGGCGCCGCGCCGCCGCGATCGAGGTCGACCTTGCGTGCGAGCAGGCTGAACGTCCCGCCCGAGGGACGCACGAGCAGGGCGGACGCCGCGACCATGCGGCCGTCGTTGTCCATGGCATGACCGATCACGCGGCCGCGATAGGTGTAGCCCTGCGGAAACAGGCCATTGCGGTAGCCGCAGTCGAAGTCCGGCCGGCTCCGAGTGAAGGTGCAGGCGGTGTCGGCGAATTCGGCGCGCAGCCGCCAGCTGCCCAGCGGGTTGGAGCCCCAGACCTCGCCACCCCACAGACCCATGAACTTGCTCGGCAGGCCGTTCGCCTCGTCTTCGCCGATGAACTGCGCATAGGCGGCGACTGGCAGCCTCTTCCACGGCGAGCGGACGCGCACGTCATAGCCCGCCATCTGGTTGCCGGGCTCCTCGGCGGCACTGAGATTCGCGTCGCGATTGTCGCGACCGACGAGCAGGTCCCAGACCGTGCCGAGACTGCACCCGCGCCCCCTGCCGCAGAACTGCGCACTGCGCGTCAGCGCGATCTCGAGCCAGGGTCGCGGCCGGAAACTGACGCGCGCCGCGAGAAACTTGACGTCGGGTAACACGGCGAGCTGCCCGTCCCGCGCCGACGTCGCGCCCTCCTCCTGTCCGACCGCGATGCTCGCGCGCCACGGGCCCACCCAGCGCAGCCATGGCGTCCTGAACGCATCGGTGTAGTTGCGCTCGACCGTCAAGGACGGAATCGGCCGCGCGTTCGTGCCGAGGATCAGGCTGGCGTCCCAGCCCGGGCCCCACCAGCGCGGCATTGCGCCGGCCGCGATCATGAAGTTGCCGACACTGACGCCGACATAGGAGCCGTCGAGCCGCACGTCCTGCCGGTCGGCAGCGTCCACGACGGCCGTGACCTCGAGCC
>CAZAWM010000330.1:0-2830 GCA_964488605.1 uncultured Steroidobacteraceae bacterium | reverse complement strand
GAGTCCGAGCGTCGCGCCTCGTGAGTCGAAGAAGCGCGCGCGCACGCGCACGGGCGGGGTCTCGACCACGCCCGCGTCCCCCGACTGCGACCGCGCATAAAGATAGAGGTCCGCGGTGTTGCCGCGGAGCGGGCTCTGCGAGAACGCGAGCACGAGCTCTCGCCGGCCGTCGTTGTCCTCGTCCGTCGTGCGCACCGTCATCGTGATGCCGCCGACCTGCTCGAACCCAAACGTCGGCGCGAAAGCGGGCGCGGCTTGCCCGGCGATCGGCAAGAACGCGACCTCCCCCGCCGCGACGAGCTGCGATGGAAAATCCCCCGGCACCGCGAGGCGCACGTGGAGGTAGGGACCGGTTTCGCCGATGGGACGCCCCCTCCCCCCACATGCCGAAAGCGCACACGCGACGACCCAAGCGCTCACGGACCCCCAAGCCCACGCCGAAAAAAATCCGCGCCGCACTCGCACGACCCCTTTTGTCATGGGGGCAGTCTACCGATCGCGGTCGCGCGCATTCAAGTCCGTCCGCCCTTCCATAACTCCGCTCTAAGGCGTCCGGTGACGGGCACGCGGGATGCTCGCTAGCGCGGACGCTGGTTTTCGTTGCGACGTAGGTGCGGCGCAAGTACCGGCGGCATGGTGTTCTGGTTGGGCGGGGCCCGCGGGAGCGGGTAGAGACGCTGGGTCGATCGCGGCACCTGCTGATCGCGCGGGCCCCCTGCACAGGCCCGCTCTAAGGGCAGCGCGGGCTGTGCGTGATGAGCGCTACGCGTGAGAGTCGGCGCTCAAGTGGAGTAGACGACGCCTCGCGGCGATGACCTCGGTGGTTCGCTCGTCCGAGGCCGACACGCGCACGACGAGTTTGTTCTGATGGGTGATGAGCTTGCCGGGCGCGGTGAAGAGCTCGAAGCGCAGACGCTTGGGGCGCGCCATGCGGTAGCGCTCGGGAAGCGCGCGCCGCTTGAGCACGGTCAGTAGGTTGAAAGTGAGCGCGTTGATGCGGAACCAGGCCGCGTTGACGCCGAAGCGGCCGCTCGGCATCACACCGGCGGCAAGTTCGTCCTTCATCACGCGGTGCACGTGCTCGATCGTGCCCGCCTTCTGCCAGTGCCAGCGTACGAGATCGGCCGCGTTGAGATCGGTGCGATTGCTCACGACGGCCAGGTAGCGCACCCCGCGTCCCTCGAAGAGGTCGGTTTGCAGGGGCGTAAAGCGCATCGCGACGTATCGCAGAGGCTTCGCATCCTTCGGCCACTCTCCGGGCGCGAACTCAATCTCGGCGAGGTGGACAAGCTCGTGCTCTCGCGCCTCGAACTCCGACCATCGCTCGCCCGCAACCGCGAGGCAGCAGGCGCGCAGTTCCTTGGTCATGTCAGCGCTGATGCTGAAACCGATTTCCTCCTCCGCGAGGTACTTGAGCAGCGGCGCGTAGTACGCGGCCGAGTCTGCGCGAAAATAGCGCTGCGTGACCCAGGCGGGCAGGTTTGCGAAGGCACGCTTGGCCGACGAAAGCGGATCCTCGCCGCCCGCAACGTTTCCGTCCCGAAACTCATCCGCGACGATGAGCTGCTCTTCCGCCCACACCGCCATCAGCGGCTGATAGCCCCGGGTTCCCTCGTAGGCAACACGAGCCTCCTGCTTGTGCGATTCAATGAGGGTCCCGTCGTGGTCGATCGTCGCCGTCGCGTTCTTCTCATCCGCACCACGCGCAACGAGCGTGCGGTTGATCTCCTCGAGACCCTCGAGCCCCGCCGATTCGCGGGGCACGAATGCCTTCTTCTCCGGCGGTCGATCTGCCCAGCAGCTCGCATCGTGGAACTTCGCCAGAAAGTCCAACAGCGCATCGGGCGACGGGAACGACCTGCCCAGCAGACGTTCGAGTCCCTTGTCCTCGGCCAGGATGCGGATGTCCTCCACCCGGTCACCGCCCGCCGCGATCAGGCTCACGAGCGCTTCGAGCTTCTCCTCGACGCTGTATCCGCGCTGTCGCTTCGCCAGTGGGAGTGATTCCCGCGCGGCCTCGTCGATGCCCAGCGCACGCATGGTCTCCACGACCAGCGGCAAGCCCGCTCGCGCGCTCACGTCTTCCCGTGCGGCCATCTCGATCACGAACGGCAGGATACCTTGCCGGCCGGTTTCGCTCACGAGCGCCGCCTGCGCCGCGCGCGCTGCCGCTCACGTGCCCGCCGCCGCAACTCGGTCACCTCGCACGATGTCAGCTCGTTCACGAGGCTCCACAACTTCTCGTACGCGGCGATCGCCTTCGCGATCTCCTCCTCGTCCTCCGGCCTCAAGTGCACCGCCTCCGTGCGACCCCCGAGGCTCACTGTCAGAAACTTGCCGCCGTGCCGAGCGTCATCATCTCGCGCGCAAGCGCAATTGGACCGCCCGCAACGCCGTACGCGCTCCACGATCGAACCGCGCATGAGCGGCTCGAACGTCAACCTCCGGAGTTGCTCCAACAGTCGCCGCCGTCGCCCCCGGTTCCGCTCGCGCTCAGAGTCCATATCTGAAACTATTATCACTAACCAGATTTCATGACAACCAAAATCTCGCCCAATGGGCGAGCCGCCCCCTCACCAGCCCAACTGATTACCCCAGTGGTTTCTGCCGCCTACCCAATTGCGCGTATTCTTAGAGCGGAGTTATGGCCCTTCATGACGCACCGCTCCGTGCTCCCGACGAAAAAACTCTGGAGCCCTTTGAATTTGCGCGGTCAATCGTCCGTCAAAAGTGAGCACATCTATCCGATCGCTGTCTCCTCGACCTCGGAGGTCCGTGATGAGATTGCCCGTCTGTGCGGCCATCGCCAGCCTGCTGACGCTCGGCACAG
>CAZAWM010000329.1:0-2858 GCA_964488605.1 uncultured Steroidobacteraceae bacterium | reverse complement strand
CAAGGCCAAGGGCGGCGCCTACACGCGCGAGCACTTCTTCGGCAAGTATCCGGAGCTCAAGGCCATGGTCGCCAACATGTCCGACGAGGAAATCTGGCGGCTGAACCGCGGTGGGCACGACGCGCGCAAGGTCTACGCCGCGTACTGGGCAGCTGTCAATCACAGCGGCCAGCCGACGGTGATCCTTGCCAAGACCGTCAAGGGCTTTGGCCTCGGCAAGAGCGCCGAAGGCCAGATGGTCACGCATCAGCAGAAGAAGCTCAGCGACGACGACCTGCGCCTGTTCCGCGACCGATTCAACATTCCCGTCAGCGATGCGGACATCGCCAGGCTCGCGTTCTACAGGCCCGCGGAGGACAGCGAGGAACTCAAGTATCTGCGCGAACGGCGCATGGCGCTCGGCGGCTACCTTCCGGCACGGCGCCGCGAGGCGCCGCCGCTCGCCATTCCGGCGCTCGAGGTCTTCCAGTCCATGCTCGATGGTACCGATGGCCGCGAGATCTCGACCACCATGGCCTTCGTACGGATCCTGACGCAGCTGCTCAAGGACAAGAACATCGGCCGGCACATCGTGCCGATCGTACCGGACGAGGCACGCACCTTCGGCATGGAGGGTCTTTTCCGACAGGTCGGCATCTATTCCGCGGTGGGGCAGCTGTACACGCCGCAGGACGCCGATCAGCTGATGTCCTATCGGGAAGACAAGAAGGGCCAGATTCTCGAGGAGGGAATCAACGAGGCCGGCGCGCTGTGTTCGTGGATCGCGGCCGGCACGGCCTACTCGAACCACGGGCTGCACATGGTGCCGTTCTACATCTTCTACTCGATGTTCGGCTTCCAGCGTGTAGGCGATTTCATCTGGGCAGCCGGCGACCAGCAGGCGCGCGGCTTCCTGATGGGCGCGACCGCGGGGCGCACGACCCTGGCCGGCGAGGGACTGCAGCACCAGGACGGCCACAGCCACCTCATCGCGACGACCGTACCGAACTGCCGCGCCTACGATCCGACCTTCGCCTATGAGCTGGCCGTGATCATTCACGACGGACTGCGGCGCATGTACGCGGAAGGCGAAAACATCTTCTACTACATCACGGTAATGAACGAGAACTACGCGATGCCCCGCATGCCGAGCGGAGTCGCACCGGGAATCCTCAAGGGCATGTACCTGTACGAACAGGGCGGGCGCGGCAAGGTCCGCGCAACGTTGATGGGCTCGGGAACCATCCTGCGCGAAGTCATCGCGGCGGCCGAACTCCTAGAGAAGGAGTTCGGCATCCCGGCCGACGTTTTCTCGGTACCGAGCTTCTCCGAGCTGCGGCGCGAGGCGCTCGAGTGCGAGCGCTGGAACCTTTTGCATCCGGATCAGCCGCCGCGCGTTCCTTACGTCGTGCAATGCCTCAAGGACCGCGAGGGTCCGTTCGTCGCGGCGACCGACTACATGCGCGCCGTTGCGGACCAGATCCGGCAGTGGGTGCCGGGGGGTCAGGTGGGGCGCGACGGTGGCCACTCGCGCTACGTCGTCCTCGGCACCGACGGGTACGGACGCTCGGATGCGCGCGTGGCGTTGCGGCATCACTTCGAGGTCGATCGACGTTTCATCGCGCTGGCTGCCCTCAGCGAGCTGGCCGACGAAGGCAAGATTGACCGGGCGACCGTGATTCAGGCGATCGGGAGGCTCGGCATCGATCCCGACAAACCGAACCCGCTCGACTGCTGAGGCCCGCCATGACCGCCCGGATCGAAGTGCGTGTCCCGGATCTCGGCAATTTTCGGGACGTGGCTGTCATCGAAGTGCTTGTCGGCGTCGGCGATCAGGTCGAGCGCGATACGCCGCTGGCGACGCTCGAGACCGACAAGGCGACGATGGACGTGCCGTCGACTGCGGCAGGGCGCGTCGAGTCGCTGGCGATCACGCGCGGCAGCAAGGTCAATAGCGGCGACCTCATCGCCGTCCTGACGGTGGACGGCGCTGCGACCGGCGCCGCACCGCCAGCCGAAGGCGCGCCAGCCGCCACCCCGGCGGCGGCGGTCGACTCTCCGGAGCCGACCGTCCCGGTGCGTGTGCTCGGCGTCCCGGCGGGCGCCGGCCTGACGGCCGCTTCACGGCCACGCCCCGACACGGAGGTGCCGCTCGCGAGCGCGCCGGCCGCGATCCCTGCCGGCCGCAGCGACCTGGCGCCGATCGATGAACCGGGCTTCTCGCGCGCGCACGCCTCCCCATCGGTACGCAAGTTCGCCCGCGAGCTCGGCGTCGACCTCGCGCGCGTCAGCGGCTCGGGGCCGAAGGGACGTATCCTCGCCGACGACGTCAAGGCCTTCGTCAAGCGGGCGCTGGGCAGTAGCGTGGAGGTCGGCGCAGCGGCCGGCACCGCGTCACTGCCACGCGTGCCCGTCGTCGATTTCGCCGCCTTCGGTCCAGTCGAGATCCGGCCGCTCAATCGCGTGCAAAGGATCTCCGGGCCGCGGCTGCACGCCTCCTGGGTCAATCTGCCGCACGTCACGCAGTTCGACGAGGCCGACATCACCGAACTCGAGGAGGCGCGCGTCAGGCTCAAGCAGCGTGCGCTGCAGGAAGGCATCAAGCTGACGCCGCTCGCGTTCGTGATCCGCGCCTGCGTGCTGACCGTTGCGCAGCATCCGCAGTTCAATGCCTCGCTCGACGCGGCGGGCCAGAATCTCGTTCTCAAGCGCTACTGCCACATCGGCTTTGCGGCCGACACGCCGAACGGGCTGCTGGTGCCCGTGATACGCGACGCCGATCGCAAGGACATCTACGAACTCGCGCGCGCTCTTGCCGAGCTCTCGGACAAGGCGCGGGCCGGCCGGCTGGCGGCCGCCGAGATGCAGGGCGGCTGCTT
>CAZAWM010000328.1:0-2880 GCA_964488605.1 uncultured Steroidobacteraceae bacterium | reverse complement strand
ACCGTCCGACGACTCACACCAGTGGCCACCGATCAGCATCAGCCGATCACCGCCCTGCGCAGAACCTGTTCGCCCCATGAGCAGATCTCCTGATTCCTGGATGTCGCGGCAAGCGATGCGAGCATGATCGGTGACCTCGTACCCAAGCTCACACGGAGGAAGGCCCGATGTCCCGACCGAGGCTCCGCGCCACACGCCGCCACATGCTGTCGGCCATGGTAGCGACTCCTTTCGCGGCCGCGGCCGCGAACGCCGTCGCGTCCAAAAAGCCCGCGAGGATCCCGGGACCGATGCCGGAGGGCTTTCGCAGCGGACCACTCGATCTCGCGAGACCGCTCGACAACCTGATCGCGCTGCTGAAACTGCAGGCCGATCTGGCCGGCAGACCGGTCTACAGCGGCTTCCCCGGCAAGGCCTGGGCCTGGGTGCCCGGCGAGGGCAACTACCTGCTGTTCAACACCTATGGCATCGGCGCCTCGCGGCTCGAGTACAGCCCTGCGGACCGGGCATTCCGCTTCATCCACCGTGAGGCGCTGCTCTACTGCGACGCGCGCACTGGCGAGGTCCTCGCGGACTGGGTCAATCCGCTCACCGGTGCGCGCGTCGAGGTGCTGCACATCCTCAACGACCCCGTGAACCGGCTCTACCCGCTGGCGGGTGGACCCTTCGCGCCACCCTACCCGTACTTCATCCACAACGACCGGCTGATCTTCCAGATCGACGTACTACGCTCGACGGAGCCGAGTCCGCTGACGCGCAAGGACTACCCGCTGCATGCGCAGCAGGATCTCTACCAGTCGGGGGAGCTCTGGGCGATCACGGGCAGCCTGCGCGAGGTCAACGATCCGGCCGTGACTTCGGCGGCTTGCCACACATCGTGGAAGCGCATCTCGATGTGGCTACCATTCATGGAGATGGGTAACCGCCCGGGAGTGATGATCTATCACTCGCAGGCGTTCAAGTTCATGAACGGCTGGAGCGAGCTGCCGGCGAATATCCGCAGCTGGGTCGAGAAGTACGAGCCGAAGTACCTCGAACCGCCAACCGTCTGGGAAGGTCTCGGCAAGAACGAGACGACCTGGAGTTACTCGAAGAAGGTCATCGACGCGCGTCGCGCTGAGGGCCGCGTCCGCAATGGCAGCGTGTTCGAGCGGCCGTGACACGCTGTCGGCGCGATTGGCGAACCGCGACTCTGCTCAGGCATCGGGCTCGACGACCCTGACCGTCGTGCGGATCGACGGGGCCTCGATGCGCTGGCGCGTGCCGCTCGGCCAGCGGACTTCGATCCGGTCGACCGCCTGCCGCCGACCGAGTCCGAAGGTGACGACGGGGTCGCTGGTCGAATTGTAGCCATGCGCGCTCTGCGTCTCGTGATGCTGCACGAGATCGCCTGCGGTCACCGTGATCCAGGCGCCGAGCCCGTTGCGGTTGCTGCGCCGGCCTTCCAGTTGCACCCTGATCCAGTTGTTGCGGTTGCCGCGGTTGATGTAGAGCCGATTCTGGCCGGGCTGCGGGCTGACCCGCTTGCCCGCCGAATAGTAGGTTCGATTCGTGACGAACAGGTCGGGAAAACCGTCGCCGTTAACGTCCGCGGCGCCGGCACCTGAGCCGATCCCGAGGCCTTCCGCGCCCGAGCCGCGCGTCACGTCGACGAAAGTCCCATCGCCTCGATTCATCAGCAGCGCGTTCTCGGCCTGCTCCCAGGCGATGTAGAACTGTACGAAGGGCGGGAAATCGCCGATGACGTCGTTGATCAGCGTGTTCGACGGTCCGCCGTTGTTGACGTAGAGATCGACGTCGCCATCATTGTCGAAGTCGGCGGCCACGCAGCCGCGCGCGCCGCGCATGTCGCCGGCGCCCGATCGGACCGTGACGTCCTGGTAAGTTAGCGTGCCGCTCTCCTTGAGCCGGCTCATGATCAGGCGATTGGCCTGGTCGGCCAGGGGCAGGTAGACATCCATGTCACCGTCGTTGTCGAAATCGGCTATACACGCACCCTGCGCATAGCCCGGATTCAGGAACGGAGTGGCGCTCGGCGGCCTGCGATTGCGGGTGATGTCCTCGAAGGTGCCGTCGCCGTTGTTGCGCAGCAGGACCTTGATTTCCCGCTCGTTGGTGATCAGCAGGTCGATCCAGCCGTCCTGGTCGACATCGGTCCAGTTCGGCGAGCCCTGCGCGTTGGAGTCCTTGAGCTTGGCCTGTACGGCGGCCCCGGCCAGGGCCGTCACATCGCTGAAAGTCCAGTCACCCTCATTGCGGAACAGGGCGTTGTCGATTTCAGCATCAGTGTTCTTCCAGAATACGTCGAGGTCCCCGTCGCGATCGTAGTCGGCACAGCCGACACCGCCGGCAGTGTCGCCGATACCCCCTATTCTCTGATCGTGTTCGTTACCGGCACGCATGAGGCGTGCTGCCCGTGTGACGTCTTCGAACCGCGCGACACCGGTCTCCTGGAGCTGATTGCGATAGAGCGTCGTCGGCACATGCCGCTGGCGCGTCTGCCCGGGTGGCATGTTGGCGACGAGGAGGTCCTGATCGCCATCGTTGTCGAAGTCGCAGAACACGGCACCGCGACTGAAACTTCCGAGGCTCTGCACGCCGCGCCCGGCGGCGACGTCGCGGAAGAATCCACGGCCGTCGTTTTCGAACAGACGGTCTGCCAGACCCTCGGCGAGGTCCTCGACCGGGACGAAGACGTCGAGGTCACCGTCGCCGTCGTAATCGGCGAATGTCGGCCCGGTGGCATTGACCCCGAGGTCGGCGACGCCACGGACGGCAGCTTCGTCGCTGAACCGAATCGGAGCGGCTACTTTGCCGCCGGTGAGCAGCGCCCCCGCGACCATCGCGGTCGCTGCCGCCATGACCCACCTTCGGCCCGGC
>CAZAWM010000327.1:0-2890 GCA_964488605.1 uncultured Steroidobacteraceae bacterium | reverse complement strand
CGTTTTCGCTCGATAGTTGACCAGTGTGGTCGAGTGAGTCGAGCGATTGTCCTTCCCGGTTGATCTCCTTTCCTAAGCAGCCTTCTCGAGCTTGCGGGGCTTCTGCTGTGCCCGGTAGCTCGCGCCGGTGATGGTGATCAGGTGCGCCTGGTGAGCGAGCCGGTCGAGGCCGGCGGAGGCGAGTAGCGGGTTCTCGCCGAAGGCCTCGGGCCACTCGCCGTAGTCGCGGTTGCTGGTCACCAGTATCGATCCGTGCTCGTAGCGCTCGCCGATGACCTGGTAGAAGTCTTCCGACTCCTGCGCCCGCAGCGTGCGCAGGCCGAAGTCATCGAGGATCAACAGATCGGGTCTCAAGTATCCGGAGAGCCGGCGGTCGTAAGTGCCATCCGCCCGGCCGCCGTTTAGATGCCCGAGCATCTTGACGACGGCGGTGAAGAGCACGTGGTAGCCGCGCCGGCAGGCTTCCTGGCCCAGCGCCTGAGCGAGATGACTCTTGCCCACGCCACTGGGACCGACGACGAGGACGTTCTCCTTGCGATCGATCCACGCGCCGGTGGCCAGATCGAGGATCTGCTGGCGATTGATCGAAGGGTTGAACGACCAGTTGAAGCCCTCCAGCGTCTTCTCGCTTGAGAAGGCCGCGCGCCGCACGCGCAGCAGGAGCTGCTTGTGGCTTCGGCGCTCGACCTCATCTTCGAGCAGACGTTCCAAAAACTCCACGTAAGAGAGCTTGTCGTCGATGGCCTGACGGTTACGCACGTCGAGCGTCTCCAGGATCCCCGAGAGCCGCAACGCCTTGAGCTTCGGGATCAGTTGGGCCTTCACTTCCATGGGTGGTGCCTCCTTTTATAAGGAAGATCTCCGACCCCGGACGCGCGAAGACGTAGGTGCGCTTCCCGGAGGAGCTGGTCTCGGGGAGCGAATCGCTCTCGAGCCCCCGCAGCAGGATGCGCTTGATGGTGGTGTAGGTCGCTTCGTCGAAGCGAAGTGCGCGTGCGCACGCGGCCTCCAGCCGTGGCGCGCCGTACTTCTGGGCGAGCCGCAACAGCGCCTGCACCGAGCGCAGCCGATCCAGCGGCCGCTCACTCAGGAGTCGCTCGACGACCTCTCGGGTGGCCGATCCGATCTCGCCGGTACGCTGCCGGCACCACGCCGGTGTGGCCATCAGGAAGGCCACCTTCTCCGGCGGGTAATGCGCCGGGTTCGTGCGCCGCGTCCCGGGCGACCCCCACGCATGGGTCGCCACCCGCTCGTAGTCGTGATAGATCTCCACGTCGCGACCGTTGCTGCGCACCCACAGCCGCCGTCCGATCAGGCGGAACGGCGCCGAGTAGTACGCGCCGTCCACCACCACATGACAGTCGGGATGGAGCTTCGCCGCTTTCCACACGCCCAGGTCGTAGGGGCTCACCGGCAGCGGCAACAGCGCGTCCCGCTCGACGCGCTCGAACTGCTCGATCGGCCGGCGCTTCGTGGTCCCGTGCACGCGCACGCCGGCCGTCTTCTCGATCCACGTGATGACCTTCGCATTGGCGTCGGTGATCGTCATCGCGTCGCGACCCGCGAGGAAGTTCTTCTTCACGTACTTGACCCCGCTCTCGACCTTGCCCTTGTGCTCGGGCGTTCTCACCCGGCACGGCGAGATCAAAAAGCCGTAGTGCTCGGCAAACTCGCGATAGCTTCTCTGCACGACCGGGTCGTAGAGGGCCGCTTTGACGATCGCACACTTCGGGTTGTCCAGAACGACCTTCTTCGGCACGCCGCCGAAGTACTCGAACGCCTCCCGGTGACAGCGAAGCCACGTCGAGACCTTCTGGTCGAACACAAAGGTCGCGTACTGGTGGCGACTCGCCGAGAGCGTCATCACGAACACCCAGGCCTTTTTGAGCTCGCCCGTCGCCGGCTCGATCATCTCGCCGGCCGCGCCAAAGTCCACCTGCGCCTCGTCTCCCGGGGCCGTCTCGATGCGGATGAAGGCGTTGAGGACGGCCCCTTCCAGGTGGATGACGTAGCGCCGAAGCGCCGAGTAGCTGCCGGGGTAGCCGTGGTCCTCGGCCAGCCGCTGGTAGATCGCCTGCATCCCGACCCCGTCCTCCCGCCGCCGGTGGTAGCGAACCGTCCCTTCACTCACCTCAAGCAGCCGCGCGATCTCCCGATTGCTCTGTCCCTTGTGAGATAAGCACTGAATCGTCATCCGTGCCTCCTGATCCAGCTTCACGGCCGCCTCCTTGTACCGGGTGGGCACAAGAATGGCGGACCCGTCCTCGCCTGTCAGGTGCTCAGGTGCGTAAATCTGGGTGTCGTCTTAGCCCCAGAATAGGGTGGTCCGCTACAATGTAATCATCCTCTTGGAGTGAGTCGTCATACCCGATGACGCGAATACGATCACCAGACGCGACGTTACCGTTCGCAGCAATGGTCTTCTTGACGCGCCGAATGGCTTCGCGACGGAATGCCTGTGCGCTCTCGCAAACATCACAGGCCGCTTCGGCCAACACGCGCGGGGTGTGCCACAGCTCACCAATGGTGACCCGCTCGAGCAGCTCGGCAAAGCCACAGCAGTGGTCTTCATCCGCGTGCGTGAGCGCGAAAACCGCGAGGTAGGGTTTACCGTTACGTTTCGGGAGGACCTCGATGAGTCGGTCGATGACGGCGCAGCGGGGGTCGTCGTCATCCTCGGCCGCCTCCAGGTGCTGGATGTCCACCTGGACGACGAGTTCGGGGGAAACGAACTGGCACTCCCGGGTTCCCGCGAGCGGGGCCGAAAGTGCCAGATAAGTGCCGGATAGGTCAAAAAAGGAATTCAGGCTGATCCGGCTAAGTGCCTGAATTATTTGGTGCGCCGCGAAGGACTCGAACCTTCAACCACCTGATTAAGAGTCAGATGCTC
>CAZAWM010000326.1:0-2928 GCA_964488605.1 uncultured Steroidobacteraceae bacterium | reverse complement strand
GGCGCAGCCGCTCCCGTGGGCGCGACTGACAGCGGAGGCAACGGAATAGGCAGATGAGTCAATTGTTTGCAGAGCCTCCTCTAGAATTCTGGGATCTGCCGAGTCCACGCGGTCGACTTCGGCTCGCCGCGCTTCCATGGCGGACAGCTCTGCTTCCGGATTGTCAGCCAGCTCAATCGGCAACATTGTGAGCGCACTGAGCAGCGAGTTGCGGCTGAGCAATCCCTTGGCTTCCAACTCGAAGAAGACTTCCATTCGACGCTCCGAAAACTCTCCGAGCGCTCGAAGGGAGTCTTCGAGATTGCCGCCGTCCAACTGTCGCATGTGAGAGGCGAGGTAGCGAGCTGCGGGAGTGTTTCCGCGGGCAACATGTGTCAGGAGCGAATCCAACAGGGTGCTCGACCCGCTCACAGTCAGCCAACAGCCATCGCTGTCGGTGTCCTTCAACGACAGGGCCGAGGCCTCCGTTGGTGAGCGCAGAAACTCGTCTACAGCGCGACTGCACGCCGGGGCGATCTCATCAGAACCGGCAGGGAAAACACGCTGAGCGAGGACCAGCGCTCCCACCAGTCCGATGCGAATCGCAAGGAACGAGAGGTTGCTTATCTTGTTCACGGCCGAAGCGGACCGAGCGGCGGAGGCGCACCGACATCTACCCGGATGTTGTTTGTTCCGTCGGCTCGGATCAGCTCAAGAATCGCATCCACGGCGGTGCGGCTTCCGCCCAGGAAATCGATTCCGCTCCATAGCCCTACGCCAATGCACCCCCTGTAGTTGCGCGGGTAGCTTCCTGCGTGAATCTGGATGTTTGTGTAGCCGCTGACCCCGATGAGCTCGATCCTCTTTCGGCCGCCGTCCAACCTGACGAACGCTACGTAGCTCCCCTGTGGAATCGGGGGCTTGCATGCACACTCACCTGCATCTGCGTTCTCCATCGTCAATCCCTCGAACGGGATGAGAGGCGCGATGCTGCTTGCGGCACTGAAAGTCCCGGACACGGATCTCCCCGTTGGTGAGTATCCCCGCCCATCGATCGTGATGGTCACATCGAGCCCAAGCGGGTCAGCAAAGTTTGTCGGGTTGTTCAGCGCATACGGGTAAAGGTCCATTCCCTTGAATCGTCCTAGGGGATCAGCTTCGAGGTATCGCCCAGTCCGCGGGTCGAATGTCCTGAACATGTTGAATTGCCACACCGACGCGTCGCTGACAGGCATCTACCTGAGCATGCCCAGCGCGCCGGCTGCGGCAAACAGAATGACGGCGCCTATCGCGCTAAACGCTGCTCGTTTGCCCAAGACTTCGAGCATCTGCACTCGGCCCGATGAGTCGACTATTCCCGAGTCCTCCGGCCGCGCCGACGATCTAGGCTCCGATGCCGGGGGGCTCACCATTCGCAGGAGGTGCGCCGCAACGAACACAACCAGCGAAGCCGCCAGCCAAAGTACGATGAGCTTCCCGAAGAGATTGATCTTTACTGCTGGCTTCATGAAGAGGTAGACGCTGAATCCTGCGCAGAACAAGACCCAGGCCGCGAGCGCAACGAAGATGGCGTGACCGCGCCTCATTCGTCGTCCTCGGCGCACTCGTCACCGCAGTCGGGCCCCCACACCAGTTCGCACCTGCCGTAGACCCATCCGAGGTAGCCTCCGCCCCCTCCGCCAGGTCCAAAACCTCCAAGCAACGTGGTTCCCGACGAGCTGATGGAGACGCCGCCGCCCCCCGCCACAGCTGCACCGCCACCGAGCCCCCCTTGGAGGGAGGCGTAGTCGCCCTCCATGTCGCAGATGGTGTCGCAGTCGGGGCAGAGAGCGCCGGACCCCTGGAATCCGGCCACTAAGCCGGCGCCGGTGCCCGCACCGGCACCTGCACAGCAGAGAACTCCGACATTCCCATCGTCATCAACGACGACGTAGCAGTCTGCATCCCAGAGGATTCCGAGCTTGCCCGGAATCGGGATTCCGGCACCGCTATGCCCAGCGCCGAGGCCGGCAGCAACGAGCCCGAGTCGGTCGATGTACGCAGATGGGTTGCTGCGGGCGTAGGCATATCCATCAAGTGCGGTCTTGGTCAAGAATGGATCGTGCTCCAGGTATCGGCCGGTCTGCGGGTCATAGGTGCGCAAGAAGTTGAAGTGCCGCCCCGTCTCCGCATCCTCGTACTGCCCCGGGAAGCGCACCGCGAGCGAGAACGTCTGCGTGTCGCCATCGGGATCCTCGCTCACCGTTGCCTTCCCGAACGGCTCGTACGACGCCCGCCACACCGCGACCGCGGGGTCGCCCGCCGTCACCGCGAGCGGCGTGCCGAGCGGGTCGACGTGCACCCAGGCGAAGAGCGGGCCGCCCGAGGTCTGCGCGCAGAGCAGGAGGAGCGCCGCGCCGGACGTGGTGGTGGCGATCCCGAGCGGAGCGCGCCTCGTGACGAGCAGCACGAGGAGACCGGCCCCGGCGAAGAGCGCGAGAAGGGCGAGCGGCGGCGAGAGATCGATCGGAATCGGGATCGGCGCTCGGACGCTGCCGACCTCCTCCGTCTCGTCCACGATCCCGATCAGCTCGTCCTCGAGGAAGACGTAGAAGCGCGCCGCGTCGTCGCCAGCCCCGACCTTCTCGACCTCGGCGACCAGATGCCCCTCCGTGTCGTAGAAGAAGAGCACCGTCTTCCCGCCCGCCACCTTCTTGGGAGGGAAGCTTCTCATCGCGCCGTGACACCCCCGGTCACGAGCTGAGGCAAGGGAACAGGCAGACCCGCCCTTTGGCTCGCATTCGGGACAGTGATTGTTGCGATTTCGATTGAAGTGCCAGTCAGTCGGCAATCCGAAGTAGAGCGGATTGCCCGGCGACGACTGGTCCTCGACGGCCTCTCCATCCCAATCAATGTGAACCTGCCCCGATCTCGTAGACACTCGGTTTACGCTGCTCTCCTTCCGGCTGC
>CAZAWM010000325.1:0-2939 GCA_964488605.1 uncultured Steroidobacteraceae bacterium | reverse complement strand
CGGCCGGTACGAACGGTTCGGCGGGCGTGTCCAGGAAGTTCGCCTGCAGAGTTGGCAGAGCGTCCCGTGCGCAGCTCGCTCCAAGGCCTCGCAGGCGGTCGATCATCTCGACGCGGTCCAGAGAGAACTTGCCTGCCGGAACAGCGACCTGGTGCCGGAAGTACCGCGGGGTCGCCTCGGAATGGCCGCAGAGAAGCTTCGCCGTTCCCGCCGCTGCCCGGGACTGTCCGCGCATGAACAGCTCACTCGACTTCAGCAGCAAGCCCTTGTATCCGGCCGAGATCGGGACATCGAATATCTCTTCGGTGCATCCCAGACTGAGGACGAAGAGGTCGTCGTCCTTCCAGCCCAGGATGCTGCGCGCTTCAACCGCGGCGACGCCCGCTGGGTTGTTGGCCCAAATTCCACCGTCGATCAGCGGCGCACCGCTCGGCATGACATGCGCCCGGAAGTAGGTCGGTGCCGCGGCCGTGGCCAGAGCAACATCGACGGCTCGTTCCCGCCAGTCCACCTGCAATCGAGGATGGTGACGCGTCTTGAAGACGTAGAGATCGTCCTTGTCGCCGTGGTAGGCGGGAATCACGAGGCGGAGCCTGCTCTCGCCGAGCGTCTTCGATCCGAACGCTGCCGCCAGCGCAACACGAAGGGCGTCCGGCTCGTACTTCGGCCACGCGAGCTGTTGGCCTCGGCGTCTCCACTTGCGCAGGATGGCCGAACACCGCTGCGCGATGCCGTTCGCGCCGATCGGTTCGGCCTGATCGAAGATGCGCGGCCCTTCCCGAACGTAGAACTCGACGATGTCGCGCGCGGATAGACCGAGACCAAGTCCCAGCGCGATGATGCCCCCGGTCGACGTACCGGCGACCAGGTCGAAGTGGTCCGCGATCCGCTTTCCGGTTGCGGTCTCGACAGCATCGAGGTACGCCGCCTCGAGGACGCCTTTGATCCCTCCGCCATCGAGAGCAAGGATTCGTCGTCTAGGACGCATCGCGTACCTCCGGATGACGCCCGCCGCCCTTCCACTCGTCGCTGACGAGCCACTCTTCGAAGTAGAACAGCCACTCGTAGGTCCACGGCACGATCGTGTCGGCAATCGCGGCGCCGGGTGACCATTCCGCGGTTTGCGGATCGAAGAGACACAGCCGCACTGGTCTCGTCGAGTACACGTGCGGCAGATGGCGGCCGTCCGCCAACTCGTTGAGGTCGGGTGAGACGACCACAACTTCCGGCGTATCGGCACGGCGGTAGCGAATACGGACCTTGTACAGGCGGCCCAAGGGCGAAGGTCTGACTTCGAGATTCCAGATCAACTCACCCCGCTTCACGACGCCGTGGCCACGGCTCACCGGGCTGGCCCGAAGACGCATCCACTGCTGTTCCGGGCTGAGCCAAGGGTCGGGGACCTTCCGCACGCTACCGGCCGAAGAACGTGTGCGGCGGAACGGTCACGCGCCCGATGGCAGGCGAGGTGACGAGTCCCAAGCTGGGCGCGACGCGCAGGGACCCCGCCGTGCGGGCATTGCCGACTGTCGTCGCGAGCGGCGCCATGGCAACGCGAACGGCTTCCTGGCTCGCGCTGAAGGACTTCTGAAGCGCCTCGCCGAGTCGGTCCTTGCCTTCGAGGGCGATTAGCCCTTCGAGCATGGCGACCGCATCCCTGTGCCAGCCGTAGAAGGCTCGGGGGAGGCGCGGATCGAGATTCCACTTGTCGGCGAAGTTCTCGCCGGTCGTGGTCTCGTTCTCGATGAAGTAGAACGGCCTTCCGTTCCGCTCGCCAACCTGGATGAACTCCGGCAGGCGGCGCACGACGTCGAGGATCAGCTCGTAGGTGTCCGCGTAGACGAAGCGAGTGATGCAGTCTGCATAGGAGCGCGCCGCGAGCGTCGTCAGGATGACGCTGATCGGCGCGAGCTCGCTGCGTCCAGGAGCGGCAAACGACACATCTCGATGCCGCTTCAGAAGTTGCACGATGCGCTTCAATGGAGGCTTGCGCATCTCCTGCTCGGGAAAATCTTCGACGTCCGCACGCTTGGCAGCGATCGCGGCCTCGCGCAGGGTCAACCTCGGTCGCAAGGCTGCGTACTGCTCGAAACGAGCGGCGTATCCCTTTGGGTTGGTGGGCTTCCACGCCGCCAGCGCCCTGTCGGGTACCAGCTCGCCGCCGTTGCCGCATGCCGGATTGGGAATCGAGGGCGTGATGTCCAGGTGGAACTCGTTCGCATAGCACAGACGCCAGCAGCGCTGCTTCTCTTCGAGCATCGATGCGTATGTGGCGTGGGCCCTGAGTCGATCGCCGATCAATGCCTTGACCGCGGCGGGATTGGATGTGGCGCCGACGGAGGGCAGGTGGCAAACGAGGTCAACGTCGAACTCGGCGCGGCCGATCGGCTTGTTGGCGGTGCCCACCGCGATCGATCCCTGCGCGTAGATCGCGGCGTCCTGCAGAAACGGTGATTCGCCTTCGGCGAGCCAGGCGCTAACGGCTTCGTAGCGAGCCTTTGCCGTCTCGTACTGGCTGTCGGTCAGGTCGATCTGCGCGAACAGCTCGTCGAGGACCACACCCAGCATTCGCCGCTTGTGCGAGGTCAATTCGATCAACTTGGGGTCAGCGTGCATATCCGTACTCCAAAACGTTCATCGCCCGATCAGCGAGACCGCGCGGTGAAAGGACTGGCAGTGATGCCGACGGGCCGCCGTTTCGATCACTTCGGGCAGTCTTGTCGGCAGGGCGGCGGGGCCACCGCCCGTCCGTGGCCAGGCAGCCACCCTCGCACTCAACTTCGGCGGAACGCAGGACTGCTCCTACGGCGAGGGCCGCTGTCCAAGGGTGGCACTGGGAGGCCGCCGTCTTAATGTCAGAATACCGTTCTCACAAAGCCATTTCTTGACAAGTTTAGCAAGAAAAGACATCATCAGGCAAGCCAAGTGGGGGTGCGCAT
>CAZAWM010000324.1:0-2944 GCA_964488605.1 uncultured Steroidobacteraceae bacterium | reverse complement strand
GGTGCCAGCGGGCAGGAGCGCTGCGCCCCGCTCCGTGCCGGGCTCGACCCCGCCCTCCGCGCCGGGCCAGCCGGCTCCCTCGGGCCAGAGCAGCTCGGCCGGGCGCAGCCGCTCGAGCTCGGCCGCGAGCGCCACCGCCCCGTCGCCCTCGAGCATCGTGAAGCGGCCGGCGGACAGCTCGAGCCAGGCCAGACCGAAGCGCTGACCCTGGACGGCCACTGCCGCGAGCAGCGTCTCGCGCCGCTCGTCGAGCAGCGCCGCGTCGGTGACGGTACCCGGCGTAACGATACGGATCACGCGCCGCTCGACCGGGCCCTTCGATCGGGCCGGGTCGCCGATCTGCTCGCAGATCGCCACCGATTCGCCCAACCGCGCGAGCCGCGCGAGATAGCCATCGACGCTCTGCACCGGCACGCCGGCCATCGGTATGGGCTCGCCCGCAGACTGCCCGCGCTGTGTCAGCGTGATGCCGAGCAGCTGTGCGGCGCGGCGCGCATCGTCGTAGAAGAGCTCATAAAAGTCGCCCATGCGATAGAACAGCAGCGCGTCGGCGTGCTCGGCCTTGATGCGCAGGTACTGCTGCATCATCGGTGTGTGCTCGGACACATGTTCCGCCGTGGCCATGCATTAAGCTTAGCGGATGGTCACCGACGAAGATCTGC
Organism: uncultured Steroidobacteraceae bacterium; assembly: GCA_964488605.1. Lineage (GTDB taxonomy): Bacteria > Pseudomonadota > Gammaproteobacteria > Steroidobacterales > Steroidobacteraceae > UBA964. Next base: position 2,282 of record CAZAWM010000324.1, on the reverse strand, counting down.
TCAAGCTGTCCATCCGCACCGGTCGCCATCTGCTCGCCGCGCGCAAGAGGATCGTCACCGCCGAGTCGTGCACGGCCGGCTGGATCGCCAAGCTGCTCACCGACGTCCCGGGCAGTTCCGAGTGGTTCGAGTGCGGCTGGGTCTGTTATTCAAATGCGGCCAAGCAGCGCGATCTCGGGGTCGCCGAGGACACGCTCGTGCGCTCGGGCGCCGTCAGCGAGCCGACCGTACGCGAGATGGCCATCGCGGCGCTCGAGCGCAGCGGCGCCGATCTCGCGATCGCCGTCAGCGGCATAGCCGGCCCCACGGGCGCTGTCCCTGGCAAGCCGGTCGGCACGGTCTGGTTCGCGCTGGCCTACCGGCGCGGCCGCGCCGTCGAAACCTTCGCGCGCGTCAAATTCTTCAAGGGCGATCGCGATACCGTACGGCGCAAGTCGGTGCGGTTCGCCCTGCAGATGGTGCTCGCCGTCGAGCTGCCGGAAGCGACCTGAGCGGCCGCGAGCACGCCGTCGACCCGAACGGTTCCATCGCTGGCCGGCGTTTGCGCGCCAAACTTCATACAGTAGGGCAGCACGGCGACGACTGTACGAAGTCCATGGCGGCAGAAAATTGTTCGTTCGCCGGCATTTTCCAGGTCCCCTGCGGAGTCCGGCTATGGAATAATCACTGTTCATCTGCACAGGGGATCGCGATGGAAGAAAACCGCAAGAAGGCGCTCGCTGCCGCGCTCGGCCAGATCGAAAAGCAGTTTGGCAAGGGCTCGGTCATGCGCCTCGGCGATGCTGCCGCGGCCTATGACGTCGAGACCGTCTCCACCGGCTCGCTCGGGCTCGATATCGCGCTCGGCGTCGGCGGACTGCCCCGCGGCCGCATCGTTGAAATCTATGGACCGGAGTCCTCGGGCAAGACCACGCTGACGCTCGAGGTCATCGCCGAGGTGCAGCGCAGGGGCGGCACGGCCGCCTTCGTCGACGCCGAGCATGCACTCGATCCCGCTTATGCCGAGAAGCTCGGCGTCAACGTCAACGAGCTACTCGTCTCGCAGCCGGACAACGGCGAGCAGGCGCTCGAGATTACCGACATGCTGGTGCGTTCGGGCGCCGTCGATGTCGTCGTCGTCGATTCGGTCGCGGCGCTGACGCCGAAGGCCGAAATCGAGGGCGAAATGGGTGAACTGCAGGTCGGCCTGCATGCGCGCCTGATGTCGCAGGCGCTGCGCAAGCTCACCGGCAACATCAAGCGCTCGAACACGATCGTGATCTTCATCAACCAGATCCGCCTGAAGATCGGCGTGATGTTCGGCAACCCCGAGACCACGACCGGCGGCAACGCGCTGAAGTTCTATGCGTCCGTGCGCCTCGACATCCGTCGCATCGGCGCGATCAAGAGCGGTGAGGAAGTCATCGGCAACCTGACTCGGGTCAAGGTCGTCAAGAACAAGGTCTCGCCGCCGTTCAAGGAAGCCGAGTTCGAGATCATGTACGGCGCCGGCATCTCTCGCGAAGGCGAGATCATCGAGCTCGGCGCCAGCCATGGCATCATCGAGAAGTCCGGCTCCTGGTACTCCTACAAGGGCGAGCGCATCGGGCAGGGCAAGGAGAACGCCCGCGAGTTCCTCAAGAACAACCCGACCGTCGCGCGCGAGATAGAGGAGCAGATCCGCGCCAAGCTGCTGCCGCCCAAGGGCCCGCGCGCGGTCGGCGGCAGTGAGCAGGCTGCGGCAGGCTGAGCGCGGCCGATCAGGCCCGATGCCAGGGGTCGGCGGCCGACGTCGGCCGGGCCAGTCCGCCGCGAGGCAGCAGGGTGGCGCACCCGACCACCCGGACGATGCCTCCGCCGCGCGGCTCGCGGCGATCCCATGGCTCGCGCGGCGCGACTTCAGCAGCCCGGAACTGCGCGAGCGGCTGCTGCGGGCCGGCTACGCGTCGGCCGCCGTCGAGGGCGCTTTGGAGCACCTGCGGGCGGAGCGGGCCGTCGACGACGCCCGTTACGCCGAGCGCTACGTGGCCTACCAGGCCGGTCGCGGCCTGGGGCCGGTGCGGATCCGCCGCGCACTGTTGGCGCTCGGCCTGGCGGCCGAACTCGTCGAGTCGGCCCTTGCCGCCGCGGTGGACTGGCCGGCCCGCGCCCGCGAGCTGCGGATCCGTCGGTTCGGCGTGGGCTTCGTCCGCGTCGCTCGATTCCGTCCCAGCATCGACCTCGGCGTCGTCCGCGTCGGGTTCCACGGGTTCCGCGTCGGAATCGTCCCCGGTCGACACCGCCGCTTTCGATTCTCCATCGGT
>CAZAWM010000323.1:0-2980 GCA_964488605.1 uncultured Steroidobacteraceae bacterium | reverse complement strand
CACCGGTCGATGCGACGACCCACACGGCATTCGCCCGCGGCCGCACGAGCCACGCCCGATGCTGTCCCAGCACGCCAAACGTCCTGGCTGCATCTTGCGGAAACACGATCTGCTCGACACGCAGGCCGGGAAACGCGCGCTTGGCTGCCGCCAGTACACCGGGTAAGGCTGCCACGACATCGCCTGCGGGCCAGGTGACGCCGTGCTCGAGGCGTGGTTCTACCCGCGGTGCATCGCCCCCGAGGCTCTCGATCAGATACCACAGCCCCGTGATGCCGATCAGCAGCAGGAACGGTAGCGACCAGACACCGGCCAGACGGTGGGTATCTCCCCAATACCGGCGCGCTCGCCCGGCACGCGGGATTCTCAGCAAGCCTCGCCACCAGCCTTTGTAAATCACAAAAGACGTCGCGAAGGTCGCGAGCATTACGAGCGCGAGGCTGGCGACCAGCGGCACGCCGTACCGGGTCGGCAACATCAGCCGACGATGCAGATCGCGGAGCACACGCTGCACGCTGACCCAGGGCCCGGTGCCGAGGTACTCACCAGTGGCGGGGTGCAGATAGACGAAGCACATCCGCTCTCCGCCCGCCGGGAGCCTGCGCGCGACGAGCGCTACGGCCGAAAACCAGGGATCGATGGGAGCCGTCAGCGAGACGAGCCGTGAGGTCGGCTCGCGCTGCACCAGCGTTCGTGCGGCGGCAACCCAGGCGATTTCCAGGCCAGGCGCCGTCGCCGGATCGATGCGCATCGCCGGGCGCAGCAGCCAGTCGATTTCGTGGGCGAGCACGGCCAGGGTTCCGGTGGCCAGCACGAAGGTCAACAGCAATGTCAGCTTCAGCCCCGCCCACTGATGAACGAGCCACCACAGACGCCTGTGCCCCATCGCGATCTACCAGCGGCGGCCGAGCTCGAGGAAGGCTTCGCGCGGTGCACCCGGAAAGTGGCCGGTCCGATCGATAAAGCCCGAGGCCGCATAGACCTCATTGAACACGTTGTTTACGCGCAGCAGGGCTTGCCACGTCGATCGTTCCAGGATCAGCGAGAAATCAGACACGAAGTACGGTTTGACGATCTGGTTGCTCAGTGAGCGCCGTACGTCGACATAGTCCCCGCCGAAAGCCAGCGCAAGACCGATTGCGGGATACTGATATCGCGTCCAGAAGCCGAACTGGTTGCGCGGCGCATTAGCAAAGCGGTCGCCGACGCTGTTTGTGATCGTCGTCAGGCCGTTGCTGCGCGTGATGCGCGTGTCGTTATAGGCATAGGACACCATTGCGACCCAGTTGTCGGTGATGTCTGCCGACAGATCGAACTCGACGCCTTTGCTACCGACTTCGCCAAATGCGATCAGGTCGTTCACGCCATCGCGACCCACATCGCCACGTGGATCAGCCTGCAAGATGTTGCTGCGGCGAATCTCATACATCGCCGCCGTACCCTGTACTCGGCCTCCGCCCAGCTGCCACTTGAGACCCGCTTCGACCATCTCGCCTTCCGTCGGATCGAACGGGCCACCGGCCAGTGGCGATTGCGCGCTGACACTCTGCGGCTCGAAACTGTCAGCGAACTGGACGTATGCCGAAATGTCGTCGCGCAGCCGGTAGACAAGACCCAGCCGGCTCGTCAGAGCGTCGGCACTGAATGGCGAGGCGTTGGCACGATCCTTGAAATCGTCGTACCGCAGCCCCGCGGTCGCGATCCACCGACCGAGCGTCGCCTCGCCGAGCAGATAGGCCCCGTCGCGAATCGCATCCGAAGTGTTGCGCACGAAAGCCGAAAGCACATAGGTGGAGGGATTCGACTGGCCGTATAACGGTGCGACGAGCGACAGCGGCGTCGGCCATACGGCCCTGGCGATGTTCGTCCCGCGGGCGAAGCGGCTGTAAATGCTGTAGTCATTGTCGAAATGATCGATTCCTGCCAGCACCCGATAGTCCACCGGTGCGCGCGAGAAGCTCCAGATACCGTTGGCAGCAAACGACCAGTGTTTGAAGTCACGGATCTGATCGCGGTACTCACGGCGCGTCGTATCGACCACGCCGTCGGCGTTGGTGTCGAACAGGCCGATCGGCTCGTGATACTGCTGCGTCTCCGAGGCAAAGTTGTAGCGCAGCCCGGCATCGAAGCGAAACGACTCGCCGACCGAGCCGTGCCACTTGAGTTGCGTTACATCGGACTGCAGCCGCAGGAGATCCGTTGGCTCATTGTGATTCCGGCGGATCGACGCCAAAAAGTTGCCGAAGTTGTCGACGGGAACGCCACGTAGCCGATTCGCCGGCAGATCCTGACTGTAGCGCGCACCGCGCAGATCGAGCGTGCTGGTCCCGATCGGCAGACGCAGCACGCCGTAACCGATCCGGGTCTCGTTTGCTGCACCGAAGCGCGGCAGATCCCGGTCCTCGTAGAACGCGCCGACGCGCACCGCGCTGCCGCGCTGGCCGACTGGTGCGTTGAGATCAAGTGACCCGCCGCGGCGTGATTCAGTGCCGACGACGATTCGGGCATCCGCCTTGAACTGCTCAAGCGGAGCTTTCGTGGTGTAGTTGAAGACCCCGCCCGGCGCCGTCGGTCCGTACAGCATGCCAGCCGGACCTTTGAGGAATTCGACACGCTCGACGTCGAAGAGCTGGGGGACCGAGAAGCTCGCGTAAGTGTCGCCGCGCAGTCCGTCGAAGAAGATCTCCTCCTGACGGAAGCCGCGCGCCGTGACGCCGGCGTAGCTGAAGAACGTCACGCCGGAGAGATTGCGGTACAGATCGAGCGCCGTTCGCGCGCCCTGATCCGCAATGAGCTCCGAGTTGAGGACCTGGATCGACTGCGAGGAGGCCAGCGGCTCGGCGGGTAGTCTGCCCGCCGTCGTCTCGGCGACACGATAGAGCCTTTGCACCCGCGCACTGACGACCACCTCGGTTAGATCGGAATCAGCGCCGACCTCGGTCTGCGCGCGTGCGACGGAAGGCACGATTGGCAGCAGACC
>CAZAWM010000322.1:0-2995 GCA_964488605.1 uncultured Steroidobacteraceae bacterium | reverse complement strand
ATCGGCATCGTGCTCTACGTCGCCTCGATGTGGATCGCGGGCGTGATGCAGGGCCTCATGTGGCGGGCCACGAACGCCGACGGGACGCTGACCTACACCTTCGTCGAGGCGCTCAAGGCGACCTATCCGTACTACGCCATGCGCTTGCTCGGCGGCACGCTCGTGCTCGCCGGCATGTTCATCATGGCCTACAACGTCATCAAGACCATCGGCGCCGGCCGCGAATCGCCGGTGCCGGCGGCGAACCGGAGCGCGGCATGAATCACAGTTCCATCGAAAAGAGCAGTGCCCTGCTCGGGGTCCTGGTCGCGGTCGTCATCAGCATCGGCGGGCTAGTCGAGATCATACCGCTCGCCCTGTCGTCCGAAGCGACGGCGCCGGCACCCGGGGTCGAACCGTACTCCGCCTTGCGACTCGAAGGCCGCGACGTCTATGTCCGCGAAGGCTGCTATAACTGCCATTCGCAGATGGTACGGCCACTTCGCGGTGAGGCGGAGCGCTACGGTCACTACTCGCTAGCCGGTGAGTCCGTCTACGACCATCCTTTCCAGTTCGGTTCCAAGCGCACGGGCCCGGACCTCGCGCGCGTCGGCGGACGCTACTCCGACGAGTGGCATCGGCTGCACCTGCTCAATCCGCGCGACCTCGTACCGGAATCGAACATGCCGGGCTATCCCTGGCTGGAGAAACGGACCATCGATGCCGCGCTGACGCCGAAGAAAATGCGCGCCTTGCGGACGCTCGGTGTGCCGTACACGGACGAGCAGATTGCCGCAGCTTCGGCCGAGGTGGTGGGTCGTACCGAAATGGAGGCGCTGATCGCCTACCTGCAGGGCCTGGGGCTAGCCTCGAAGCAATGGCAATGAACCCCGACACTCTGAACCTGCTGCGTGGGCTGACCACCGTGTTGGCGATGCTCGCCTTCCTCGCCATCGTGACCTGGGCGTGGAGCCATCGCCGGCGCGACGAGTTCGACCGCGCCGGCCGGATGCCCCTCGAGGAGGACGATGCGCCTCCTCACTCCCAAAACACCTCTTCGAGCCGAGGCGCGAGCGATCGCGAACGCACATGAGCACAGGTCTTGATCTCTTCGTTGTCATCCTCACCCTGGCCAATATCTTCGCCGCGGTCTGGCTGCTCTGGTGGATGCGCAAGCGGCGCGGCGAATCCGCGACGACGACCGATACCACGGGGCATGTCTGGGACGGCGATCTGCAGGAGTACAACAATCCGCTACCGCGCTGGTGGCTCTGGCTGTTCCTCCTCACCGTCGTCTTCTCGCTGGTCTATTTCGCGCTCTACCCGGCGCTCGGTTCGGTCAAGGGCACACTCGGCTGGACACAGCAGAAGCAGTGGGAGCAGATGCAGGCCGATCAGGAGCGCAAGGCGCGGCTCGTGCTGGCGCGTTTCCATGGCGTACCGCTCGAGGATCTGGCACGTGACGTCGAGGCGCTGAGGATCGGTCGCAACCTTTTCGCCAACAACTGCGCGGCCTGCCACGGGTCGGATGGCGGCGGCGCAATGGGCTTCCCGAACCTGACTGACAACGACTGGCTCTGGGGCGGCGAGCCCGAAACGATACGCACGACCATCCATGAGGGCCGGGTCGGCGCGATGCCGGGGTGGGAAGCCGTGCTCGGCGCCCGCGGCGTCGAAAATGTCGTCGCCTATGTGCTGTCGCTGTCAGGCCGCCCCTCAGCTGCAGGCAATGCCGCCGAGGGCCGCGCTCAGTTCGAACTGCTGTGTTCGGCCTGCCATGGCGCCGATGGTCGCGGCATGACCGCGGTCGGCGCTCCCAACCTGACGGACAACATCTGGTTACACGGCGGCTCAGTCGAGATGATCCGCAAGGTCGTCGCCAATGGCGTCAACAACGCTATGCCCGCGCAGGGTGAGCGCCTCGGTGAAGAGCGCGTGCGCCTGCTGACCGCTTACGTTATGAGCCTCGGAACGGAACGTGTTGCGCAGAGTGGTCCCTGAGCCGATGGAACCGACCTCGATGGGTCCGGGACGGCGGCCGATGCCCGACGACGACGCCTACCCCGGTCAGCGCGAGCCGCCGCGCTTCGTGCGCCTGTTCTTCACGATCTCCTGGAGTTCGTTCCTCGCCGCCGCGTTCGCGACACTGCTGTGCTTCGCGATCGTCGACCCGGCCCCGATCGGCGCGCAGTTCTCGGCTCCCGGCGAGCCCTGGTCGCGCCTGACGCTCTACAGCCTCGGGTTTCTTTTCTTCTGGTTCTGCTGCGCGATCGCCGCAGCACTCACCGCATGGATGCTCGAACCGCGACGATGAATACGACGGCCCCACCCCAGCCGGCCACGGCAGCCGACTCCTATTACGAAGCGCACCGCAAGGTCTATCCGCGCGAGGTGCGAGGGCGATTCGCGTCGCTGCGGCGAATCGCCGTCTGGGTACTCCTAGGCATCTTCTACGGCCTCGTCTGGCTGCAGTGGAACGGCCGGCAGGCCGTGCTGTTCGATCTGCCGGCACGCAAGTTCTACCTGTTCGGCCTGACGATGTGGCCACAGGATTTCATCTTCCTGAGCTGGCTGCTGATCATCGCGGCGCTGAGCCTGTTCTTCTTCACCGCCGTCGGCGGCCGTCTCTGGTGTGGCTACGCTTGCCCGCAGACCGTGTGGACTGAAGCGTTTCTTTGGATGGAGCGGTGGACCGAGGGCGATCGCGCGAAGCGCATCAAGCTCGACAAGGCTCCCTGGTCCGCGGAGAAGCTCGCGCGCAAGTCCGCCAAGCAGTTCCTCTGGATCACCTTCGCGGCCTGGACGGGCTTTACGTTCGTCGGTTACTTCTCCGACGTCCGCACCCTCGGCGCCAATCTGCTTGACTTCTCGATCGGCCCCTGGGAAGCGTTCTGGACCTTATTCTACGGTTTCGCGACCTACGGCAACGCCGGCTATCTGCGCGAACAGGTCTGCAAGTACATGTGCCCGTATGCGCGCTTCCAGAGCGCGATGTTCGATCGCGACACGTTGATCA
>CAZAWM010000321.1:0-3036 GCA_964488605.1 uncultured Steroidobacteraceae bacterium | reverse complement strand
CTGTCGGCCATGCCTGGTGGGGCTCACGAACCGATCGCCTCGCGCAGCGTGCTCGTCTTCGGCGGCGCGGGCCGGCTCGGCGCGGAGATCGTCCGCGAGCTCGTCGGCGAGGGTCACGAGGTCACGGTCTTTCTGCGCCCGAGCTCGACGCGCGCACGCCTCGAAGGTCTGCCGGTCACGCTCATCGAAGGCGATGCGCGCGTCGAGGCGGATGTGCGCCGCGCGTTCGAATCGAAGCGTTTCAACGTCGTGGTCAATGCGCTCGGACGTAGCGAGTCAGACGCGAGCTTCTTTGCGATCACGGGCCAACATATCGCGCGCGCCGCGCGGGCGACCGGCGTCGGTCACGTGATCCTGCACAGCTCGGTCGGCGTCGGCGCGAGCCGCGCCGTCTATCCGGCCGAGCGCCTCGGTTCGATGAGCGAAGTCTTCCGCGCCAAGGAGGTCGCCGAGCGCGAGCTGATCGACAGCGGGGTCACCTGGACGATCATCCGCAATGCGATCCTCCGCGATCTGCCGCCTGGCGTTCGCGACGGTGCCAGGCTGCTGCCCGGCGAGACCGGCTATGGCGTGGTCTCGCGGACCGGCCTGGCCCGGCTCACACGCGAGTGCATCGGCAATGAGGCCTGCAGGAACCGCATCTTCCACGCCGTCGACGCGGGCCTCACGCCGCCGCGCCCGGCCTCCTGAGACCGGTGGCCATGACCGAGTTCGGCATCGTCATGGAAGCCTCGCCTGGCTATACCGCGCGCCTGGCGCGCGAGGTCGAACAGCTCGGTTTCGACATGTTGCTCTGCCCCGACACGCAGAACGTCAGTCCCGATCCGTTCACCCAACTCGCACTAGCCACGCAGACGACGACGCGGCTGCGGCTCGGCACCGGCGTGACGAATCCGGTCACGCGCGATGTGGCTGTCACCGCCACGGCATTCGCGACACTGCAGGCCGAATCGGGCGGCCGCATGATCTGCGGCATCGGTCGCGGGGACTCGTCGGCGGCCCACATCGGTGTCCGCAACGGCACGACTGCGCAGCTGCGCACCTTCTGCGAGCGGCTCCGCGCCTACCAGCGCGGCGCGACGGTGGACCGCGACGGCACGCCATCGAAGCTGCGCTGGCTCGATTCGGTGCAGGTCGCGCCCGTGCCGATCGACATCGCGTGCACCGGTCCGCAGACCATACGCATGGCTGTCGACGTCGGCGATCGCGTGAGCTTCGCGGTTGGCAGCGCGCCCGAGCGGATCCGCTGGGCGATGGACACGGCGCTCGCGCGGCTCGCCGAGACCGGGCGCCCGCGCGCCAGTCTGCGCATTGGCGCCTACCTCAATCTCGTCTGCGACGCCGACGAGCGGCGCGCGATCCAGCTCGGTCGCATGATTTCGGGCATGGTCGCGCATTTCGCCGGCATGAGGAACGCACCGCTGGACCACCTGCCGCCGCCGCTCAAGACGCTCGCCGCCCGGCTGCAGGCCGGTTACGACATGCAGCGTCACGCGCAGGAGGAGGGCCGCCACCTCGCGGACGTGCCCGACGACTTCGTCGACTGGTTCTCGATCTGTGGCCCGCCAGCCAAGTGCCGCGCACGGCTCGGTGAGCTGATCGACATGGGCCTCGATCATGTCTACCAGCTCGGCGGCTCGCCGGTCGCCCATCCGCACGGTGCGCGTCAGGCGGCCATGGTCGAGCAGGCGCGACTCTACGCGACAGAGGTCGTGCCACACTTCCGCTGATGCGCAGCCACTATCTCGACGTAGCGGGGCTACAGCTCCACCTGCGCACCGGTGGCGACGGGCCGCCCGTCGTGATGCTGCACCCATCGCCGCTGTCCTCGACGGCAATCCTGCCAATTGCCGAGGGACTCGCGCGCCACTTCCGCGTCTATGCGTTCGACACGCCCGGCTACGGACTGTCCGATCAATTGCCGCGCCAGCCCGACTCGCTCGATGCCTATCTGCCCATATTCGCGCAGGCGCTCGATGCGCTCGACCTTGGGTGCGTCTGCCTGTACGGCTGCGCGACCGGGGCGCAGCTCGCCGTAGAGTTCGCGAAGCGCTGGCCGGAACGGATCGCACTGCTCGTGCTCGACACCGCCGGCCACATCGACTCCAATGAGTGCGAGCGGATCGTCCGCGACTATTTCCCCGATGTTACACCGCAGCGCGACGGCCGGCACCTCGTCACGCTCTGGCAGATGGTGCGCGACCTGTTCGTGTTTTTCCCTTGGTGTGACAGCCGTGAGGTCAGCCGCGTAGACCGCGATCTGCCGCCGCCCGCCGTGATGCAGGCGATGCTCCTCGACTACCTGCGCGCAGGCGAACGCTACGACTGGGCCTACCGGCCTGCTTTCTACAACGAGCGCGCCGAACGCACGCAGGCGGTTCGTGTCCCGGCCGTGCTGACGCGCTGGCAGGGCAGCATCGCGCTGCGGATCACCGATGCGCTGATCGACTCCGGCCTGCCGCCGAACTTCGAAGTCCTGCGGCTCGGCCCCAGCATGGCCGAACGTATCGACGGTATCGTCGCGCATCTGCGTGCCCGTTACTCGGGACCGTCAGCGCCCGCCGTGCCGTCTACTCGGCCGTCAGCAGCCGCGGCAGGCGATCTGCGGCGCCGGTTTCTCGACGCGCCGGTCGGACCGCTGCACGCGCGCTATGCCGCGTCCGGCACCGAGACGCCGCTCGTCATGCTGCACTCGGCGACTGGCTCCGGGGCGCTGCTGGCGCGTGCCGCCTCGGGCTGGGTCGGCCGACGTCCCGTGCTCGTATTGGACCTGCCGGGCCATGGTGAGTCGCCCTGGCCCGCCGACGCGGACGCGGTGTCGGCCGGGCCGCTCGAGCTTGCCGTCGACGCCGTCGAGGCCGCGGTCGCGGCGCTGGGTTTCGACGAGGTCGGGATCCTGGGCCAGCACTATGGTGCGCTCGTCGCCCTCGAGTACGCCCGGCGGCGCCCACGGCGCGTGCGGCAAGTCATTGCGGTCGGATTGCCATGGCTGCTCGCCGAGGAGAGCGTCGCTGCCGGCGAGGACGCCGCCCCGTC
>CAZAWM010000320.1:0-3044 GCA_964488605.1 uncultured Steroidobacteraceae bacterium | reverse complement strand
GTTCCCAATTGGTTTTTATTCATGAGCGCTTTTCACCCCTGATTCAGGCCCGATCGTTAGCTAGTTGAGAGCGCCAGAGCGCCCTTTGCGGCAGATCATAACACCAGCGTACGGCCGAGGACGGGCGGCGGAAGCCAATGTGGCTCTGATGCAACAAAAGCGTCTGGAGCGCGGGCGGGGCGGCGGTGGGCCGCGTGGTCGTGGGCGGTCAAGGACGGTCGTGAGCCCGCTCGCCGCGCCTGAAATGCTCGTGCCGCACCCGATCGCCGCGCCGGATGCCGCGCCGCGCGACCTCGCCGCCGCGCAGCTCGAGCACGGCGGTCACCGGACGGCCTGCGGAGATCGTCTCGAGAGAGTGCGGAGTCGTGTTCTCCGCGATCGAGACGATGCGGCCGCGCGCGTCGATGAACAGCATGTCGAGCGGGATGAACGTGTTCTTCATCCACATGCTGGCGACATGCGGTTCGCGGTGCACGAACAGCATGCCCTGCTCGGCGGGCAGGTCGCGCACGAACATCAGGCCCTGCATCTGCCGCGCGGGCGTGTCGGCGATCCACACCCGGAAACGGTGGCGACTACCGCCAGCGCCGAGGATCTCGAGTGTCCCCTGCGGATAGCTCGACAGTTCGAGCAGCGGCTGCTGCGCGCGTGCCGCCACCGCCAGCAGCGCCAGCATCAGGACCAGAACCGTCGTCAGACGTAGCCGGACTGTTCTCGCCGGGTACAACCGGAGCGCGCCGGGGCGTCGGAGCGGGATCGTCCTCAAAGGTCACCTCAGCGAGGAAATCGAAGCGGCTCAGCACGATGCGCCCGGCGCCGCCGATCGCAGTGGCGGGACCCGTGCAGAAGCCTCGCGCGCTAATCTGCCAGCTACGGCGCGGGCCGCCAAGCGCGCCGACGCGGGCCGGAATCAGTTCTTCGGTCGTGCACCAGGCGTCGCCACGAGTCGCGAACACGCGCTGCTCGCCTTCGAGCAGCAGCGTGAGGTTGGTGGGTCGCGAGTGCGCGCTGCGCCCCTCGACGACACCATCGATACCGAAGACGAAGCGCAGCCGCCGGCCATCGGACCGCAGCGGTCCGGCCAGCGTCACGCGCAGACCGCGGCCGTCGGGTCGCGGGCCTCCCGCGCAGTGCATGTCGGCGTCGCGCCAGCTCAGGTCGAGATCGAGCGCACCGCGCAGTCGCGCGCGCAGGAAGCCGCGGCCGCTACTCGTGCAGCCCGGCAGATTTGGCGCCTCGGCGGGCGTAGCGACCCGTGAGGCGCCCGAGGACAGCGCCTGCGCAAGGGCGGGCGCGGCGCCGCGCGTCATGCCGACCGGCGCGACGGTGAGCAGTGCGACAACGAACGGCGGCGCAGCAGCGCAGCGCAGCGCGATCATGCCTGGCTTGCGCCGCTCATGGCTGCGGCGCACGCGAGCCCGAGCCGACAACGAGCATCGTCTTGGCAAGCTTGGCATGCATGCGGCCGAGACCGCGGGCGGCGTGCAGGGTCAGCGTCAGCATCAGGATGCCGACGAGCAAACCGACCATCAGGCCGGGCCAGCTATCGAGCTGGACGATCCAGCCGTCGCCGGCACCGACGTGCAGTCCGCCGGGCGCGTCGTGCAGGCCGAGCCGGCCCGCGAACTCCCAGACGGCGCCGGCGGGTAGGGCGGTGCCGATCGCGAGGCCGACGACGGCGACGACGAAGTAGGCGATCCCGAGCGGCAGGCGCAGCACGAAATAGGCGAGTGTGGTCCAGGTACGCACATCGCGCAGCATGTCCCCGATACGTTGCCAGAGCGTGCGCCCGGCACCGGGGTGCACCGGCCGCCGCGGCATACGCTCGCCGGTGGTCGCCTCGATCAGCCGGCCCTCGCCGAGCGCGATCACGCGCGTCAGGCCGATGAAGGCAAGGAAGAACGGGACACCGACGATCAGCACGGCAAGGCCGGCGGAGATCGACAGACCGGCGACGGCGAGCACGAAATACAGCACTCCGGTCGGCAACGCGAGCAGCAGGAAGAACAGCGAGGGGTAAGCGCGGACGTCGCCGAAGACCCCGAAGAAGCGGCGCAGTGCCCCCTTGTCGGCGGAGCGCGGACGCGGCGGGGTGAGTGCGGCACGGACCTTCGCTTCGGTGTCGCGGTAGGCGTCGGCGACCTCCTCTGGCGCGCCGTAGGTGCTGGCGATCAGTTCGAGCACGTCGGCCTCCGACTTGCCCGCGTGCGAAGCCACCTCGGCTCGCAGGTACTCCTCGGCATCGTAGAGCGCGTCCTGGATCAACGCCGGATCCTCGTCGCGCAGGCATTCGCGGAGCTCGCGCAGGTAGGCGTCGATGGTGCGTGGCGCGGTTCGGGTCATGACTCGGACTCCTCGGCGAAGCGATCGACGAAGTCGCGCGTCGTGCGCCAGGCGCGTCGCCACTGCGCGAGGACTCGGCGCCCTTCGTCGGTAATTCGGTAATAGCGCCGCGGCGGTCCGCTGTACGACGGCACAACGCGGCTCGTCAGCAGGCCGTTGGCGGACAGTGCGCGCAGGACCGGGTAGATCGTGCCTTCCTTGAACAGCGGCTCGCCGTCCTGGGCGCGCTGCAGCCGCTTGGCGATTTCGTAGCCGTAGAGGTCCTCCGGCGACGCCGCGAGCAAGGCGAGCAGGACCAGGGCAACCAGCCCGGCATTGAGATCCTTCTGGAACTTTCGACCGTAGCTATCTTCCATCCTCCTATACTATAGACTAAACACTACTAAAAATCAAATGATACTAACGATATTGCAATAGGTCGTAGCCGTCGGCTGGTAGACTGCGGCCCCATGCCTACCACCCTGACGATCGAAATCCCCCCCGACATTCCAGCGGCGCTGCACCGGCTGCCCGAGCTCGCCGCCAATCTGTTCTTCAGCTGGGACCGGCCAACGCGGGCGCTGTTCGAGGCGCTCGATGGCGACCTGTGGCGGCAGGTGCGCGGCAACCCGAAGCTGATGCTGCGCTGCGTGTCGCAGCAGGCTCTCGATCGGGCCGCCGCCGACGAGTCGTATCTGGCGCGCTACCGCGCCGTGCTCGGC
>CAZAWM010000319.1:0-3069 GCA_964488605.1 uncultured Steroidobacteraceae bacterium | reverse complement strand
CTCGGCGGGTGGCAACGGCTACGTCGTCGAGTACTCCGGCAGCGCCATCCGCTCGCTAGATGTCGAGGCGCGGCTTACCCTCTGCAACATGGCCACCGAGTTTTCGGCTGTCACCGGCATCATCGCGCCGGACGATCGGACCTTCGAATATCTGGCGGGCCGGCGCTTCGCCCCGCAGGGCGAGCGCTGGGATGCGGCGGTCGCCTCATGGCGCAGACTACGCAGCGACGACGATGCGCAATTCGACGTGGAGTACCGGATCGACGTCAATGGCCTCGCGCCGATGATCACCTGGGGTACAAGTCCACAGCACGCCGTCGAGGTCACGGGCGCCGTGCCGACCCTGGAGCGCAGCGGAGCTTCCCGTGAGGCCTACGACCGCGCTCTCGCTTACATGGGACTGTCGGCCGGTACGGTGCTCGCCGAGCTGCCTATCGACGCGGCTTTCATCGGCTCGTGCACGAACAGCCGGCTCTCGGATCTGCGCCGCGCAGCGGCTCTCCTTCGCGGCCGCAAGGTCGCGCCCGGTGTCAAGGCGATCTGCGTCCCCGGCTCGACGGCCGTGAAACGCGCTGCCGAAGCTGACGGTCTGCACGAAGTATTCACGGCTGCCGGATTCGAGTGGCGTGAGTCCGGCTGCTCGATGTGCTTCTATGCCGGCGGCGAGAGCTTCGGTCGACGGCAGCGAGTCGTCTCTTCGACCAATCGCAATTTCGAGAGCCGCCAGGGTCCCGAGACGCGCACGCATATCGCGAGTCCGGAAACGGTCGCTGCCAGCGCCATCGCGGGCCGTATCGCCGATCCGCGGCGGCTGGCCGTGCTGCACTGAGGGCGAGGCAGAACCATGGAGAAGTTCACGACGCTGCGTGCGGTCGCCGCACCGCTGCTGCGCGCTAACGTCGACACCGACGCGATCATCCCCTCGCGCGAGATGAAGGCCGTGTCGAAGACCGGTCTGGCTGACGGGCTCTTCGCGGGGTGGCGCTACAGGACAATCGGCGGGCGCGATCCGAACCCCGACTTCGTTCTCAACAAGCCTGCCTACGCCGGAACGCGCATCCTGCTCGGCGGTGAGAACTTCGGCTGCGGGTCGAGCCGCGAGCACGCGGTTTGGGCGCTGTTCGAGTATGGAATCCGCGCCGTCATCGCGCCGAGCTTCTCGCCGATCTTCTACGGCAACTGTATCCGTAACGGCATAGTGCCCGTGCGGCTGCCCGCCGCTCAGATCGCGGTGATCGCGGCGCAGGTCGAGCCGGACCCGCCGACGCGACAGGTCACCGTCGACCTCGAGCGCTGCCGTGTGGTGGCGCCGGACGGCAGCGAACATGCCTTCGAGATCGAACCCGAGGCGCGCGAGATGCTGCTAGAGGGCTTCGATGCGATCGACCTCACGCTGAAATCGCGCGCGGCGATCGACGAGTTTCTCGCGCGCGATCGCCGCTCGCGTCCCTGGATCTACGACCTGCCGAGGGCCCAAGCCTCATGAGAGAGAAGATCCTGATCAGCGAGGTCGGACCCCGAGACGGCCTGCAAAGCATCAAGTCCATCATGCCGCTGTCGGCCAAGAAGGCCTGGATCGCCGCCGAGGCCGCCGCCGGCGTCACCGAGATCGAGGTCGGCAGCTTCGTTCCGGCCAAGCTCTTGCCGCAGCTTGCCGACACGGCCGAGGTCGTCGCCTTTGCGCGGACGGTCCCGGGTCTCACCGTCGCGGTGCTGGTGCCGAATCTCAAGGGCGCCGAGGCCGCCGTTGAGGCTGGCGCGCAGAAGATCACGATCCCGTTGTCGTGCTCCGAGACCCACAGTCTGAAGAACGTGCGACGCACGCACGCGCAGATGCTCGAGGAGACGCGCGCTATCGTCTCGCTGCTACGGTCGCTGCCGGCTGACCGGCGCCCGAGATTCGAAGGCGGGCTGTCGACGGCATTCGGCTGCACGCTGGAGGGCTTCGTGCCGCCGGACAAGGTGGTGCGGCTCGCCGAGCAGATGATGGAGGCGGGCTGCGACGAGGTCGGGCTGTCGGACACAACAGGCTATGCCAACCCGGCGCAGGTCAAGGATCTCGTGCGTCGGGTACGGAATGCCGTCGGTGACCATGCCCTGTCGGGTCTGCATCTGCACAACACGCGCGGCCTCGGGCTCGCCAACGTGCTCGCCGGCCTCGAGACCGGTATAACCACCTTCGACAGTTCGCTCGGCGGTCTTGGCGGCTGTCCGTTCGCGCCGGGCGCCTCAGGGAACATCGTCACCGAGGATCTCGTTTTCATGCTAGAGGCCATGGGCTTCGCGACCGGCATCGATCTGCCGAAGCTGCTCGCCGTGCGCGAGATCGTCAAGGCAGCGGTGCCGGACGAGCAGATGTACGGTTTCACGCCCGATGCGGGTCTGCCGCTCGGCTTTGTTCCCGCTACCCGGAGTGCCTGATCCGATGACCACCGCGAATCCTCGCGTCGCGCCGCCGCTCGCCGGCATCCGCATCGTCGAGTTCACACATATGGTCATGGGCCCGGCCGTCGGCGCCGTGCTCGCCGATCTCGGAGCCGAGGTCATCCGTGTCGAGCCGATCGGCGGCGATTCGACGCGGCTGCTGCTCGGCTCGGGTGCTGGCTATTTCCCGATGTTCAACCGAGGCAAGAAGAGCATCTGCCTCAACCTCAAGGATCCGCGTGGCCTCGCGCTTGCACGGCGTCTGGTGGCGCAGGCCGATGCGCTCATCGAGAATTTCCGCACCGGCACGATGGAGAAGCTCGGGCTCGGATACGAATCGCTCGCCGAGGAGAACCCTCGGCTCATCTACTGCTCCGAGAAGGGATTTCTGAGCGGCCCCTATGAGCACCGCACGGCGCTCGACGAAGTCACGCAGATGATGGGCGGGCTCGCCTACATGACCGGTCCGCCGGGCCGCCCGCTGCGCGCAGGCTCCTCGGTCGTCGACATCACCGGCGGAATGTTCGGCGCGATCGCGATCCTCGCAGCGCTGCAACAGCGCAACGTGACGGGCCGCGGGCAGCACGTCAGCAGCGCATTGTTCGAGACGACGGTCTACCTGGTGGGCCAGCACATGGCGCAGAT
>CAZAWM010000318.1:0-3108 GCA_964488605.1 uncultured Steroidobacteraceae bacterium | reverse complement strand
TCCGCTACCGTCATGTGCATGAACCGATCCCGCGCGTCTCAGCTTCCGACCATGACCGGCAGCGTCGCGCTGCCCGCAATGCTTGCCGGCTGTGTCAGCCTCCCTGACCGGCTGGCACTGGACGCCGCGGCCGGGGTCGCGAGGCTAGAGCGCGCGTCTGAAACCTCGGGGTCGCCGTAGAATCGGGCCATGAGTGCCCTCGTGCGACCCGCGCCAAGCGGCGCCCGATTGCCGACCAGTCGGCTGCCGTGCTGGCTGGCCACGGCGCTGAGCGTGCAGGCGGCTGCGTTCCCGGCCGCCGCCGGGGACTCCACAACGATGCCGGCCGTCGACGCGCTCCATGCGCTGTTTGACGCAACCTGGGAGCGCGAGCTGCGCGCCGACCCGCTGCTCGCCACTTATCAGGGCGATACCCGCTACAACGACTTGTGGCCCGACGTTTCCGTGGCAGCGATCGAGTCCCGGCAGCGCGCCGACCGCGAGACGCTCGCCGCGCTGCGCCGCATCGACCGTTCCGCGCTGCCGCCCGCCGAGCAGCTCAACTACGAGCTCTTCGAACGCGAGTACGCGCAGCGGGTGACGGCCCAGCGCTTCAAGCCCTGGCTCTACCGGATCGATCACCAGGGTGGAATCCAGACTCTGCACGAGATCGCCGAGCAGCTGCCGTTCACCAGCGTCCGCGACTACGAGGACTGGCTCGCACGCCTGCGCGGGGTCGGCCGCTATGTCGACCAGCACATCGCGCTGCTGCGGCAGGCTGCGCGCGAGGGCCGGACGCAACCGCGCGTGATCATGGAACGCATCCCGCCGCAGATCGCTGCACAGATCGTCTCACGGCCCGAGGACAGCCCGTTCTTCGCACCGTTCGCCCGCATGCCCGCGACGATTCCGGCGACCGAGCGCGACCGGTTGCGCACCGCCGCGCTCGCGGCGATTGCCGATACCGTAGTTCCGGCCTACCGTCGCCTGCAGCGCGCCTTCGCCGAAGATTACCTGCCGCGCACGCGCCGGACGGTCGGCCTCTTCGCGACCCCGGATGGCGCTGATTTCTACCGCGAGCGCATCGCCCACCATACGACGCTGTCGACGCTGACAGCGGAGGAGATCCACGCGATCGGTCTCGCCGAGGTGGCGCGGATCCGCGCGCAGATGCGGTCCCTCATCGCGAGGGTAGGGTTCGCGGGGGACTTCGCCGCCTTCGTCCACTTCCTGCGCACGGACCCGCAGTTCTTCTACGCGAACGAACAGGCACTGCTCGACGGCTACCTCGCGGTTGCGAAGCGCATCGACCCCGGGCTGACACGGCTGTTCGGCAAGCTGCCGCGCATGCCCTATGGCGTGCGGGCGATCCCGAGAACGAGCGCGCCGAACACGACGACGGCCTACTATCAGCCGCCCGCGCTCGACGGCACGCGTCCCGGCTACTACTACGTCAATCTCTACAGACCGGAGGTAAGACCGAAATGGGAGATGGAAGTGCTCTCCATCCACGAGGCCGTGCCCGGACATCACCTGCAGATCGCGCTGGCTTACGAGCAGGCTGCGATGCCGAAATTCCGCCGTAGCGCGAGCTTCACAGCCTACGTCGAGGGCTGGGCGCTTTACGCCGAGAGCCTCGGCGAGGAGCTCGGCCTCTATCAGGATCCCTACTCGAAGTTCGGTCAGCTGACCTACGACATGTGGCGTGCCGTGCGTCTCGTCGTCGATACCGGTCTGCATGCGAAAGGCTGGAGCCGCGAGGAGGCGATCGCATTCTTCAGAGACAATGCGCCGAAGACCGAGGCGGACATCGTGAACGAGATCGACCGGTATATCGCCTGGCCCGGCCAGGCGCTCGCCTACAAGATAGGCCAGCTCAGCATTCAGCGACTGCGTGCGGAAGCCAGCAGTGTTTTAGGGGAGCGCTTCGACCTCCGCGCCTTCCACGACGAGCTGCTGTCGACTGGCGCCGTGCCGCTCGATGTGCTCGAGCGCCGGATGCGCGCCTGGATCGCGAACCGGGCCGCACAGGTGCAACCATGAGCGCGACGTCTCCGGTCCAGCGCCGTCGTAGCGTTGCTGCCATGGTCGGCGGTGTGCGCGTCGGCGGCGATGCGCCGATCGTCGTGCAGTCGATGACCAACACCGATACCGCCGATGTCGAAGCGACGGCCCGGCAGGTCAAGGCGCTGGCGCGCGCCGGATCGGAGATCGTGCGCCTCACGGTCAACACCGACGAAGCGGCCGCGGCCGTGCCGAGCATTCGTGACCGGCTCGAGCAGCTCGGGGTCCGCGTGCCGCTGATCGGTGACTTCCATTTCAACGGCCACCGGCTGCTCAAGGCCCATCCGGCCTGCGCCGAGGCACTCGCCAAGCTGCGCATCAATCCAGGCAACGTCGGTCGTGGCAGCAAGCGCGATCCGCAGTTCGCGGAGATGATCGAAGTGGCCTGCCGGCACGCCAAGCCGATCCGGATCGGGGTCAACTGGGGCAGCCTCGACCCGGAACTGCTGACGCGGATGATGGACGAGAACAGCGCCTCGGCCGCGCCGCGCAGCGCCAATGAGGTCATGCGCGCCGCGGTGGTCGAATCGGCACTGCAGAGCGCGGCACGCGCAGAGCAACTCGGCCAGCCGCACGACGCAATCGTGCTGTCCGCCAAGGTCAGCGGTGTCCAGGATCTGATCGCGATCTACACCGAGCTCGCGCGTCGCTGCGACTACCCGCTGCACCTGGGGCTCACCGAGGCGGGGATGGGTAGTAAGGGCATCGTCGCATCGACCGCCGCGATCGGTGTGCTGCTGCAGGCCGGCATCGGCGACACGATCCGCGTTTCGCTGACGCCCGAGCCTGGCGGCGATCGCACGCAGGAGGTCATCGTCGCGCAGGAGATACTGCAGACCATGGGCCTGCGCTCGTTTACGCCGATGGTGATCGCCTGTCCTGGCTGTGGCCGCACGACCAGCACCTACTTTCAGGAGCTGGCGCAGTCCATCCAGAGCCACATCCGCCACCGGATGCCGGAGTGGCGTCGACTCTACGTCGGCGTCGAAGAAATGAGCATCGCGGTCATGGGTTGCGTCGTCAACGGCCCCGGCGAAAGCAAGCACGCCAACATCGGCATCAGCC
>CAZAWM010000317.1:0-3109 GCA_964488605.1 uncultured Steroidobacteraceae bacterium | reverse complement strand
GACGATCGAGCCGGGCCGCGAAGTGACCGGCTGCGCGGCCACCGAGGCGCCGCGCGGCCTGCTCTACCACCGCTACCGGATCGGCGTCGACGGCTGCCTGCGCGTGGCGCATATCGTGCCGCCCACCTCGCAGAACCAGGCCAGCATCGAGGCGGACCTCGTCGCCTGCCTCGGTGCCGCGCTCGAACTGCCCGACGCGGCGCTGCGACGCCGCGCCGAACAGACCGTGCGCAACCACGATCCGTGCATCTCGTGCGCGACGCACTTCCTGCGGCTCGACGTCGACCGGGGCTGAAGGCGATGCGCGCAGGCACTCTCGTGATCGGCATCGGTAACCCGGATCGCGGCGACGACGGCGTTGGCGCGCTGGTCGTGCGGCTGCTCGCTGCGCGAACGGGCGAAGCGGGTGTGCGCACCGTCGCGCAGCGCGGCGACGCGGCGGCGCTGCTCGAGCTGCTCGATGGCACAGAACACGCGATCATCGTCGACGCCTGCCGCTCCGGCGCGCCGCCCGGCACCGTGCGGCGCTTCGACGTCGAGCGCGCGCCGCTGCCAGCCGACGCCGCACCGATCGTGACGCACGGGCTCACGCTCGACCAGGCGCTCGAGCTGGCGCGCACGCTCGGCCGGCTGCCGCCGCGCTGCACCGTCTATGCGATCGAGGCGCGGTCCTTTGCCGTGGGCGCGGCACCGGGCCCGGCAGTCAGTGCCGCGGCCCTCGCACTCGCCGAACGGCTCGCGAACGAGTTGTCTCAGGACCGCGTCGAGAGCGAGGCACCGGCATGCACGAGCGCGGGCTGATCGAGCCGCTGCTGCGTCAGCTCGAAACCGTCGCGGCCGCGGAGAACGCTCGGCGCGTGCGGGCCGTGCGGGTCTGGCTCGGCGCGCTGTCGCAGTGCTCGCCGGCGCATTTCGCCGCGCATTTCGCGACAGCGGCGCGCGGCACCGTGGCCGAGGGCGCGCGGCTCGAGATCACGGTCTCGGACGATCTGGCCGACCCCGATGCGGGCCACGTCCGGATCGACAGCGTGGAGCTCGCGACATGAGCCGGATCCGTGTCGCCGTGACACTGCACGGCACCGTGCAGGGCGTTGGCATGCGGCCGTGGCTGCACCGGCGCGCGACCGCGCTGCAGCTCGCGGGCTGGGCCGCGAACGCTGCCGACGGCGTCGCGCTCGAGCTCGAGGGGCGCGAGCGCGACGTGGCGCGGCTGCTCGAGGAGCTTTCCCGCGCGCCGCCCGCTCACGCGCGCATCACCCGCATCGAGCGGGCACCGCGCACACCCGTCGGCGAGCAGGGCTTCTCGATCCGCGCCAGTATCGAGGGGGCCGGCGCGGCCGACGTGCCCGTCGATCTCGCGACCTGCGCCGACTGCCTGCGCGAACTGCGCGACCCGTGCGACCGGCGCTACCGCTACCCGTTCATCAACTGCACGCAGTGTGGCCCGCGCTTCTCGATCATCGAGCGCCTGCCCTACGACCGCGCGCGCACCGGTATGCGCGGCTTCGCGCTCTGCACAGCCTGCCGCCGCGAGTACGAGGACCCCGGCAACCGGCGCTTCCATGCCGAACCGATCGCCTGTCCCGACTGCGGCCCGCGGCTCGCGCTCCGCCGCAGCGCCGAGCGGCTCGCGACCGGCGAGGCGGCGCTGCAGCAGGCCATTGCCGCGCTGCGCGACGGGGCGATCGTCGCCGTCAAGGGCGTCGGCGGCTTTCACCTGCTCGCCGATGCCGGCCAGGAGGCGGCTGTCGCGGCGCTGCGCACGCGCAAGGGCCGCGGCGAAAAACCGTTCGCGGTGCTGTTCCCGGACCTCGCGGCGGTCCGCGCGGTCTGTGCGGTCTCGGATCTGGAGGCCGCACAGCTCGCCAGCGCGGCCGCGCCGATCGTGCTGCTGCGGCGCGCGGGCGGCGAAGCGGCGCGGTCTGCCGAGGGCGGCGCATCACAGCGGCCCGTCATCGCGCCCTCGGTCGCGCCGGGCCACGCGCTGCTCGGCGCGATGCTGCCCTACTCCCCGATCCATCACCTGCTCTGCGATGCACTGGCGCGGCCGCTGGTCGCCACGAGCTGCAATCGCAGCGACGAGCCGATCGCGTTCGCCGACGACGATCCGCGCCCCGCCCAGCTCGGCGACCTCGTGCTCGATCACGACCGGCCGATCCTACGCGGCATCGACGACTCGGTCGTCCGCGTGATCGGCGATTGCGCCGTCGTGCTGCGCCACGCGCGCGGGCTCGCACCCGCGAGCTTCGCGAGCGCCGTGCCACTGCCTGCCGGCATCGTCGCGCTCGGCGGCCACCTGAAAACCGCGCTCGCTGTCACGCGGCGCGCGGACGTCGTGCTCGGACCCCACCTCGGCGATCTCGATTCACCCGCCGCACGGGCGCGGCATGCGCAGGCCGCCGCCGGGCTCACAGCGCTGCTCGGCCTCGATGCAGCGATGCGCGTCGGAGACCTGCATCCCGATTACGCCAGCAGCGGACGCATCGACCGCCGCGTGCAGCACCATCTCGCCCATGTCGTCGCCTGCCTCGCCGACAGCGGCGCGCCGCTGCCGGTGCTCGGTGTCGCCTTCGATGGCGGCGGCGACGGCGGCGACGCCACGGTCTGGGGCGGCGAGTTCCTCGAGGTCCGCGCCGACGGCTGGCGGCGCATCGGCGCGCTACGGACCTTCCCGCTGCCAGGAGGTGAAGCCGCAGTGCGCGAGCCGCGGCGCGCGGCGCTCGGCCTGCTGCATGCCTCGTTCGGTGCAGCGGCGCTCGAGTGCGAGTCGCTCGCGCCGATCGCCGCGTTCACGCGCGCCGAGCGTCGCGTGCTCGGCCGCATGCTCGAGCGCGGTCTGCATAGTCCGCGTACCTCGAGCGTGGGCCGGCTGTTCGACGCGCTCGCGGCGCTCGCGGGCATGCGTCAGGTCATGAGCTACGAAGGCCAGGCGGCTGCCGAGTTCGAGGCGCTCGCCGAGACGGCCGAGGCCGACGGCATGGCGCCGTTGCCGTTCGCGCTGCGCGAGCGCGCCGGCCAGCTCGAACTCGACTGGCAGCCGGCACTCGAGAGCGCGCTGCGGCAGCTGCGCGCCGGTGGCGACGTTGCTGCGCTCGCGCTCGCCTTCCAC
>CAZAWM010000316.1:2173-3152 GCA_964488605.1 uncultured Steroidobacteraceae bacterium | reverse complement strand
CTGCGCAGCAGCAGGAAGCCGCAGGCCGCGAGCACGGCAGCGCCGAGCCCGAGCCAGGGCCAGCGCGCTTCGAGCAGCCCATGTTCGTGCTCGTCGCCTTCGACCGGCGCATCGAGCGTGCCGCCGAGCCGGTCGTCACCGGCCGCGCCGGCGATCACGAGCGTGACTGCGAGCGCACCGCCGATCGCCGCCTCGGGTACGTAGACCTCGTAGATTCCCGGCTCCTCCTCACGGGCGACGCTCGATTCGATGACGCCGTCGATCGACACCTGTACGCGTGCGCCGGTGACCGGCTCGTTGGTGTCGTAGCGGTCGAGCCAGATGGCCACGTGGTCGCCATGCGGCTCGATCACCGCCTCGTAGAGCTTGGACGTCAGCACCGCGACGCGGCGCGTTGGGGCTCCCTGTCCGATCGCGGCCGCAGGGTCCTCGTGAGCAGGGTCATCGTCACCATGCGCGGCGGCGAGCGCAGGCCAGGCGGAAAGCAGCGCGAGGCAGAGGAGTCGGACGCGGTTTCTCATGGAGCACGACCTCGGGACGACGGGACAGCAGGGCCGGAAGGCCCGGACGTCGACGGAGGTCGGCTAGATCAGCAGGCGTATGCTGTGCCCGAACCGGCCATTGATCCACGCTGCTAGTCGCGTGTCGGCGATCCGCGGGCGCGCTGACGGACTCCTCGAGTCATCAGCGAGCCAGTCGGCGAGCGACAGCCTCGCCACGCTGGCGAGGCCAGGCGCGCTCGTGCCGCCGCCGTGCGTGGCCGACGCTCCCGGCGGCTCCGCGTCGAGTGTCTTATGCTGAGGGTCCGCATGGTCGCAGTGCGTCAGCGCCGATTCGACGTGGGCAGAGGCGTCGTCGTGCAGGCACCACGCGAGCGCCGGCGCGGCGGCCTGAAGCGCGAACAGGGCGACGCAGGCGAGGAGCCCGTGCCGCCAGATCGCGCGCCGTTGCCCGAGAGTGGCCCTGATGCCGGACATGG
>CAZAWM010000316.1:0-2163 GCA_964488605.1 uncultured Steroidobacteraceae bacterium | reverse complement strand
AGCGCAGCGCCGCGATCGGGGCGCAGAACCGCGTTTGCGGACGCCGCCCGCCCGCTCCGGCAGCACACCGGAGCGGGCCGCGCTGCGGCGCTAGCGCGCTGCCGGTTTGCGGAACTTCAGCGTGAAGCGGTCGCTGTACCCGGCAATCGTCGGGCGTACGGTGTCGTAGCGCAGCTCGTCGTCGGGCCGGTAGTGCAGATCGCTGAAGCCGGCGAACTCGAAGCCTGCATCGAGCGCTTCCTTGATGACCAGGACCGGGTCGATGCGTCGCCAGTTCTCGACCGTACCGGGTTCGTTGTGCCGCCGGGTGTGGTCGACGACTCCGTAGATGCCGCCCGGCTTGAGGGCCGCGAAGACGGCGCGATGGAGATTGGCGCGTGTCTCGGGCGTCAGATTGTGCAGGTTGCGGAACGTGAGCACCATGTCGAGGTCCTTCACGCCGAGATCGACGCTGTCCATCCTGAACACGCCGAACTGTCCCGAAGGCTGCGGCGTGGCCCGGGCGGGAGCAACTTCGACCTTGTCGAGCTTCCACTCCCGCAGCCGCGGAGCGAGCCGATCGGCGCCGATCGCGATGTACAGTTTGCCCTGCTCCGCGAGTACCTGACCGAGGATCTTCGTGTACCAGCCGCCCGCCGGGAACAGTTCGAGGACACGCATATTGGGCTGCAGCCCGAAGAACTCGAGGGTCTGCACCGGCTTGCGCTCGGTCCGGTCGCGCGCACGCTCCTCCGGGGTCCGGATGTCGCTGGCGAGGGCCGCTTCGATGCGTTTGGCGATTTCGCTGCTCGGCGGCGGCGACCCCATCTGCGCCGCGAGCGGCATCGAGGCGAGCCCGGCGAGGACGCCGAGCACGGCGGCGGCGCGCAGGGCGCAGGACTTGGCGGTGATTCCGATCATGAGACGTGACTCCTTGCGGGGGCGGTGGGTGAGGACGGCGAAGTATCCGTGCAGTCGTTACACAGGCCCTTGATTTCGAGTGGCGCCGGTTCGACCTTGAAGCCCGCGGCGCGGCAGCGATCGGCGAGTGCGCGCTGCAAGGCCGGATCGTCGATCTCGACGACACGATGGCAGCGCCTGCAGACCAGAAACTGGCCGACGTGGTCGCGGCGCGGAGCGTCGCAGCCGACGAAGGCGTTCAGCGAGTCGATGCGGTGGACGAGTCCCGCGTCGATGAGGAAATCGAGCGCGCGGTAGACGGTGGGCGGCGCGGCCTTGTCACGCTCCTTGGCCAGCTCGGCGAGAATATCGTAGGCGCCTATAGGCTCGTGCGCGCGCCAGACGATCTCGAGCACGCGCTTGCGCACCGGTGTGAGCTTGAGGCCGCGCGTGGCACAGACCTCGGCCGCTGTCGCGACAGCACGGCTGATGCAGGCGGCGTGATCGTGACGGCGGGGCATGGGCGGCAAGATATGTCGCGGCCCCAGGTCGGCGCAACTTCGGCAACCGCTGCCATGGTGCGAGTGGGCACGACCGTGCGAGGCGCGTCGTCAGCGCCTACAATCACGTGCCATGACTTCCAGGGATCGGATCCCCGTCACCGTACTGACAGGCTTTCTCGGGTCAGGAAAGACGACGCTCCTGAACCGCATCCTCTCCGAGAACCACGGCAGACGCATTGCCGTGATCGAGAACGAGTTCGGCGAGATCGGCGTCGACCATCAGCTCGTGATCGGCGCGGAGGAGGAGCTTTTCGAAACCAACAACGGCTGCATCTGCTGCACGGTCCGTGGCGATCTGCTGCGTATCCTCGGCCAGCTTTTGAAGCGCCGCGACCGGTTCGACTACGTGATGATCGAGACCACCGGGATGGCCGATCCGGGTCCGGTGGCACAGACTTTCTTCCTCGACGACGATTTCAGGAACCAGTTCCTGCTCGACGCGATCGTGACCGTGATCGACGCCAGGCACATCGAGCAGCACCTCGATCGGATGGAGGAACCCAAGGAGCAGGCAGCGTTCGCCGACGTGATCCTGCTAAACAAGATCGACCTCGTGGCGCCTGCCGAGCTCGAGCGCATCGAGCGCCGTCTGCGCGCGATCAACGGAACGGCGAAGATCTTCCGCACGCGCAACTGCGACGTCCCCATCGATAAGGTGCTGAACGTCGGCGCATTCGATCTCGAGCGGGCGCTGGCCCTCGATGGTGCCTTTCTCGAACCC
>CAZAWM010000315.1:0-3153 GCA_964488605.1 uncultured Steroidobacteraceae bacterium | reverse complement strand
CACTGCGACAGCGGCCCGGAAGGGCCATTCGAGCGCCCGCAACGCCAGCGGCGCTGAATCCGAGTACCAGATTCGCTGCAGCCAGCGCTCGGTCACACGTTGAACTGCAGCTTGTGCAGCTGTGCGTACAGCCCGCTGCGCGCGATCAGTTCCGCGTGACTGCCCTGCTCGGCGACGCGGCCATCGTCCATCACGACGATGCAGTCAGCGGCCTCGATGGTCGACAACCGATGCGCGATCACCAGAACCGTGCGGCCGCGCATCAGCGACTCGAGCGCCGATTGAATGCGTCGCTCCGCCTCGGTGTCCAGCGCCGAGGTCGCCTCGTCGAGGATCAGCACTGGGGCGTCCTTGAGCAAGGCCCGCGCGATCGATATGCGTTGTCGTTGCCCGCCCGACAGCTGCGCGCCATGATCGCCGATCGGCGTGTCGAGACCCTGCGGTAGCTCCGCCGCAAACTCCAGCACGTACGCGGCATGGGCCGCCGCCTCTATCTCTGCATCGCTGGCGTCGGGACGACCGAAGGCGATGTTGGCACGAATGGTATCGTTGAACAGCACGACGTCCTGGCTCACGAGGCTGATCTGGCGGCGAAGATCCGCAAGCCTGTATTCCCGCACGTCGACACCGTCGAGTCGCACGACACCCTCGCGCGGCTCATAAAGGCGTGGCAGCAGTCCGACCAGCGTCGACTTGCCGCCACCCGATTTGCCGACGATCGCATAGGTGCGTCCTAGCGGCACGTGCAGCCAGACATCGCTGAGGACGTCGCCCTTGTCGGCGCCGTAGGCGAACGAGACGCCCTCGAAATCGATCTGCCCCTGCGCGCGGTCGAGCGGCCGCTGCCCTCGATCGTCTTCGGCCGGAAGATCGAGGACCTCGAAGACGCTCGCGCCGGCGGCGATACCGGCCTGCAGCGGCGCGAAGATGTTGACGAGCCGCCGCAAGGGTGCAGTGATCAGCAGCAGCGCGGTCAGGAACGCCATGAATTCATCGACCCCGAGCTGGCTCGCGAACACCTGCGAGATCGAGAAATACAGCACGCCCGCGAGACCCAGCGCCGCAATGAGCTGGACTACCGGATTGCTGATGGCCCGCGCCCGGATCAGACGCATGTTGCTGTGCCGGTTCTGCTCGTTGGCCTGCTCGAACCGCTGCGCCTGGAAGTCCTGCGCATTGAAGACCTTTATGACACGGTGTGCATCGAGTGCCTCGCGGGTCACGCGCGTGACATCGCCCATCGAGTTTTGGATGCGCGTGCTGTAGCGACGGAACAGCCGATTCACGCGCCGGATGAGCCAGGAGAGCGGTGGGGCCAACAGCAGCACGAAGGTCGCGAGCCGCCAGTTCAGGTAGAACAAGGTCGCCAGCAGCCCGAGGATGGTCAGGGAATCGCGGATCAGCGACGTGGCTGCATTGGTGCAGGCCTCGGCAACGAGCTCGATGTTGTAGGTCAGCCGCGAGAGCATCTGCCCGCCGACGGCCGCGTCGTGGTAGGCGGCCGGCAGGCGCATGTAGTGCTCGAAGAGCTCGCGGCGCAGCGCCTTGATCACCTGGCGCCCCACCCAGCCAGGGTAGTAGTTGGAGACGTAATCGCCGATTCCGCGCAACAGAAACAGCACGACGGCGCCGAGCGGAACGAGCCAGATGATGCGAGGATCGCGCTCGACGAAGGCTCCGCCGAGAAACACCTTGACGAGATAGGCCATGGCTGAGTCGGTCGCGGCGAACAGCGCCATGCCGAGCACGCCGATCATGAACATGCCGAGGTGCGGTCGCGCGTAGGAGAGCAGGCGCCTGTACACCTGCGCCGGATGCTCTACGACGGGCACCAGAGTGGCGTTCAACGGGGCGGTGCCTGTGGCGCGGCCGGCACGGCCGCGATGTCGATCTGCCGGAAGCCAAGACGCCCGACGACGTCCATCGCCGTCACGACAGACTGATGCGTCGCCCTGCCGTCGGCCCGCAGCCTCACGGTCGCCTCGCGTTCGTCGCCTGCGACCCGCAAAATGGCCGCGCGCAGCGTCTCAGGACTCGAGTTGATCAGTTCGCGACCGTTGACGCGGTAGCCACCGGACTCCGTCACCGTGATGACGATAGGCTCGGCTGCGGGCGGTGTACCCGAGCTCGCGGACACCTCGGGCAGTCGGATCCGCAGGCTGCTCTCGTCGACGAATGTCGAGGAGAGCATGAAGAACACGACAATCATCAGTACGACGTCGATCAGCGAGACCAGGTTGACGTCGGGCTCCTCGGCGCGGCGCGGCTTGAGATTCATGCCGGCTCCGGAGGCTCGCGCGCCTGGGAACGCTCGACAGCGTCTGCAAGCTGGATCGCGTCCTTCTCCATGTCGATGACGATACGATCGACCCTGCCGCGCAGGTACCGGTAAGCAATTAGCGCCGGGATCGCCACGAGCAGACCCGCGGCCGTCGTGATCAGCGCCTCGCTGATGCCGCCGGACAGCATGCGAGGGTCACCCATGCCGCCCTGCGTGATCGCATTGAACGCCTTGATGATGCCGGTCACCGTGCCGAGCAAGCCGAGCAGTGGCGCGACGCTGGCGATCGTTCCGAGCGTGTTGAGAAAGCGCTCGAGCTCGTGCACGACATGCCGCCCCGTGTCCTCGAGCCGCTCCATCATGACTTCGCGCGACCGATGCCGGTTGGCCAGACCAGCTGCCAGCACGCGGCCGAGCGGCGAGTTCTGCTGCAAGGCGGTGATTACCTTGTCGTTGATCTGGTTGTTCTCGACGAGCTGCCAGACCTTCTGTAACAGGCCGCGCGGCATCACGCGTTGCGGGTGCAGGGTCCACAGTCGCTCAGCAACGATTGCGATCGCCGCGATCGAACAAGCGATGATAGGCCACATGAGCGGGCCGCCGGCCCGCACGATCTCCCACATCGATGAAGGACTCCCAGGCGAAGTCAGCCAGAGATCATACCGGACCGCAAGGAACAGCACAGCCCGGACCCTCTGTCGGGGCGCATTCGGGCCGCGGGACGCGCGCCGGATCACCGGGCAGTGGCGAGCGTCGATATCGCCAGGCGGGCGAAGCCCACGGTTCGATCGCGCGCGCCCATCGCGGAGCCACCGCGCGCTGCAGCCGCAGACCGAGCGCACCGTGGCGCGACGGCGCCAGCATCCGTCGCG
>CAZAWM010000314.1:0-3169 GCA_964488605.1 uncultured Steroidobacteraceae bacterium | reverse complement strand
CGACGGTTGCTTCGCGCTGATCAAGGGCGCCCCCGAGCGCGTGCTCGAGATGTGCGCTGCGCAGCTCAGTGGCACGAAAACTCTGCCGCTCGACACCGCATTCTGGACCAGGCAGATCGAGCGGCTCGCGGCCAACGGCCAGCGCGTGCTGGCCTTCGCCAGCAAGCGCATGCCTGCCGGGACCAGCACGCTGTCGTTTGCCGACATCGAGCGCGACGCAGTCTTCCTCGGTCTGGCCGGTCTGATCGATCCGCCGCGCCCGGAAGCCGTCGAGGCGATTGCCGACTGCAGGCGCGCGGGCGTACGTGTAGTCATGATCACCGGCGATCATGCCGTGACCGCGCTCGCGGTCGCGCGGCAGCTCGGACTCGGCGACTCACCGCGAGTCGCCGAGGGCGCGTCACTCGATGAACTCGATGCTCCTGCACTGCGCGCGCTGGCGCGCGAAATCGACGTGTTTGCGCGGACGACGCCCGAGCACAAGCTGCGGCTCGTCGAGGCCTTGCAGTCCGAGGGCGCCGTGGTTGCGATGACCGGCGACGGCGTCAACGACGCCCCGGCGCTCAAGCGTGCCGACGTCGGCGTGGCGATGGGGTGCAAGGGGACGGAAGCCGCCAAGGAAGCCGCCGAGATCGTGCTCGCCGACGACAATTTCGCGTCGATCGTGGCTGCCGTTCGCGAAGGTCGTACGGTCTATGACAACGTCGTCAAGGTTATCGCCTGGACGCTGCCGACCAATGGCGGTGAAGCCATGACGATCATTGCGGCGATTGCCTTCGGCCTGGCGCTGCCGATTACGCCGCTGCAGATCCTCTGGGTCAATATGATCACGGCCGTGGCGCTTGGCCTGACGCTGGCCTTCGAACCGACGGAACCGGGGTCCATGCAACGCCCGCCGCGTGCGCCCACCGAGCCCTTGCTGTCGCGATTCCTGCTCTGGCGCATCGTGTTCGTCTCGGCGCTGTTCGTGTGCGGCGCCTTCGGCATGTTCTTCTGGGCCGAGGGCCGCGGACTACCGATCGAGACGGCGCGCACGATTGCCGTCAATACGATCGTCGTGATGGAGGTGTTCTATCTGTTCAGCGTGCGCTACGTCCACGGCGCCTCGCTGACGCTACGCGGTCTGCTCGGCACCCGCGCCGTGCTGCTCGGCGTCGCCACCGTGACCGTTGCGCAGCTCGTCCTCACTTACTGGTCACCGATACAGCAAGTGTTCTCTACCGCGCCGCTTTCGTTGGCGGACGGCGCCGCGGTGATCGGCGTTGGCATCGCGCTGCTGCTGGTCATCGAGACCAAGAAACGCCTGCTCGGTCAGCGATCTGCGCGCCGACGGCGTGACCCGATCTCATAGATCGCGCCCACGACGACCAGAAATACGCCTAGCGCGCCAGAATACGGCAAGATCCATTCCACACGGCGCGTCAGCTCGGCGCCGATCCATATAAGTACGGTGACGACGAGCACGACGATTCCGGCGTAGATGACTCGATTGTTTGGCATCGGACCTCCTCGACGAGCATCGCGCCTGTAACTCAATCCAGTGCGGCAAGACAGTCCGCGACCAAGTTCGGGTGGGTGAGCATGCCGTCACGGTAGCAGGCGAGGCGCAGGAACTGCCAGCCTGCTTCCCGCGCCGGTCCGATCATACGCTCGGATGACGGCGAGTAGGTCTGCAGCGTCGGCTGGATGTAGGTCCTGGGCAGAGCCTGCCAGCCGCCATGGCGCAGCTCGAGGCGGTCCGTCCATTGGCGCATCGGATGTGTCGTCAGACGGCGCCGCAGCAGCTCGACGTTGGCGGTGTCGTCGGACGGCACGAGCATCTCGATCTTGTATTCGTCCCAGAAATTCATCCGATAACCGTCGATAAACTTCGCCTGCCGTTTACGCCACCACTCGGGATACTCACCGTTGGGTTCTGGGAGCACGGCAGCCGGACGCTGCTCGCTCGGTACCAATGCGTCGAAGAAGACGATGCGACGAATGCGCTCGCGCAGCCGGTCGGCCACGCCGGTGATCGTGATGCCGGCGAATGAGTGCCCAACGAGGATCACGCGCTCGAGCTCCTCAAACTCGATGACGTTCGCGATATCGGTGATGTGAGTCTCGAGACCGATATCCGGACGCGAAAGATGGACCCGTTCACCGCAACCCGTGCAGGTGGGCGTGTAGACGCGGTGTCCGGTCGCACGCAGCCGCTCGGCGACGCGCTGCCAGACCCAGCCGCCATGCCACGTGCCGTGAACCAGAACATAGGTTTTCGCCTCGCTCGCCGCGGGCTCGGAATGGGCGGTAGCGGCGGCCGCGGCCAGCGTCGCGGCACCGAGGTGCAGCATCGATCGACGGTCCATCATCGAATGCCCTCCTTGACTTGTGTCTTGAACGAGGTGTTTACGCGGTATCGACCTCGACTCAGAGGACTTGTCTGACCGCGGTCTTGAACTCCTCGAGCGTCTTTTTGCCCTGGATGCGCGCGCGCACCTTGCCGCTCCGATCGAGGATGTAGGTCGTCGGCACGACTTCGTTCCAGGCCGGATCGATCACGCTCGCGAGTGCGTCGCGCTCGCCGTCACGGCGCGCGAAAGTCCGGAGCGCCGGGAAATACTTGCGGCGGAACTCCTCGACTTCTCGCGCGCCGGGCGTCGGATCATCGACGGCGATGCCGATCAGCCGGACGTTCTGCAGGCCCATTTCGGCTTCGAGGTGCAGCAGGTCCGGAATCTCGCGCAGGCAAGGGGTGCACCAGGTGGCCCAGAGGGTCACGACGAGCACCCGGCCGCGCTCCCGGTCCAGCGCGGACCTGAGCTCGGCGGCCGTGACCGGCTCGGCCGGCGTCTCTGCGCGCACGGCGGCAGCGGCGAACGCGAGCAGGGCTACCCATCCTGCGCCGAGCAGCCAGCGCGCCGCGGCGACGCGCATGTCAGCGGGCTCCCCGCGCGGCGGTCGCGGAGCCGGCCGCGGCCGACGCTCTGCCGGGCAGCACTGTGGTCATGATGCGATCGGCCTGCTGCCAGACGATCTGGAATCGCCCGTCGGGGCGCGCGGCGACGACCGGCGACTGCATCGCACCCGGCCCGGCGTCGAGCTCATGCACCGCGCCGATCGGGTTGCCGTCGAGAGCGAGCAGCCGGTAGAACACGCGGCGCGGTCCGTCGGTCTTCGCGTGCCAGGC
>CAZAWM010000313.1:0-3191 GCA_964488605.1 uncultured Steroidobacteraceae bacterium | reverse complement strand
CGGTCGCGATGCTGATCCTGCTGCTCTG
This sequence comes from uncultured Steroidobacteraceae bacterium, assembly GCA_964488605.1. GTDB lineage: Bacteria > Pseudomonadota > Gammaproteobacteria > Steroidobacterales > Steroidobacteraceae > UBA964. Next base: position 3,163 of record CAZAWM010000313.1, on the reverse strand, counting down.
TGCGGGCGATGCGTTCATGACCGTGACCCTGATCAGCCTTGGGGCGGAAGAGCTCAATCCAGTCATGGAGCCACTCGTACTCGGCAGCGCTCCGGCGTTCGCCCTATGGAAGATGGGCCTGACCGCGGCGGGCGTGACCGTGCTTGTCGTACTTGCGCGCCTGCGTGCTTTCGGTCGCGTGCCGATCGGTCTGCTGCTGTACGTGATCCTGGTCGGTTACGTCATCCTGATCGGCTATGAATTCTCGCTGCTCGAGGGCATCCTGCTGCGGGCCTACGGAGCGTCCGGCGCGTGAACCGCTGCGCAGCGCGCGGGCGGCGCTTTGGCGCCCGGCGGCGTCATCCGGTAGACTATAGCTTCTGCGTCGCTGTCGCTCAGTCCTTTGAACTGAGAGGGTTTTCTGCGTCCGCTGCGCCGTTTCCGGCGCGCGGGCGGCGCCCCGTCGGCCGGCGGCTACACGCAGGATCTCCGGAGGACCGCAATTCTCATGGCCGCCACGCGCAGCGAGCAACTCGAAACCACGCCCCTGTTCGGCAGCAATGCCGCCTACGTCGAATCACTCTACGAGCAGTTTCTCGCCGACCCCGCCGGCGTCGAGCAGCGTTGGCGCGAGTACTTCTCGAGTCTGCCGACGGGCCCCTTGCCGGAGCACGCGCATCGCTCGATCCAGGCCGCCATCGCCGCGCGTGCTCGCAGCTCGAGGATCGTCGCTACGGACGCGGCGACAGCCACGGACGTGAGCGCCAAACAGGGCGCGGTGTCACGGCTGATCCAGATCTACGCGAACCGCGGTCATCTGGTCGCCAACATCGATCCGCTCGGTCTGCTCCGGCGCGAGCGGCCGAAGGTCCTCGATCTCGCCTATTTCGGTCTTGACGAATCCGACCTCGACACGGAGTTCTATACCGGCAGCCGCAGCGAATCGGTGCCCGGGCGCGACACTCTGCGCGGCATCATCGCCAAGCTCAACCGTATCTACTGCGGCACGATAGGCGCGGAATTCGCCCACGTGTCCAACACCGAGGAGCGCTTGTGGCTGCAGGATGAGTTCCAGTCGGGTCGCCTCAACCACGTCTTTGCTCCCGAAGAGCAGCGGAACATCCTCTGGCAACTGACCGCCGCGGAGGGGCTCGAGCGCTACCTGCACACGAAGTATGTCGGCCAGAAGCGCTTCTCGCTCGAGGGTGGCGAGTCGCTGATCCCGCTGCTCGACGACGTGATCCGGCAGGGCGGCGCGATGGGGGTCGAGGAAATCGTGATCGGCATGGCGCACCGCGGCCGCCTCAACGTGCTCGTCAACGTGCTCGGCAAGTCACCCTCGGTGCTGTTCTCGGAGTTCGAGGGCCGCTACGACACGATCCAGATGAAGGGTTCGGGCGACGTCAAGTACCACAAGGGCTTCTCGGCGGACCTGCGCACGCCGGGTGGTAACGTGCATGCGGTGCTCGCCTTCAACCCCTCGCACCTCGAGATCGTCAACCCGGTCGTCGAGGGGTCGGTGCGCGCGCGGCAGGAACGTCGCGGTGACGTCCGTGGCGCTCGCGTCGTTCCGCTTCTGATCCACGGCGATGCGGCGTTCGCCGGGCAGGGCGTCGTGATGGAGACGCTGCAGCTGTCGCAGGCGCGGGGCTACTACACGGGTGGCACGGTCCATGTCGTCGTCAACAATCAGGTCGGCTTCACCACCTCGAGGCCCGACGACGCGCGCTCGACGATGTATTGCTCGGACGTCGCGAAGATGCTCGAGGCGCCCATCTTCCACGTCAATGGCGACGATCCCGAGGCGGTCGTCTTCGTCGCGCGGCTCGCGCTGCGCTATCGCATGCGATTCCACAAGGACGTCGTCATCGATCTGTTCTGCTATCGCCGTCTCGGGCACAACGAGGCCGACGAACCGGCGGCAACCCAGCCGCTGATGTACGCCGTGATCCGCAAGCATCCGACGACTCGCAAGATCTATGGCGACCGACTCGTGGCTGCCGGAATCATGACCGACTCGGAGGTCATGGGCATGGTCGAGGAGTACCGCGCGGGGCTCGACGAAGGTCGGCCGCAGGCGCGCGCCTCGCTCGGCATGATCGGCAACAAGTTCACGGTGGACTGGACGGTCTACCTCGAGGGCGACTGGCGGACCCGCGTGCGCACCGGCGTCGACAAAGGGCGCCTGCAGGCGCTCGGCGCCAAGATCACGAGGGTGCCGGACGGATTCCAGCTGCACCCGAGAGTCCAGCAGGTAATCGCCAACCGGCAGAAGATGGTCGCCGGTGAACTGCCGCTCGACTGGGGCTGTGCCGAGACGCTGGCCTACGCGAGCCTGCTCGAGGAAGGCTATTCGGTGCGCCTCTCGGGTCAGGATTGCGGCCGCGGCACGTTCTTCCATCGACACGCGGTGCTCCATCACCAACAGACCGGTGAGGCCTACGTCCCGCTGCAGCACCTTGCGGAGCGGCAACCTCGGTTCCAGGTCATCGACTCCGTGCTCTCAGAGGAAGCCGTGATGGGCTTCGAGTACGGGTACTCGACCACCGATCCCGGTGCGCTCGTGATCTGGGAAGCGCAGTTCGGCGATTTCGCAAACGGTGCCCAGGTCGTCATCGACCAGTTCATCAGTTCCGGCGAGGCGAAGTGGGGCCGGCTCTGCGGCCTGACGCTGTTCCTGCCGCACGGTTACGAAGGGCAGGGACCCGAGCACTCTTCGGCGCGTCTCGAGCGCTTCCTGCAGCTCTGCGCCGAGACCAACATGCAGGTCTGCGTACCGTCGACGCCGGCGCAGATTTTCCACATGCTGCGGCGGCAGATGCTGCGCTCGCTGCGCAAGCCGCTGGTCGTCATGACGCCGAAGAGTCTGCTGCGCCATGACCTGTCGGTGTCGTCGCTCGATGATCTGGCGCGCGGCAGCTTCGAGAACGTCATCGACGAGATCGACGCGATCGCCCCCGCCCATCAGGTCCGCCGGGTCGTGTTCTCCAGCGGCAAGGTCTACTTCGAGCTGCTGAAGGCACGCCGCGCCGCCGGCATCGAGGACATTGCGCTGGTGCGCATCGAGCAGCTCTATCCTTTCCCGGCCGAGGAATACGAGGCAGTGCTGAATCGCTACACGACTGCGCGCGAGATCGTCTGGTGCCAGGAGGAGCCGCAGAACCAGGGCGCCTGGTACCAGATC
>CAZAWM010000312.1:0-3220 GCA_964488605.1 uncultured Steroidobacteraceae bacterium | reverse complement strand
GCCGCACTTTTGGAGGAGGTACTCGTGTCGTTCATCCCGCACGAAGAAACGCTCGCGGTTCCACCCGAGTTCGAACTGGGTGGGCGCGAATTCAGGCGCGCGCCGGCCGAGCGACAGCTGGCGTTCCGCCCGCTCGAGGTAGAGGTCAAGGACAACCTCGAGAAGGCGATGAAAGCGCTCAAGCAAAAAATGTCCAAGGAAGGCGTGCTGCAGGAGCTCAAGCGCCGCCGCTTCTACGAGAAGCCGAGCGTCAAGCGCAAGCGCAAGATGCGTGAGGCCTTGAAGCGCCGCCGCAAGGCCATGCGAAAGCGGCTACAGACCTCGAACTAGAAGCCCCCTAGCCCGCATTTCTCACAGACCCCACAGGTGGGGTCGGCGGAGGAGCCATGCGTCCGAGCGCGTGAGCGTTTTGCGGTTTTGGGTCATGCGCAAATGCTGGCGTGCTCGCGTTGGCCAGCGCGTGGGGCGTAATCCAAGCCACGCGCCGCAGGCTGGGCAATGCAGCGGCTGCGCGCGGGTGCGTGGAGAGGTAGAAACGCTTGAGGTTTGAGCGTGCGACGCTACAAGCGCAGAGGGTACGCGAGGCGCAGGTTGACGAGTGCCGATTCGAAGACGTCGCGTAGAGGGAAGACGCTGCTGAGCGCGGCGTGGACGCGCCGCACGCTCACCGTAACGACGGCCGCGATTTTCAGCAGACGGACGCGGATGCTGCCGACGTAGGCTCGTTCGAGCTTCGTGCCCTTCAAGGCGACACGGCGCAGCTCATTGACCAGCACGTACGCGAGCGAGCTGAAGTAGAGACGAAGCTGGTTGGCTCGCATGGTCGCAGTGCTGGTGCGGTCCGCGAAGAGGTCGAGTTGCTGCTCCTTGATGCGGTTCTCCATGTCGCCACGTGCGCAGTAGATGCGCTCGTACAGCATCTTCGCTTCTGCCCGTTTGAGATCCCACGAGGTGACGACGAACCGCGGGTTGGATTTTCCCGAGATGTGCTCGGCCTTCCCGATCACGCGACGCTCTCGGCTCCAGCTTTTGCGGGTGCGGTATCGAAAGTCACGGAACCGTCGCGAGGGCGTGCTGGTTTTAAGGTGCTCTTTGCGCGCCTCCTCGAGCTCGGCACCGATCGCGCGAAGGAGGCGTTTGTTCTTGGCGAGGCCCAGCACGTAGTGAACGGCGTTGGCTTCGCACCACGTCATGATCTCGTCGCGCGCGAAGCCGCTGTCGGCGCGGATCGTGATCTCCACGTTCGGCCAGCGCGCTCGAATGCGCTTCGTGATCCGCGCGAGCTCTTCCAGCGAGCCCTTCGGTGCATCGATGTTCGACGGGCGCAGTCGCGCGCACAACAGGAAGTTCCCGCACGTGATGTAGAGCGGTAGGTAGCAGTAGTGGCCGTAGTAGCCGTGGAAGAATCGCCCTTGCTGGGCGCCATGAATCGGATCATCGGTGGAGTCGAGGTCGAGGATGATTTCCGCCGGTGGCACATCGTGGGCGTCCAAGAAGATGTCGACGAACAGTGCATCGAACGCTTGTGCGTCGTAGACGATCTTCTTGTAGCGCGCCCTCGCGTCAGCGTTCTGCGGTGTCAGCTCAAGTCGGTTGAGTGTGCTCTTGCCCGAGAGCGCGTGCCCCTTGTCCTGCTTTCGCGCGCGGCGCTCACCGAGCACATCCCGCTGGTCCGCTCCAAGCGCGAAGAGCGGATCGTCGCGCAGCGAGTCATGGTCGTTCAGATCCTCGTACCCGCACGCGATGCCCAGCACGCGCTGTGCGATGAGCTGCTTGAGCGGATGCTCGATAAGCTCCTGCTGGCGGAAATCCGTGAAGCACGCCGCCGCTCGCTCAAAGAACCTCGTGCGTTCCGCGAGCTCGCGCAGCAACAAGACGCCGCCGTCGCTACTGGTCCGTCCGGCCGTGAACCCGCCCTCTACCCGGCGCGAACCAAAGCGTAGAAATTCGAGCTGAGTCGGGGTACAGTCTGTCGTCGCCACGCGTTCCTCACGGTTCAGTGATTGTCTTTGACACACATTCACTTACCGCGATTAGAGCCCGTGGCGATCTTTTTTTGTGAGAAATGCGGGCTAGCCGCGCACGTTGACGAGGCCGCGGACGGCGCGAGCGACCGCCCCCGCGCCGCGCGCATCGAGCCACACGAGGGCGTCGCACAGAGTTTCGAGGCGCGCGTCGACGGCGACGGTGCCCGACCACTGCGAGGAGACGCTCACGGCGGCGATGGAGCTTGCCGCTCCTCCCGCGCGCAGGATGACCGACCGCGCCGCGTCACACAGCGCCGACCACCACTCGCCCGGGCTCTGCTCGACGCCGCCGCCCGGGACGTGCAGCGCCCGCAGTGGGCGCGACTCGAGCGCAGAGAGGTGGCCCGTCGCCGACACGAGCGCGGCTTTCAGCGATGACGTGCCGAGGTCGAAGGCGCGGACATCGGGCGGGGCGCGCACGGCGCGCGAGCATACCGCACGACGGCCGGTCGTTGCGGCGCGGTGGCATCGAGCGGCACGGCGGGTGCTATGTGAACGATGTTCTCTTTGTCGTGGATGTGCTAACCTCGAGGGGTTTGCTCGCACCGTCGAGAGGAGCCTTCACGGATGGCACCCTTGCTTTCGAGGCCGCGCGCGAAGCGGCGGGCGTACCACCACGGGGATCTGGCGTTGCGAGAGGTTGAGCTTCGGTAGCGCCTGGTCGTAGTCCCCGGTGGTTGCGATGCGCAGAGTATCGGCGATCGCTGCCGAGGTCACACCGAGATCTGCTGCACGCCCGAAGTCGGGCCGCACGATGACTTCCGGGCGTTGCAGGCTGGAGGTCGAGGTCACACTCCCGATGCCGGGAATGGTGCGCAGATCGCGCTCCACGAGCAGTGCGTGCTCGCGCAGGGTGCGTCCGTCCTCCCCGGCGAGCACCAGGATGTACTTTTCGTTCGATCCTCCAAAACCGACCTGGATGCGCGCCCCCGGCAGCACGGCCAGCGCTTCGCGCAGCTGGTGCTCGATCTGCTGTTTGCTTACCCCGGTGCGCTGTTGGCGTGGTGTCATGTTGAGGGTCAGAGTGGCCTTGCGTACCTCAGCAGCACCTTTGGGCGCGAATGGGTCCGAGCCTGCGTTGCCCCCGCCGATGGCCGTGTAGACGAGTTTGATGTGCGGATTGCGTTGCACGATTTCGCGTGCCTGCTCGGCCAGGGCATAGGTTTGCGAAAATGTGCTGCCCGGCGCAAGGG
>CAZAWM010000311.1:0-3227 GCA_964488605.1 uncultured Steroidobacteraceae bacterium | reverse complement strand
TCTGCACCGGCTGCGAGCTGTGCATCGCGCCGTGCCCGGTGGACTGCATCGTGATGATTCCGCGCCCCGTGACGGCGCCGCCCGCGCCGACCGCCTCCGGCAACCGAGAGCGCCACCGCGCGCACGAACGGCGCTTGGCGCGGCGCGCCGCTGAGCGCGCCGCACGGATCGCCGAGCGCAAGCGGAGCGCGAGCCCATGAATGCGCAGAAGCGACGCGAGATCTTCGAGCGCTGGCGCCGCACCAATCCGAATCCGACCACCGAGCTCGAATACTCGACGCCGTTCGAGCTGCTGGTCGCCGTGATCCTCTCGGCGCAGGCGACCGACAAGAGTGTCAATGCGGCGACGCGGCGCCTCTTCCCGGTCGCGCGAACGCCGCAGGCCATGCTCGCGCTCGGCATCGACGGCCTCGCCCCTTACATCCGCAGGATCGGCCTATGGAACGCCAAGGCCCGCAACGTGATCGCCACCTGTCGAATCCTCGTCGAGCAGTACGGTGGCGAGGTGCCGCGGCCGCGGGAGGCACTCGAAGCACTGCCCGGGGTCGGTCGAAAGACCGCGAACGTGGTTCTCAACACCGCCTTCGGCGAACCGACCATCGCCGTCGACACGCACATCTTTCGGGTCGCGAACCGCACCGGACTCGCACGCGGCCGTACGCCGCTCGCGGTCGAGAAAGCGCTGATCCGGTTAACTCCCGAGGAGTTCCGACGCGACGCCCATCACTGGCTGGTCCTGCACGGTCGCTACATCTGCAAGGCGCGCCGTCCGGACTGTCCGCACTGTCCGATCGCGGACCTCTGCGAGTACCGCGGCAAGACCAGACACGAGGGCTGATGCTGTTCGCCGGTCAGACTCGGGCCGACCTGCGTCGCCACTATCTCGAAGCGTGGCGCCGGAGTCGCTCGGGCGGGCTGCTCTCGCCGCTCGAGGCACAGATCGCCGAGGTGATCGAGCGGCACCCGGAGTGCTGGCGCTGGCTAGAGGACGAGACGGCGCTCGATGCGGATTTCGCGGGTTCGATCGGCGGCAACCCGTTCCTGCATCTCGGCCTGCATCTGGCCCTCCGCGACCAGATTGCGACCGACCGACCGGCGGGGATCCGCGCAGTCGCGCAGCGGCTCGGTTCGCGTCTCGATCCGCACGAGGCCGAGCATCGCATGATGGAACTGCTCGGCCAGACGCTCTGGGAGGCACAGCGCGGCGGCCGCGCGCCCGACGAGCAGCGATACCTCGAGGCGCTGCGCCGCCTGCTCTGAACCGTCGCGGCGACAGGCCGCTCAGACCTTGCGCGGTACGTAGAGGTCCGTCAACGTGCCTTCGAAAGCCTCGGCCGCGAAGGCGACCGTCTCCGACAGAGTCGGATGCGGATGGATCGTGAGCCCGATATCGGCGGCGTCGGCCCCCAATTCGATGGCGAGCGCGATCTCGGCGACGAGCTCACCGGCACTCGGCCCGACGAGACCGCCACCGAGCACGCGTCGCGTGACCGGGTCGAACAGCAGCTTCGTAAAGCCCTCTTCACGCGCCTGCGCGAGAGAGCGCCCGCTTGCCATCCAGGGGAACAAGCCCTTCTGCACTGCGATGCCCTTGGCCTTCGCTTCCGTCTCGGTCAGCCCTACCCAGGCGACCTCGGGATCGGTATAGGCGACGGACGGAATGACACGCGCGTCGAAGAAGGCCTTGTGTCCGGCGACGACTTCGGCAGCCACCTTGCCCTCATGCGTGGCCTTGTGCGCGAGCATCGGCTGTCCGGCGATGTCACCGATCGCGAAGATGTGCGGCTCGCGCGTTCGCATCTGCCGGTCGACCACTATGAAACCGCGCGGGTCGATCTCGAGTCCGGCTGCTTCGGCGCCGATCCGCCGGCCATTTGGCACGCGGCCGACGGCGACCAGCACGCGATCGAACACGTCCTCTGCCGGCGCCCCGTTGCCCTCGAAACGTACCCTGAGACCCTCGGCCACCGCCTCGCAGCCGGTGACCTTCACGCCGGTGAGCACCCGCTCGTAACGCCCGCGGATGCGCTTCTCGAGCGGTCGCACGAGATCGGGGTCGCAACCCGGCATCAGCTGTGGCATCAGTTCCACGACGCTGACCTTGGTCCCGAGCGCCGCGTAGACGCAGGCCATCTCGAGACCGATGATGCCACCGCCGATGACGAGCATCCGGCCCGGAATGCTCTCCAGCTCTAGTGCGCCGGTCGAGTCAATGATGCGCGGATCGTCGGGCATGAATGGCAGCCTCACGGGCTCGGAACCCGCCGCGACGATGCAGTGCTCGAAACCGATGGTCTGCACGCCGGTGGCCGCCGTGACCGCGACGACTTTCGGCGAGACGAACCTGGCCTCGCCCTGGACCACCTCGACCTTGCGCTGCTTGGCGAGCATCTTGAGGCCACCAGTCAGTTTCCGCACCACGCCGTTCTTCCAGCCGCGCAGTCGCTCGACATCGATCCGCGGTGCGCCGAAGACGATGCCATGCTCGGCCATCGAGGCCGCCTCCTCGACAACCTTGGCGGCGTGCAGCAGCGCCTTGGACGGAATGCAGCCGACGTTGAGGCAGACGCCGCCGAGCGTCGGCCAGCGCTCGACCAGCGTGACGCGCACACCGAGATCGGCCGCACGGAACGCCGCAGCGTAACCGCCGGGCCCCGCGCCGATCACGACCAGGTCGGTGCGCCGATCCACGGCCCCGTCGTAACGCGGAGCAACCACCGGCGTCGGTACCGAACGGGCGTCGGCTGGGGTCGCGGCGGGGATCGCGGGCTCCGCAGCGCGCTCGCGCGGGGCGGGAGCCGCGGTCGCGTCAGTGCCGACCACAGGACCCGCGGCGCGGACGGGCGCGAGCGCCAGACGCGCGATCGGGCTGCCGGTCGACACCTTGTCGCCGCGCGCGACCAGCATCTCGACGATCGTTCCGGCCGCCGGTGCCGGCACGTCCATCGTCGCCTTGTCGGTCTCGAGAGTGATCAGTGGCTGCTCGACTGAGATCGAATCGCCTGCGCAGGCCAGAACGTCGATGACATCGACCGCGCTGAAACCGCCCAGATCCGGGACCCGGATCTCGATGATCTCGCTCATGGCACGGCCTCGAGCAGTGCACGCGGGTCGGACAGCCGCATGGCAAGATCGGTCGTGAAACGCGCAGCCGCGGCACCGTCGATGACGCGATGGTCGTAGGACAGCGACAGCGGCAGCATGAGCCGCGGCACGAAAGTGCCGTC
>CAZAWM010000310.1:0-3233 GCA_964488605.1 uncultured Steroidobacteraceae bacterium | reverse complement strand
CCGCATGCGTTTGAGTGGGAATATTTCCCTGGAAAGTCCCGCGTGACGTTGGCGCTGCAGGCGCTCATGGAGGTCGGATGAGCCGGTTCGTCTTCAAGCTGCCGGATCTCGGCGAGGGAACGGTCGCGGCGGAAGTCGTCGCGTGGCGCGTCCGCCCCGGCGAATGCGTAACCGAGGATCACCCGCTGCTCGAGATGTCGACCGACAAGGCGGTCGTGGAAGTGCCCTCGCCAGTGTCGGGTCGGCTGCTGTCGGTCGCGGCGGAGCCGGGACAGTCGGTTGCGGTCGGCGCCGAGCTTGCGGTATTCGAGCTCGCCGAACAGGAAGCGGGCGCGGAGGTGCTGATTGCGTCTACGGACGACCGGCCGCGAGCCAGGGAAGCTGTGACGGACGGCGCAGCGTCACCCGCGTCGGCTGCCGCGACGAGCCGCGACGCGCAGCCAGGTACGGCGCGGGTGAAGGCATCGCCCGCGACGCGTCGGCGGGCGCGCGAGGCCGGCATCGATTTGGCGCAGGTCCGCGGTAGTGGCCCAGGCGGACGCATTCAGGCCTCGGATCTCGAACGCGCGCTCGGGCCGGGGGCCGGTGCGGCAGGCGTCGAGGAGATTCCCGTCATCGGTGTGCGGCGGTTGATCGCCGAACGCATGAGCGAGTCCAAGCGGCGCATCCCGCACTTCAGCTATGTCGAGGAAGTCGACGTCACTGAACTCGAGGCGCTGCGCCAGCATCTGAATGCCTCCGCGTCGGCCGACGCTGCGCCGATGTCGCTGCTGCCATTGATCGTCGCGGGGTTGACCAGGGTGCTACGTGACTTCCCGCAGTGCAATGCGCACTACGACGAGTCGCGCAACGTCATTCGCCGCTACCGCGCCGTGCACGTCGGCATTGCCACGCAGACTGCGGACGGTCTCAAGGTTCCCGTGCTCCGCGATGCCGACCGACTCGACCTCGCAGCCCTCTCGGCCGGTATCCGCCGCATCGCAGAAGCGGCGCGCGGTCGGGCCGCGCCGCGCGAACTGTTCACGGGTTCGACGATCACGGTGACCAGCCTCGGCAAGCTCGGCGGCATCGTCTCGACGCCCATCCTGAACGCGCCCGAGGTAGCGATCGTCGGCGTCAACAAGGCCGTCGAGCGCGCCGTCGTCCGCGATGGCACGATGACGATTCGCAGGATGATGAACCTGTCCTCGTCGTTCGATCACCGCTTCGTCGACGGTTACGACGCAGCGGCGATGATTCAGGCGCTCAAGACACGGCTCGAACATCCGGCCACGATCTTTCTTTGAGGAGTCACTGCGATGAACGCCCATCCGGTTCCCGTCCACCCGGCGAAGAACGCCCCATTCGGCAGCGTACTTTCGGCGCAGATGGCCGTCGCCTGGTATCGGGATGGGGTCTGGAGTCCGGCGCAGATCCAGGATACCGCGCCGCTATCGCTCCATCCGGCTCTGCACGCGCTGCATTACGGTAGCTCCTGCTTCGAGGGATTCAAGGCCTACAGGCATGCTGACGGCAGCATGCACGTTTTCCGGCTCGATCGCCACGTCGCACGCCTGCAGCAGAGCGCGCGTGCCCTCGTGCTGCCGGTACCCGACGCGGACCAGTTATCGACCATGGTCCTGACGCTGATCGACCGCGTGCGCGCTGACGTGCCGGAGGCGCCTGGGGCGCTGTACCTGCGGCCGCTGCTGTTCGGCACCATGCCCAACATCGGCGCCGCGGCGACGCCGTCGACCGAAGCCTGCCTGCTCGTGCTCGCCAGCCCCGTCTGGGACTACTTCGCCGGCGGCATGAAGCCGCTCAAGATCCTCGTCGAGGAGCATGCGCAGCGGTGCGCCCCACACCTCGGCGTCGTCAAAACCGGCGGAAACTACGCCGCGGCGATGGGTCCTACGCTCGCCGCCAAGAAGGCCTACGGCGTCGACCAGGTGCTGTTCTGTCCCGGCGGCGAAGTGCAGGAGACCGGCGCCGCCAACTTCTTGCTGCTCGCGGAAGGGCGTGTCCTCACGCGCAGTCTCGATTCGACCTTCCTTCACGGCGTGACCCGTGACTCGCTCCTGACGATCGCCCGCGACCTCGGTTACGCCGTCGAGGAGAGGGTTTTTCGTGTCCCGGAGATGATCGAGTGGGTCAGGATCGGCGAGGCCGCGTTATCGGGTACGGCGGCCGTCCTGGCAGGAGTGGGTACCCTGGTGCGTGACGGCCGCGAAATCGGCGTCGGCGATGGGCAGGTCGGCCCGCAGACATGCCGGTTGCGCGCTGCGCTCGTGGCGATCCAGCAGGGGGTGGCGCCGGACCGCTACGGGTGGCTGCGCCGGGTCTAGCGGGCCAGCCTCGCGAGCACGGCGTCGCCCATTTCCCGCGTTGTCAGAGGGGGTACGCCATCGGCGGCGATGTCGGCGGTTCGGGCGCCCGCCTCGATCGCCGCGCGCACGGCCCGCTCGATGCAGGCAGCCTCGGTCTCGAGGCCGAGCGAGTACCGCAGCAGCATGGCGGCGGAGAGGATCGTGCCGATCGGATTGGCGATCCCACGGCCCGCGATGTCGGGAGCCGAGCCATGGATCGGCTCGTACAGTCCGCGGCGACCGTCGCCGAGCGAGGCCGAGGGTAGCAAGCCGAGGGAACCCGCCAGCATCGCAGCCTCGTCGGTGAGCACGTCGCCGAACAGGTTCTCGGTCAACAGCACGTCGAAGTCGCGCGGACGGCGGATCAGGTGCATGGCCGCGGCGTCGACCAGCATGTGCTCGATGCGAACGCCGGGAAACTCCGTGCGAATCACGCGCTCCGATACTTCGCGCCAGAGCTTCGAGGTCTCGAGCACGTTCGATTTGTCGATCTGCGTCACGAGACCCCGGCGCCGCGCGGCGATGCTACCGGCCACGCGTGTAATCCGCTCGACTTCGCCGACCGAGTAGGCGCACTCGTCGATGGCACGCTCGGCCGTGCGCGACTTGGCGCCGAAGTAGATGCCACCGGTCAGTTCGCGTACGAAGATCAGGTCGACGCCGGCGAGGATCTCGGGCTTGATAACCGACGCCGCGAACAGCGGCTCCATGATGCTGATGGGACGTAGGTTGGCGTACACACCGAGCTCGCGGCGCAGGCGTAGCAGGGCGGGTTCCGGCCGCACCGGGGCCGAGGGACCCCAGCGCGGACCGCCGATCGCGCCAAGCAGCACCGCGTCGCTGTCGAGACAGGCGCGGAGCGTCGCTTCCGGCAGACCATCGCCGTGG
>CAZAWM010000309.1:0-3235 GCA_964488605.1 uncultured Steroidobacteraceae bacterium | reverse complement strand
CACTTCCTGCACGATCCGGCGACCCGCGAACGGATCCTCGAGGCCGTCGCCGCCCGACCGGGCGATGCGCTGGTCGAGATAGGCCCCGGACACGGCGCGCTGACCCGCGGACTGCTCGCGGCAGCGGGCCGGCTCGACGCCGTGGAGATTGATCGCGATCTCGCCGCCGAGCTCGCCAGCTCGTTCGCCGGTGAAGCCGGCTTCGTACTGCACCATGCCGATGCGCTGCGGTTCGACTTCGCCGCACTGTTCATCGAGCGGGGGCAGCGCCTGCGCATCGTCGGCAACCTCCCCTACAACGTCTCGACGCCGCTGCTGTTCCACCTGCTCGACAGCCCGGCCGCGATCGACGACCTGCACGTGATGCTGCAGCGGGAGGTCGTCGAGCGCATCGTCGCCGAGCCTGGCAGCAAGCACTACGGACGGCTCGGCGTGATGCTGGCGCCCTGGGTCGAGGCCGAAACGCTGTTCGAGGTCGGCCCCGGGGCGTTCCAGCCGCCGCCAAGGGTCTGGTCGGCCGTCGCACGGCTGCGCGTGCGGCGCAGCCCGGCCTTCGCGGTCGATGCGCGCTACGCTCGGGTGGTGAACGCGGCGTTTTCGCAGCGCCGCAAGACGCTGCGCAACGCCTGTCGCGGTCTGCTTGACGCGGCAGCGATCGAGGCGGTCGGCATCGATCCGGCCGCGAGGCCCGAGACGCTGAGTCCGGCCCAGTTCGCAGCGCTTGCGCAGCAAATGCCGAGCGGCTAGCGTTTCGCGCATGAGCCTGTATCGCAAGTTGCTCTGCGTCGTCGATCTCGGCGAGGACGCCGCGCTGATCGCGCGTCGCGCGCTCGAGGTTGCACGCGCCTGCGGTGGTAAGGTCGAGCTGCTGCATGTTTTCGAGTTTGTGCCCGTCGAGCCGATGGGCGAGACGCTGATGCCGGCGGTGCAGATCGAGGAAGAGCTGATCGAGCGCGCGCGCCAGCGTCTGCTCGCACTCGCGACCGAGGTCGGGATCGCACCTGACGCGGTCTTCGTCGAGCCGGGCAGCATCAAAGCGGAGATCATCCGCGTCGCCCGGGAGCGCGGCGCCGATCTGATCGTGATCGGCAGCCGCGAGCGGCACGGCGTTTCTATCCTCGTGAATCTCACCGAGGACACGGTGCTGCACGAAGCGCCCTGCGACGTGCTCGCCGTTCGCATCCCCGGCGGCAGGGGCTGAGGCCGCAAGCGCAGGCAGGACCGCGGACATGCGCCACCGGATCGGAATCGACGTCGAGACGGCGTACCTTGCCGACCAGTCGGAGCCACGCGAACGCCGCTACGTGTTTGCCTACACGATCACCATCCGGAACGAAGGCCAGGTCGCCGCGCGGCTGATGAAGCGCCACTGGATCATCACCGACGCCGACGGTCGCGTCCAGGAGGTACGCGGCGACGGCGTGGTCGGCGAGCAACCCCATCTGCAGCCGGGCCAGGGTTTCCGCTACTCGAGCGGTGCGGTCATCGAAACCCCTGTCGGCGTCATGCACGGCAGCTATCAGATGCTCGCCGACGACGGCGAGCACTTCGACGCGCCAATCGCGCCGTTCCGCCTCGCCAAGCCCGGCGTGCTGCAGTAGCCCTCCGGAGATGGCCCACTACGCGATCGGCGACGTTCAGGGCTGCGCCGCGGAGCTGCGCGCCCTGCTTGCGAGACTGCGCTTCCGCAGCGACCGCGATCGGCTCTGGTTCGTCGGCGACCTCGTCAACCGCGGACCCGACTCGGTCGGCGTGCTGCGGTTCGTGCGTGCGCTCGGCGACAACGCGGTGGTCGTGCTCGGCAATCACGATCTGCATCTGCTGGCGCTGGTGCTCGGCACCGTCGCCCGGCCCAAGCGTAGCGACACGCTCGATGACGTGCTCGAGGCACCGGATCGCGATGCGCTGATCGAATGGCTGCTGACCCGGCCGCTCGGGCACCGCGATCCCGATCGGCCGGAACTGCTGATTCACGCTGGGCTGCTGCCGCAGTGGAGCGTCGGCGAGGCGCTGTCGCTGGCCGCCGAGGTGGGCGCGGTGCTGCGCTCGCGACCGCGCGAGTTTCTCGACTCGATGTACGGCAACCAGCCCGCTCGCTGGCACGACGCGCTGCGCGGGCCCGAGCGCTGGCGCTGCGTGATCAACGCACTGACGCGGCTACGCTACTGCAACGCGCGCGGCGTCATGGACCTGTCCCGCAAGCAGGCCCCTTCGCGGGAGGACGGCGAGCTCATGCCCTGGTTTCGCGTGCCGGGCCGCGCCAGCGCCGGCAAGCCGATCGTATTTGGCCACTGGTCGACGCTCGGCTTCGTCGACACGGGCGACGTCGTGGCGCTCGACACGGGCTGCGTCTGGGGCGGAAGCCTGACCGCCTGGTCGCTAGACGAGCGCCGTCGATACAGCGAACCGTGCGCCGGCCATCAGCCAATCGGTACCGACTGAGCGCCGGCGACCGCGCCCCAGCGCACCTCGATCGCGCGGTCGTCGCGGGCCGGCACGAAACCAGGCGGCAGCTCGAGATCGAGCGTGGCGCGGTGCCCGTCGGCGACGACCGGCAGCACGAGCCTTTGGTCACCGACCAGCTCCAGCGCAGCGAACGCACCGGGCCGGACGCGGAAGGCGACCCGGACGGGCCAGCCGAACCGGGTGTGCGGGCGCAGCGTGACGGCGCCCGCCGCACCGGCCGCGGTCATATCGACGATCAGCGTATTGCGACGGAAGAACTGCGGAAAGGCGCTCACTGGCACCTCGCCCACGGACTCGAACGTGAGCTCATCCACGACCTCGGGCGCCGGCGCAGATGGGGACGAGAATGGCCAGCGCGGCTTGAGGAGGTCGAGGCTGGAGCAGCCCGCGAGCAGCATGGTGGACAATGTCAGCAGGGCGAGGTGTGCCTGCCACCGGGCGCTGCATGCCTGTCGTCTCATACCGACACTCCCTAGGCCGTTCTGCGTACCATAACCTCGATCAGTGTACGAGAATTGGGGCCATGAAACCGCTGACTGCGTTCAATTTGCGGGGCTGGATCGACGAGCATCGCTCGCTGCTCAAGCCGCCTGTCGGCAATAAGTGCCTGTTCAGCGACAGCGAGTTCATCATCATGGTGGTCGGCGGTCCGAACTCGCGCAAGGATTTCCACGTCGATCCAGGCGAGGAGTTCTTCTATCAGCTCGAGGGCGACATGCTGTTGCGCACAGTGCAGCAGGGGCGCATCGTCGACGTGCCGATCCGCGAG
>CAZAWM010000308.1:0-3304 GCA_964488605.1 uncultured Steroidobacteraceae bacterium | reverse complement strand
CGGCATTGGCGAGCGGATTACCGGGCTCATAGCGCGCGAGAGGCGGCGCATCGGACTCCGTGATGCCGCGGACCCGCACCGCCACGCTCGCGGTCCCGTTGGTACCCAGCACATCGCGCACCGCCTCGAACACCGGGTGGCGGGCGCGATAGACGGACTTTGGGTCGCCACTGACGCTATTGGCATTGGCCAGATTGCTGGCGACGGTATTGAGCCTGACGGACTGGGCAGTCATGCCCGACCCGGCGATGTCGAAGACCTTGAACGTGGACATGCTCTACTGCCCCGTGATCGCCGTCATCAGACCGCGCAGACGCGAGGTCAGAAAAGTCAACGTCGCCTGATATCGCACGGCGTTTTCGGCGAACGCGGCCTGCTCGAGCTGAACATCGACCGTGTTGCCGTCAAGCGCGGGCGCGAGCGGCACCCGATAGCGCGCCGCCGCGTTGGCGAGGCTCTTCCCGGCGCTGCTGCCGAGATGGTGCGGATTCGTCGTCGCTAGGCTGACGCCCCTGGCGCCGCCAGCGGCGGCCGCCAGCGCCGCGCGAAAATCGAGGTCGCGCGCCTTGAAATCGGGCGTGTCCGCGTTCGCGAGATTCGCGGCAATCAGCTCAACGCGTGCGGCACGCAGGCGCAGCGCCTCGGCATGCACTCCTAGATGAGCATTGATGTCGAACATCGTCTCCTCCGCCGGCAGACCGACTCGCGCAGAGACGAAGCAAGGCCCGTGCCACAAGAGGAAAAACCCGCTGTGGGCCCACATAGCTATCGTGAACACGTCGCCGCAGCACTGCAGAACGAGATGCGGCGCACACGACGGCGGCAAACACTCGCCGCGGGGCGGCCACGACCCGCCCGCCTGCCGGGGCCGAGGGCGCGTGAACGAGTTATCGGCGCGACCGGCTCGGACTTCAGTGATGGCATACGCCTTGCTTTGCTCATGAGCACCATGACGCGCAACGTCGAGAAATCGTCGAATTCCCGGCGCCTGCTCGCCGTCGCGACGATGAGCTGCGCGGCAGTGGTGCTGGCTGCGCCACCACCGCGGCCGAACCCAATCACTTCGCCGCTTGCGATCGCCGGAACTGCCAAGGCGGCGGTACGCGCCATGCTGGGCGCCGGGACGGCGCCGGCCCGGGACACGGGTAGCATGCTGTACGTGTGGGCCCAGGTCCCCGACCCGCGCCTGCGGCTGCCGACCTGCGCCGTGCCCTTGCAGGCGCGTCTCGCGACCGAGCGGATCGAGTACGGCCGAACGCTCGTCCGCGTGAGCTGCAACGAGCCTGCCTGGAGCCTCTTCGTGCCCGTGCGTGTCGAAACCGAGACCGATGTCCTCGTCGTCTCGCGGCCGCTGCAACGCGGCAGCGCCGTCACCGCCGCGGACGTTCAGCTACAGCGACGCCGCTTTTCCGGCGTAACTGAGAATTACGTCAAGTCGGTCGACGATCTGCGCCGTTATCGTCTGCGTCGGCCGCTGACTCCGGGCGCCCTGCTCGCGCGCGATGCGCTCGAGCCGGCGCCGGTCGTGCAGCGCGGGTCGCTCGTGACGGTGCGCACCGAGACGGGTGGCTACCGGGTCGACGCCGCCGGACGCGCCCTGGCCGACGCGGCACCCGGGCAGCGCGTCCGCGTGCAGAATATCGCCTCGTCAAAGGTCGTCGAGGGACTGGCCGACGAGGATGGAATCGTTCGACTGGAACCGTGAGACCCGCGAGACGGTGCGACATATTTTTTTGCGACATGCCTCAAGTGCGGCAAAGTCCGGCCGATATCCCGGTTGAGGTGGCGAGGAGCAGCCCATGACGAACAAGATCAACGGAGTCGATTCGAGGCTGGGCCCGGTGCCTGCGGCCACACCGGTCGGCCGCGGACGCTCTCCCGCTACCGGCGAGCCGGTCCAGGACGGCGCCGACACCGGCTTGCGGATCACCGAGAGCGCGCGCCAACTAGCCGTTCTCGAGAAGGCCATCGCGGCGCTGCCGGTCGTCGACCAGGCCAGGGTCGACGCCGTGGCGAGCGCGCTGCGCGAGGGCCGCTACGTCGTCGATCCGCAGCGAGTGGCAGACCGTTTGCTGCGCATGGACCAGGATCTTGCCGCCGCGCGTCGCAAGGGATCCTGACGCGTGGATCCGCAGCAGTGCGCCGGCCTGCTGGCCCGGCTGATCGAGGAAGAGTCGAAGACTCTCGCCGAGCTGGCAGTGCTGCTCGAACACGAGCACGATCTGCTCGCGCGCAGCGGCAGCGTCGAAGCACTCGAGGACGCCTGCGAAGCGCGTCAGATCTGCATGGGCACCCTGCTGCGGATTCAGGATGAACGCCGCGGCCTGTTGCGCCTGCTCGGCCTACCCGATGCGCCGGCGTCGTTCGACGCACTGCTTGCAGGTTGCGACGCGGACGGCACACTGCGCAGGCGCTGGACGGCAACGCTCGATCAGGCCCGCCTCTGCCGTGAGCTCAACGACCGCAACGGGGCGCTGGTCAGCGCCAAGATGCGTCGTGTCCAGGGCCTGCTGCACGTGCTGACGGGTCAGCCGGCGGCGCCAAGCCTCTACGAAGCGCAGGGTCGCGTGGCGCGCAACCGCATCGAGCCGACACTGTCTACGCGCGCCTGAGACAGGCGACCGGGGTGCCGGTCAGCTGCCCCTCGCTCGCGGCTCGAAGCCGAGCGCCGCAGGGTTCAGCAGTCCCTCCGGGTCCACGGCCGCCTTGAGCGACGCGAGCAGGCGATCGGTGGCCGGATCCAGAGACTGCCGATACGGATAGGTCTTGCCGATCTGGTTCGAGGCCGCGCCGAGCTCGGCGAACATCCTCACCAGTTCCGCACGCAGTCTGGCGACGAGCGCGCGTCCTTCGGGGTTCGGTTGCGGCCGCTCGAAGCTCGCGAGACGCTCCGGGCGCGGCAACTGCTCGTGCAGCGGCAGCCATTCGTCGAACCAGTGGAACACCGGCTCGAAGCTGAACGCATGCGTGTTGATCGCGATCAGCAGGTAGCTCATCCAGACCCCCGCGCGCTGCATGGCCTCGCGGTGCGGGGCGAGCACCGCCTCCGCGGCCGCCATGATACGCGCGGCGTCCGAGTGGGCCACCTTGGCGTTGAGCGCGGCCCAGCGGTCACCCTTGGGGCCGAGCACACCGTCAGGGTCCGGAAACAGGCTGGCGCGCACGGCCTTGGGAATCGAGTTGGCGATCTCGCCGCCGCCGTGGTCAGCGCAGGTACGCCGCACGGCATTGAGATCGGCTTCGACGGCGGCGACGGACCGGCCGGCCCCGACCACGTGCAGCGAGAAGGCGCCCTCGGGCACGA
>CAZAWM010000307.1:0-3329 GCA_964488605.1 uncultured Steroidobacteraceae bacterium | reverse complement strand
TCTGCAGCCGGTGCACGATAAAGCTGCTGCACTGCGAGAGCACCGTCTTCGAAAGTTCGCTCGGCCTCTGGGAAGCAACTACGAGGCTCAGGCCGTACTTCCGGCCTTCGCGTGCAATTCTTTCGAACACGACGCGGGCAATCGACTCTTCCTCCGCAAACCGTGGCTGTTGGATGTAGTTCTGGGCCTCCTCCAGTACGAGCACGACCGGGAGCGAGCCGCGCGCTCCTTCGCCGCTATGCTCGCCGAGCCGTTGAAGGAACTCGAGGACAAGTCGCCCGATCAGCGCGGTGACGTTTTCCAGCACCTCTGCGGCGAGCAGGCTCAGGTCCAGGATGACGACATCAACAGCACCGGCTCTGTCGCGCTGCCGGTCGTAGAAAGGTAGGCGCGACTTGGGAACTTCGGTCACACTCGATAACTGGGTCGCCGAGGAGGCGCCGATGCCGAGCGTATCGCGAAGAAAAGCGGCCAGTGCGTGCGCCGGGTTCGGCAGCGCCTTTCCGACAGGGCCGAACAGAAAGTCGAACCGCTGATCGGCCAGCAGGCGGTCGATACGCAGCAGCATCGTTCCGGAAAAATCCCGCGCCCGCGCACCACCCGACTCCTCGCGCCGGAGGACTTGCTCGATGTGGCGGGAGCGGAACTTCAACTTGTCGAAGTGCGCCGGCGCATCCGCCGAGCGGCCGGTGCCGCCAGCACTTTCGCCGAGGTGTGCCCCAGTCAGCTTCTCGTAAATGGGCTCAACAGCAGCGCGGATTGCCTGCCGCGCGTCAGCGGGAAGTACCTTAGGATACGTGCCGTTGTCGATGTGCTTATCGGCGGTCGTCACGACGGAGTCGAGCGCGGACTCGACAGCGGCTTTGGCAAGGGAGTACGTGGCCTGCGCATCCGCCCACGCTGTGGTCAGGTCATTCTGCCCGATTCGTGTCTTGAGGCCATTGGCCACGTCCCGCACATCCTTCGACGTCTTCTCGTCCTTCCCCGAGAGCGACCAGATGCGATTGAACTCGTGGATCAGTTCCTCTCGCAGGATGGCAAGTGGCGAGGCGCTGCCCGTGTCGTTGCGCGCGAGGCGCAGCGCTTCCAGTAGTACCGGACGCTGTACGCCTTTGGACGCCTGAAAGATCCGCACGAAATCCTCGGCGTTCATGAACCAGTACGGGATGGCGAGTCGCTCGGATGCCATTCTGGGATCAGACGGAATGTAACGAACCTTTCGGGAACCGGCGTCCTCCCAAGCTCCACCGTCCTTCTGCTTCTGAAACGCAGTGCGGTATTCGCCGTTGGTGTCCAGGATCACCACGGTCGTCCGCTTCACGGCCGGCTGCTCGTGAATCGACTGAATCAGGCTGGCGATCGTGCAGGACTTGCCGGAACCGGTGCTGCCCAGGATGGCGGCGTGCTTGCCGAAGAAGGCGTTCGGGTCGATCCGGATGGGCCTTCCTTGCACGACGGCGGACTCGCCAATGGGGATGCAGTAGCCGGGCTCGCTCGGGTCGGGCGCTGCTGTCGTGCCTTGCTCGATCGGGCCGAAAATCGCATCGAGGTCAGCCCGTCCGGCCAGGTGGACCGGGTTGTCGAGCACCGGAAAGAGCGAAACTCCCTGCCGAAACTTCTCGCCGTCGATCGTACCGATGAGTGTCGCCTTCATCAGGCGTCGGGCGGCGGGAAGCGCCACCATCGTCCGGTCGGCCTTCATCTCAGCCTCTTCTACGAGCACTACGCGAGTCACCATCGCAACGAGACGCCGCGCGCCCACCGGGATGATCACGTAGGAGTTGATGCGTCCGACCTCCTGAGGGCCCTCATAGGTGCTACGGCTCATTCCCTTGAGGTCGCGGTTCAGCTCGATGCTGACCTGGGCTGTGTCCACGGCGACCACGCGCCCGATTTCTGAGTCAGTCGCCATTGGGAGTGTCCCCCTGCGTGGGGCTGTTCTTCGCGAGTGCGCGGTGGGTGGCGAGCACCTTCTTGCGGATTTCCTCGTCCCGCAGGTCGGGCAGGACTTGCGCCACGAACCCCGCAAGGGTTCCCAATCTCGGCCCCTCCGCGATCCATACGCGCCGATCCTTCTGCTCCCGTAGCGTCTTGACAAAGTTGCTCTTCGGCGCGGGATCCACGATGACGAGGGTGAAGCTCGGCACGGCGAGAGCCTGACGGATAACCGCGTTCACGTGCTCGTCGCCGAACCCGTAGCCGATCACGAACAGCACCGATTGCGGCCGAGCGAGCGCGGCAGCGAAGCGGCGGGACAGCTCCGAGTAGGGCGAGCCCAGCGTCTCGCCGTATTTGGCTGGCGTCGGGTAGATCAGGAGAGGTTGCTTCCCATCCCGATCGAAGACACTGGCTTGGACGCCGTAGGGATCGTCGATCGAAGGTTCGTTCGCAGTCCACGTGATCGAGCCGTGCAGCTTGTAGAGGTGCAGCACCCGGTCGAAACGGTGGACGCGGCCTTCCGTCGTCTCCGCCGGAAAGTAGAGATCCTGCTCGTAGCTCTCGGGCCGAAAGATGCGGCGCTGGGTACCGACGAAGCCGTCCAACAGCACGACCCCCTCGGCGTCAGAAGCCTGCTCAACGAGCGTGTCGTAGTTGAGCGTGAAGACGTTCACGCGCTTGAGGTTGAGCGGACGCGTGAGGAGCTTGCGCACGAGGGCCTTATAGATAGCGAGCTCGTCCTCTTTGCCGGGCGTAGGAAGCTGACAAGCTCGCGCCAGCGCACGCGTCGCGTGATGCAGGCATTCGTCGAGGTCTTCCGACTTGGCATCGAGCCCTGGGGAGCCCTCGAGACGCAGCCGCCCTCCAGTCGTGGGGAGGGCCGCGCGCCAGCGATGCAGCGTCGAAAGCACCTGCTCAAAGTTGGCCGGGAGCTTGTCCGCGTCAGCGCCGTTCAGTGTTGCTCGACGAGCAACGATCTCGTCACGAGTGACCGGAGTGTTCGTATTGCCCGCGCAATGTCGCACAGCGACGTAGAAGATCACGAGCCAACGTCGAATGCGCGGCTTGTGGCTGCCCGTGATGCCCTTCTCGTGCAGGTCCCGCTCAACCGCAAGCGGAACGGCACCGATCAGTTGTCCCCCGCAATCCACCGACGCGCCCGCACCGAGCAAGAACGACACGGTTTCCGTTTTGAGCAGCGTCCCTACGCGGACGCGGATGTCGTCAAGGGCCTCGCGTGGCAACGGTTGAGGCGATGTGCCTTGAGTTACTGCACCAGCCTGAACGGATTCGGCCGGAGCCGGCGCAAGCAGGTCCTCGCTGCCAATCTCGAAGCGGTCCTTCGGCGGTTGCGCTGTGTCGTTCATGCTTGTGCTCTCGTCGCATTGATT
>CAZAWM010000306.1:0-3397 GCA_964488605.1 uncultured Steroidobacteraceae bacterium | reverse complement strand
ACCATCGCCGTGGGCGTCGATCGCTGCACCGCCGAACAGCGCAGAACGCAGCTCGAAGCGATGGCCGAACAGCCCGGCGACGCGTTCGAGCACGCGCACGGCCTCTGCCGTGACCTCGGGTCCGATCCCGTCGCCGCCGAGTACGGCGATCGTTGCGCCCATCGGCGGCGCGCTCAGTGTTGGCGTGCTTCGTAGGCGGCGATCTCGGTCTGCTTCGAGAGCAGGAAACCGAGTTCGTCGACGCCATTGACGAGGCAATAGCGCGCGAATCCGTCGATCGGAAAGCGCACGCTGCGCCCGTCCGGCAGGCGCAGCACGGAGCGCTCGAGGTCGATCTCGACCTCGGCACCGGGATTCGCGAGCAGCCAGGCATGCGTCGCCTCGTCAACGATCACCGGCAGCAGACCGTTCTTGAGCGAATTGTTGCGGAAGATGTCGGCAATCTCGGTGCTGACGATGGCGCGAAAACCGTAGTCGAGCAGCGCCCATGGCGCGTGTTCGCGCGACGACCCGCACCCGATGTTGCGGCCAGCCACGAGGATCCGGCAGCCGGCCGCCTCGGGCCGATTGAGGATGAACTCCGGGTTAGGCGTGCCGTCGGGCAGGTAGCGCCAGTCGGCAAACAGCTGCGCGCCGAGCCCGGACTTGGTCGTCGTGGTCAGGAAGCGCCCGGGAATGATCTGGTCGGTGTCGATGTTCGTCGCCGGCATCACGACGGTGCGCGAGCGGATCGTCTTGATCGGTTCCATGGTCGGTGCGCTCCCGTGAGTCAACCGTGCAAGAGCGTGCGCGGATCGGTCACGCGCCCGCGGATCGCCGAGGCCGCCGCGGTTTCGGGACTGGCGAGCAGGGTACGCGCGCCGATTCCCTGGCGGCCTTCGAAATTGCGGTTACTGGTGCTCACGGCGTAGTGACCCTTGGGTACCGTGTCGCCATTCATGCCGAGGCACATCGAGCAGCCCGACTCGCGCCATTCGGCGCCTGCGGCGCGGAAAATCTCGTCGAGACCCTCTGCCTCGGCGGCCCGTTTTACGGTCTGCGACCCCGGTACCACAAGCAAGTGCACACCCTTGGCGACCTTGCGACCCTTCAGCACGTTCGCCGCGGCGCGCAGATCCGACAGTCGACCGTTCGTGCAGCTGCCGACGAACACGACATTGAC
Source organism: uncultured Steroidobacteraceae bacterium (assembly GCA_964488605.1). GTDB lineage: Bacteria > Pseudomonadota > Gammaproteobacteria > Steroidobacterales > Steroidobacteraceae > UBA964. The sequence continues at coordinate 2,235 of CAZAWM010000306.1, read as the reverse complement.
CGGAACGTTCTGGATCGGCTCACCGGGGTTCAAGCCCATGTACTTGATAGCGGCATCGAACACCGGATCATCGCGGCGGTCCGGGATGCTCTGCGAAATCGGTACCACCATGCCCGGATTCGTGCCATAGGTGATCATCGGTTCGAGCGTTACCGCATCGATCTCGACGCTGCGGTCGAAGCGCGCGCCCGGATCCGTAGGTAGCCGCCTCCAGCCCTCGAGCGCGCGCTCCCAGGCTTCGCCCTGCGGGGCGCGCGAGCGGCCGCGCAGATAGGCGAAGGTCGTCTCGTCGGGCGCGATCATCCCGGAGCGTGCACCGGCTTCGATACTCATGTTGCAGACCGTCATGCGCTCTTCCATGGAGAGTGCGCGGATCGCCTCGCCGCGATATTCGATCACGTGTCCAGTGCCGCCTGAGACCCCGATCCGGCTGATGATCGCGAGAATGAGATCTTTCGCCCTGACCCCTGGCGGCAGCCGGCCCTGCACCTCGATCGCCAGCGTCCGGGGCTTCTTCTGCAGCAGACATTGGGTGGCCAGCACATGACCGACTTCGGTGGTCCCAATGCCGAAGGCGAGTGCGCCGAAAGCGCCGTGCGTGCTCGTGTGGCTGTCGCCACAGACAATGGTCTTGCCGGGCTGCGTGAGACCAAGCTCAGGCCCGATGATGTGCACGATACCGCGTAGCTCGTGCTGCAGTCCGAAAAGCTCGATGCCGAACTCGGCGCAGTTCCGCTCAAGCTGCCGGATCTGTCGGGCCGCCGAGTCGATCGAGATCGGGGCGCCGCCGAAGACCTGCTCGGTGCGCGTCGGCGTCGCATGGTCCATCGTCGCCAGCGTAAGGTCCGGACGGCGCACCCTCAGACCACGCTCGCGCAGCACGGCGAAGGCCTGCGGGGAGGTCACCTCATGCGTCAGGTGCAGGTCGACGAAGATGACCGCGGGCGTATCGGTGGTCTCGGGCACCACCTCGTGCGCCGACCATACCTTCTCGAACATCGTACGGGGTGTCGTCATACGGCTGCCTGCGCGGCGCGGGTTGCGCCGCTGCGTTCCTCCTGGTTACGGGCCGCACCAGACCTCTGGGCGAGCTCGATGCGATTGATGACTTCGAGAAAAGCGCGGGCGCTCGACTCGACGATATCGGTGCTGACGCTCGCGCCGCGATAGCTGCGCCGGTTATAGTCGACGTAGACGACCGCTTCACCCTGGGCATCCTCGCCCTCGGAGACGCTGCGCAGCTCGAACTTGCGAAGCACGGCGCGTATCCCGGTCGCTTCCTCCATGGCCTTGAACGCGGCGTCCACGGGACCGTCGCCGCTCGCGCTGCGTTCGATCGACCGCCCATCCGCGTGTCGCAGGACGACGGTAGCACGGGCACCGCTCTGGCTGGTCGACTCCGTGCGCAGCGACTCGAGCGACCACGGGCCGGCGGCAGAGCCTTCTGCACGCAGCACCAGCGCCTCGATGTCGCCGTCGAAGAGCTCCTTCTTCTTGTCGGCCAGGGCCTTGAACTCGACGAAAACTCGGTTGAACTCGACGTCATCGAGTTCGAAGCCGAGCTCCTTGACGCGCTCGCGGAAGGCATGGCGGCCGCTGTGCTTGCCGAGCACCAGACTCGAGCGGGACAGACCGACGTCCTCTGGCCGCATGATCTCGTAAGTGCTGCGGTGTTTGAGCATCCCGTGCTGGTGGATGCCCGATTCGTGGGCGAAGGCGTTCTCGCCAACGATGGCCTTGTTGCGCGGAATGGGCATGCCCGTGATGCTCGAGACGAGCCGCGCGGTGGGGTAGAGCCGGCTCGTGTGGACCCCGGTGCGGGCGTTGAAGAAGGCCTCGCGGGTCCTCAGCGCCATCACGACCTCCTCGAGCGAGCAATTACCGGCCCGCTCGCCGATGCCGTTGATCGTGCACTCGACCTGACGGGCACCGTTGACCACGGCCATGATGCTGTTGGCGACTGCCATCCCGAGATCGTCGTGGCAGTGCACGGAAAGGGTCACACGGTCGATACCACGCACGTTCTTGCGCAGGTAGCGGAACAGCTCCGCGAACTCGTGCGGTACCGTATAGCCGACGGTATCGGGGATGTTCACCGTGGTCGCGCCTGCCTCGATGACCGCTTCGACGACCTGCGCGAGGAACTCGAGCTCGGTGCGGGAGGCGTCCTCTGGCGAGAACTCGACGTCTTCGCAGTACTCGCGAGCAATCTTTACGCCCTCGACGGCTGCCCGG
>CAZAWM010000305.1:0-3402 GCA_964488605.1 uncultured Steroidobacteraceae bacterium | reverse complement strand
GCCGTCCTTCCGCACGAGGCGCTCGATGCGTTCGTTGAAGCGACCGCTCTGCGGGTCGAAGTACTCCTTCAACGACGCGCTCACCTGTTGGGCGACCGATCGCTGGTGCTCAGCGAGCGCACTGCCGAGACTCTCGATCAGCCGGTGGCCCTCGGCGCGTACTCGCTCCGCATCGATTCGACCCTGCGCTTGGCGGAGTGCCAGGGCGCCGATCTTGAGCGCTCCTGCGGCGTAGTCGTGCCGGGCGCGGCCTTCGGGATGCTGCGAGAGCTCGCCGCAGAGCTCCACGTCGGTGAGGTGGAGCGTGAGTTCAAGCTCAAGGGGTGTCGTGCTGTCCATGATCGCCTTCTTCTGCGCGGCCATGGAGCAATCCGCGTGCCAGGTTCGCTGCGCTGCGGTGGACCACCTCGGCTTGCGTGTTGGGGCACCCGAGCAAGGGAATTTGTGTCCGCACAAGGAACCTTGTACCATGCCCACGTGAGAAAGGTCCTCGTCGCCTGGATCGGGAACACCGACCTCCGAGCGCCCGCGGAGAGCGAGCAGGTCGGCGTCGGTCCTATCGCCCAGGCACTCGAAGCACGCCCCTTCGATGAGGCGCTCCTGCTCTCCAACTTCGAACCGCGGGACATCGCTTCGTATCTGAAGTGGTTGCGTGGACGCACGAAGGCGCGAATCGACATCCTCGAGGCGACGCTCACTCGCCCAACGGAGTTCGGGGAGATCTACGAAGCGGCTGTTCGAGCTGGCGAGCGCGCACTGGCCGACCGCCCCCGGGACACAGCGCTTGTGTTTCATCTGAGTCCGGGCACACCAGCCATGGCGGCCGTCTGGATTCTCCTCGCGAAGACGCGCTTTCCCGCGGAGCTCATCGAGTCATCGAAGGCCCACGGCGTACGGACCGCTTCTGTGCCCTTCGACATCTCGGCAGATTTTCTCCCCGACCTGCTGCGGCAGCCCGACCGGGAGCTCGAGCGCCTTTCCGCGGGCTTGCCGCCCGAGGCTCCCGAGTTCGATCAGATACTCCACCGCGGGCGTGCGATGAAGAGCGTGATCCTCCGGGCGCGCCGGGTGGCCACTCGCTCCGTGCCGGTCCTGATCGAGGGCGAAACCGGCACGGGTAAGGAACTCCTTGCGAGAGCCATTCATCACGCCAGCCCGCGTCGGGAGCGGCCCTTCATCGCTGTGAACTGCGGCGCGCTTCCGCCCGACCTCGTGGAGGCCGAGCTCTTCGGACATGAGAAGGGCGCCTTCACCGGCGCCACAACGCGCCGCGACGGCCACTTCGTCGCGGCTGATGGTGGAACGCTCTTCCTCGACGAGGTCGGTGAGCTTCCCAAGGCCGCTCAGGTGAAGCTCCTCCGTGCGCTCCAAGAAGGCGAGATCCTGCCCGTCGGAAGCTCGCGGCCCCGCACGATCGACGTGCGTCTCATCGCGGCGACCAACCGAACGCTCCTGGCCGAGGTAGAGGTGGGGCACTTCCGCGAGGATCTCTTCCACCGCCTGGCCGTGGCGGTGCTCCGCCTGCCCCCGCTGCGCGAGCGGCGCGAGGACCTGGCGCTCCTGATCGATCGGCTGCTCGAGCAGGTGAACCGGGAAGGCGAGGAGCAGCCAGGCTACGTGCAGAAGAAGCTCTCTGCCGGCGCAAGAAATCTTCTCCTGACGCACCCCTGGCCGGGCAACGTGCGGGAGCTCCAGAACACACTTCGCCGGGCTGCTCTGTGGTCGGCGGAGGGAACACTCCGGGTGGAGGAGATCCGCGAGGCGCTGCTCCCAGCAGGCCGGCGGGAGGAGGCCGTGCTCGGGCGTCCCCTCGGCGAAGGCCTCGATCTTCCAGCGCTTATGGCCAGCGTGGCGCGGCACTACCTGGCGCGGGCGCTGGACGACACGCGGGGCAACAAGACCGAAGCCGCGCGGCTTGTGGGCCTTCCGAGCTATCAGACCTTCACCAACTGGATGAGGCGCTACGGGGTGAAGCAGTGATGGCACCTCTCTTGCTCTCCGTCCTCTCCCGATGCCCGAGGACCATCCGGTGACGCCGCGCGAGACCGAGGCCGATGCCCGAATCGCGATCGACGACCTGCTCCGCCAGGCCGGATGGGACCCGCGCGACAAGTCGCTAGTCGCGACAGAGGTGCCGGCGGCCGGGCCGCGCGCGTTGGTGGATCGTTCCCGGGCGCGGCCCTACGAGACGCATGCGCCGGCCTACGAACTCGCCGCTGCGGCGAGCGCCTTCGGCGCCGACCGCACCGTCGGCAGCGTGGGCGACGAGATCGGCTGGGCCCCGGTTCCAGGTTCCGTGCGCCTCACGCGCGATCACTTCGTCGCGCGCGTCGAAGGTCGCTCGATGGAGCCCACGATTCCCGACGGCTCCTGGTGCCTTTTCCGGGCCGACCGGGGCGGGAGCCGCGACGGCAAGATGGTCCTCGTCTGGCATCGCGGCTCCACCGATCCCAACCTCGGCGGGGAGTTCTCGGTAAAGCGCTACAAGAGCCAGAAGAACGCTGCGCCGGATGGCACTTGGCACCACAGCGAAATCCGGCTCGAGCCGCTGAACCCAGATCCCGCATTCCGGCCGCTCGTCTTCACGCCCGAGGCCGAGGGCGACCTGCGCGTAATCGGTGAGTTTGTCACGGTCCTCGATCTGCCCGAGGCCCAGCCGGGTAGCGAGGCGGGGACGGGCCGCGCCGACTACGTCCTCTACGACGGCCGCGGCCGCCCGCTCGCCGTGATCGAGGCCAAGAAGAACGCGATCAACCCGTACGTCGCCAAGCAGCAGGCGCTCCCGTATGCGCGGGCCTTGGGTGCTCCCTTCATCTTCCTGACGAACGGCGAGCTCACCTACTTCTGGGACTGGCAGAACGACGACGCGCGTCCGATCGCCAGCTTCTTCTCGCGGCGCGACCTCGAGCGCATCGTCGAGATGAGGAGCACCCGCAAGCCGCTAGCCACCATCGAGATCCCCGAGCACTACATCCGCCAGGGCGAGGCGCGCTCGGTGCGTCCCTACCAGATCGACGCCATGCGCGCCCTCGACCACGCGCTCGAGCTCGGCAAGCGCCGGTTCCTCATCGAACTGCCCACCGGGACGGGCAAGACGGACCTCATCTGTCTCTATCTGAAGCGCCTATTCCAAGCCGGCTGGGCCGAGCGCGTGCTCGTACTCGTCGACCGCGACCAGCTCGCGAAGCAGGCCCTCGAGGCCATCCAGGATCTGCTGCCGGCTTACTCGAGCTACTGGCTGCGGGCGGGCATGGCGCGCCAGGAGCAGCAGATCACGATCGCGTTGCTGCAGACCATGATCGGCCAAGCCCCCGACTACACCGCCGGCTACTTCGACGTTGTGATCGCCGATGAGTGCCACCGCTCGATCTACGGCGCCTGGCAGGGAGCACTCACGCGCTT
>CAZAWM010000304.1:0-3434 GCA_964488605.1 uncultured Steroidobacteraceae bacterium | reverse complement strand
GCCCGAGCAGACCGAGCGTGATCGCAGCCAGGCCGCCCAGGACGACCGGGTGGTTCAGTGAAACGTGATGCGCGCGGCCGATGCGTCTCGAAAAGAGAATGATGTTCATCGGATCAGCTCCACAAGCCTGCTTCTTGTAGTGCGGCATGCAGGCATGCTCGCGAACCCTGATTAGGCTTGCGCCTGGCTGGCAACCCCGCTGTCATAGCACCTCGCTTTAGACCGGTGGCTTTGCGTCCCCGCCTTTCGGCGGGTTTGCCCTTGATGTCAGCGTGGGCGACTATGCCCAAGCCGTGGCAGCCGCACAAGACGAATGGGCCCCGGATGGCGTTTTACGCGAAGTAAACCATGCATAAAGTAATTAATGTCAAAGACTTAATTAAAAAAACGAAGCTGATTCGTAGCGATGCAGCACAGTTCTTTGACGCGGAAAGGAATTGGCGGGAATTCGTCGCGGCCCGTCTCGAGCCGGAGCTGCTCGGGCGGATCTCGGCGATCGCTGCCCAACCCCCGCGGCTGACCTTCTACGCGGACAGCCCGGCGTGGTCGGCACGCCTGCGCTATGCGCTTGCCGAGCTCGAGCCGGCGATCCGCGCCCGTGACCCTTCGATCGCCAGCGTGGTGGTCAGAGTGCGACCGGGCCGGCCCGGGCGCGCGGGTGGCTCAGCCCGCCGCAGCTAGCGCCGGCGTACGCGCGTAGGAGATCGGCGCGTCCTCGGGCTTCTCGAACACCACGGCCTCCCAGGCGCTGGCGTCGGCCAGCAGCGCCCGCAGCAGCCGGTTGTTCAGACCGTGACCCGATTTGTAGCCGCGGAACTCGCCGATCAGGCTATGACCGAGCAGGTAGAGGTCGCCGATCGCATCGAGGATCTTGTGCTTGACGAATTCGTCCTCGTAGCGCAGGCCGTCCTCGTTGAGGACGCGGAATTCGTCGAGCACGATCGCGTTGTCGAGACTGCCGCCGAGCGCGAGATTGCGCGCACGCAACGTCTCGAGGTCGCGCATGAAGCCGAACGTGCGGGCGCGGCTGACCTCCTTGAGAAAGGAAGTCGTCGAGAAGTCCATCGAGGCGCGCTGCGCCCGGCGCTTGAAGATCGGGTGATCGAACTCGATCTCGAAACTGACCTTGAAGCCGTCGAACGGCCGGAACTCGGCCCATTTGTCGCCATCCTCCACCCGCACCGGTTTCTTGATGCGCACGAACCGCTTCGGCGTTCGCTGCTCCTCGAGTCCCGCACTCTGCAGCAGGAACACGAACGGCCCTGCGCTACCGTCCATGATCGGCACCTCGGGCGCCGAGACCTCGACGACGGCATTGTCGATGCCGAGCCCGGCAAATGCCGACAGCAGATGCTCGACGGTCGAGACGCGCACCTCGCCCCTGACGAGCGTCGTGCCGAGCGTGGTTTCGCCGACATTCTCGGCACGGGCCGGCACCTCGTTCGGCGTCGGCAGATCGGTGCGCCGGAACACGATACCGGTGTCGGGCGCCGCCGGAGCGAGCGTCATCAGGATCTTCTTGCCGGTGTGCAAACCCACGCCGGTGGCGCGGATCCGGTTCTTGAGCGTGCGTTGTCCGACCATGTCCGCGAATCCTGTCCGCGCCGGGGTGGTCAGTCAGGGCACCCGCCGCATGCGAGGCACGGCGGGAGCGAGCTCGCACCCCCCCATGAAGGGCCGTTACCCTAGCATATCCACGGGCCGGCCGCCGCGTGGCCGCAGCGTCCCGGCCCGGCGCGGTCAGTCGGCCTGGCGGCGCAGGAAGGCCGGAATGTCGAGGATATCCTGCACGTCGGGCTCCGGCCGCAGACCGTCTCCGACCGCAAGCTTGCGCTGGATGGTCGGCTTGTCGAGCGCCGCGTAGTCGGTCGCCGACGGTGCCGCGCGGCGTACCACCCGCATCGGCGGCTCCTGCGCAGCGGCGCCCTGGGCGCCAGCGGCCGACGCTGCCACCTGGATGCGCGGCGGCGCAGCCAGCGGGCGGGCGGTCGCGGCAGCCGGACGACCGAGCCCGGTGGCGACGACGGTGACACGCAGTTCCTCGCTGATCTCCGGATCGATGACCGTGCCGACGACGACCGTGGCGTCCTCTGAGGCGAACTGCTTGACGATCTTGCCGACCTCCTCGAACTCGCCGATCGCCAGATCCGTGCCCGCGGTGACGTTGACCAGGATTCCGTGCGCGCCGGAGAGGTTCACGTCCTCGAGCAGCGGCGAAGAGACGGCGGCCTCGGCGGCCTCGCGCGCGCGGCTCTCGCCGCGGCCGGCGCCCGAGCCCATCATCGCCATGCCGGTTTCGGCCATCACGGTGCGCACGTCGGCGAAGTCGACGTTGATAAGGCCCGGGCGCGTGATCAGCTCGGCGATGCCCTGCACCGCGCCCTGCAGCACTTGGTTCGCGCTCTTGAACGCATCGAGCAGGGTCGTGCGTGCGCCAAGCACGGTTAGCAGCTTCTGGTTCGGGATCGTGATCAGCGAATCCACGTGCCGACCGAGTTCGGCGATACCGTGATCGGCAACGAGCGCCCGCTTGCTACCCTCCATGTCGAACGGCCTGGTGACCACGGCAACGGTCAGGATGCCGAGCTCCTTGGCGAGCTGCGCGACGACCGGCGCGGCGCCAGTGCCGGTCCCGCCGCCCATGCCCGCGGTGATGAACAGCATGTCGCATCCCTCGATCAGCTCGACGATGCGTTCGCGGTCCTCCATCGCGGCCTGCCGGCCGATCTCCGGGTCGGCGCCGGCGCCGAGGCCCTTGGTGATGCTGCTGCCGATCTGCAGCGCGGTCTTGACCCGCGAGTGCTTGAGCGCCTGAGCGTCGGTATTGACGCAGAGGAAGTCCACGCCCTCGATCCCGCTCTGCAGCATGTGTGTCACGGCGTTCCCGCCGCCGCCACCGACGCCGATGACCTTGATCACGGCGCTCTGACTGTACGCGTCCATCAGTTCGAACATTGTCGTCGCTCCTTTTCAGCGTTGAGTCTGTCAGCTCAAAAATTTCCCTGGAACCAGCTCTTCATGCGCTCGAGCATGGTCTTGGCCTGGCCTGCGAAGCCGCGGCCGCGGTTGCCCGGCAGGGCGTTGTCGCGGGCGTAGAGCAGCAGCCCCACGCCGGTGGAATAGATCGGGTTGCTGATGACGTCGGCGAGACCCTTGACCCCGCCCGGCAGCCCAAGTCGCACGGGCACGTGGAAGATCTCCTCAGCGAGCTCGATCGCGCCTTCCATCTTGGCGCTGCCACCCGTGAGCACGATGCCCGCGGCGATGACTTCCTCGAAGCCGCTGCGGCGCAGCTCGTCGCGGATCAGGCCGAACAGTTCTTCGTAACGCGGCTCGACGATCTCGGCGAGTGTCTGGCGCGCGAGCCGCCGGGCCGGCCGGTCGCCGACGCTCGGCACCTCGATACTCTCGTCCGGATTGGCGAGCTGGGAGAG
>CAZAWM010000303.1:0-3446 GCA_964488605.1 uncultured Steroidobacteraceae bacterium | reverse complement strand
GGCTGCGTGGCGAGCGCCTCGAACGGGTCACGCTCGATCACTCGCTGCTGCAGGAACTCGTTGACCGCGGCTTCTATTCGCCCGAGGAGGCGCAGCGGGCCGCGAACAAGAATTATGTGACCAGGGCCCTGGGCGTCGAGCCGACCGTGGAGGTCGAGATCAGCGAGCTCGAGGTGCACAGGGGCGATCGGTACCTGCTCTGCTCCGACGGCCTCTCCGACATGGTGGAAGACGCAGACATTCACTTAACGATCAATACTTTTGCTGATAACCTAGCGACGGTCGCCAAGCAACTGATCCAACTGGCCAACGACAACGGGGGCCGAGACAACGTGTCGGTCGTGCTCGCGCAGGTGCTCGAGTCTTTCCCGGCGCGGCGCGGTCTCGTCGACAGGGTCTTGCGATGGTTCAGCTAGTCCGAAGCGTGGGGCGGGTAGATGGCTAGACTCCTATTGAGCCTCGATGGCCAGACTCTGGCCGAGTACAACATGAACAAGGAGCGGTACACGATCGGCCGTCTCCCGGACAACGACATCCGCATCGACAACCCGGCGGTCAGCGGCCACCACTCGCTGATCATCAACATTCTCAACGACTCGTTCCTCGAAGACCTCAACAGCACGAACGGAACCTACGTCAACGGCAAGCTGATCAAGAAGCATGCGCTGCAGCACGGCGACATCATCACCGTAGGCCACCATCAGCTGCGGTTCGTCGAGGACGACGAGCAGCAGGACGAGTTCCAGAAGACCATGGTGATCCAGCCGTCGGCGCGTCCGGTCGAATCCATCCGCCGCGCGGAGGCCAGGGTCGACACCGTCGCGAGCGGTCCACCGGCCACCGACCCGCGCCGCGCAATCGCGGACTCGCAGCTTGCGATCAAACCCGGGCGGCTGCAGGTGCTGTCCGGTCAGTTCGCCGGCCGCGAACTCGAACTGACCAAGGCGCTGACGACGCTCGGACGTCCGGGCGTACAGGTCGCCGCGATTACGCGCCGCGGCGATAGCTTCTACATCGTCCACGTCGAGAGCGCCCGCGACGGCGACTATCCGCTCGTCAACGGCACGCCGATCGGCCCGCAGGCACACAAGCTCAAGGATCAGGACGTCATCCAGCTGGCTGGCGTCAAGATGGGCTTCTTTCAGGGCTGAGCGGCGCGACAGGGCCGCGTAGCGCGCCCATCGGGCCTGACCCGGTAGCCGGAATCAGATCAGCTCCAGCGGCACCCGCTGGCTAACCCCGCAGAGCAGCTCGTAGGCGATCGTCCCTGCGCGCGCCGCCACCCTCTCGACCGGTAGCGCCGGACCCCAGAGCTGCGCGACCGCGCCAACCTCGACACCCGGCAGTTCCATGACGTCCACAGCGAGCATGTCCATGGAGACCCGGCCGACCAGCGGCAGCGCTCGGCCGCCGATCATGACCGGGGCTCCGCTTTCGAGGTGCCGCGGCACCCCATCACCATAGCCGGCGGCGAGGATCGCGATCCGCGTCTCTCTCGGCGCGCGCCACGCGCCGCCGTACCCGACCGTCTCCCCGGCGAGCACCCGTTTGGTCGCGATCACCGTCGTCTCGAGCGTCATCACCGGCTGTAGTCCCAGGTCAGCGCCGATGCGATCCGGGAACGGCGAGACGCCGTACAGCGCGATGCCCGGGCGCACCCAGTGACCGCGCGCCTGCGGCCAGCCGAGCGTCCCGGCCGAGTTGCCGATGCTGGTGATCACCGCGCTCCCGGCCGCGCAATGCGCCAGCAGCGCTTCAAATCGCGCGACCTGCTCGGCAGTCATCGCGCAGTCGAGCTCGTCGGCGCGCGCGAGGTGCGTCAGCAGCCGGATCTCGAGCGCCGGCACGCCCAGGCTCCGCATCCGGTTCAAAGCGCCCAGCGCCTCCTCCGGGCGGAAGCCGAGCCGGTTCATGCCGGTGTCGACCTTGAGCCAGACTGTAAAACGATGCACGCCCCTGTGCGCTTCGAGCAGCGCGAGCTGCAGCGGGTCGTGGACTACAAGCTCGAAACGCTGATGCGCCGCCTCGGCGAGCTGCTCGGCGCTGAACACTCCTTCGAGCAGCACCACCGGCTGGTCTACGCCGGCGCTGCGCAGCTGCAGTCCCTCCTCGAGTCGCGCGACCGCAAAAGCGTCGGCCTCGGCCAGCGCGAGCGCCGTCGGTACCAGACCATGTCCGTACGCATTGGCCTTGACAACGGCCATGACGCGCGAGCCGGGGGCAATGGAGCGGAGCCGGCGCAGGTTGTGCCGCAGGGCCGCGGCGTCGATTCGGGCTCGCAGAACGCGATTCATCCGCGTCTCAGCGCAGCACGCCCTCGGCGTAGGAGTCGGGCGCGTAGTTCACGAAACGCGAGTACTGTCCCTGGAAGGTCAGCAGGAAGGTGCCAGTCTCTCCATTGCGGTGCTTGGCAAGATCGATCTCGGCGATACCTTTCTTCGTGGTGTTCTTGTCGTAGACCTCTTCACGATAGATCAGCAGGATCATGTCGGCATCCTGCTCGATGGCGCCCGACTCTCGCAGGTCCGACATCACCGGCTTCTTGTCGGTGCGCTGCTCGACGCCGCGGTTGAGCTGCGACAGCGCGATCACCGGACAGGAGAGTTCCTTGGCCAGCGCCTTGAGGCCGCGCGAGATCTCCGCAATCTCGGTCGCGCGATTCTCCTTGTTGCCGGGTACCTGCATCAGCTGCAGGTAGTCGACGACCACGAGATCGAGGCCATGCTCGCGCTTGACGCGACGCGCGCGCGCGCGCAGCTCGGTGGGTGTCAGGCCCGGCGTCTCGTCGATGAAAATCCGCGCCTCGGAGAGCTGACCGGCCGCACCGCTGATCCGTGGCCAGTCGTCATCGGAAATCTGGCCGCTGCGGATATGGGCCAGCGAGACGCGGCCGACCGACGCAAGCATACGCGTCATGAGTTGATCGGCCGGCATCTCCATCGAGAAGATCGCCACCGAGGCCTTGATGTCGCCCTTGAGCGCGGCGTACTCGGCCATGTTGACGGCGAGCGTGGTCTTGCCCATCGAGGGACGCCCTGCCACGACTAAGAGATCCCCGGGCCGCAGACCGCCGGTCTTGCGGTCGAAATCCTCGAAGCCCGTCGCCAATCCGCGCAGACCTCCCGGGTGGGCGTGCCACGCGTCGATCTGGTCGATCAGGCCGGGCATCAGTGTCTGGATCGCCACCGCGCCCTCGAATTTGCCACGCGAGCCCATCTCGGCAATCTCGAAGACCCGGCGCTCGGCCTTGTCGACGAGCTCGCGCGCACTCTCGCCTTCATTTCGGAACACGCTCGCGGCAATCTCGGCGCCGACCTGCGCGAGCCGGCGCAGCAAAGCCCGTTCGCGGACGATCTCTGCATAGAATCGGACATTGACGGCGCTCGGCGTGTCGCGCGCGAGCGTGCCGAGATAGGCCCGACCGCCGGCCTCCTCGAGCTCAGCCC
>CAZAWM010000302.1:0-3459 GCA_964488605.1 uncultured Steroidobacteraceae bacterium | reverse complement strand
CGGCGGACGGCCTGCCATGATGTCCTTGATCTGCGAGTCGTCGATGGTCTCGTACTTCATCAGTGCATCGGCCATCGCATGCAGCTTGTCGAGATTGCTTTCGAGGATTTTGCGGGCACGCTGGTAATTCGTCTCGATCATGCGTCGGACCTCCTGGTCGATCGCATGGGCGGTCTCGTCGGAGACCTGCTTGGTTTGCGTGACGGAACGGCCCAGGAAGACCTCCCCTGATTCTTCCGAGTAGGTCAGTGGGCCGAGCTTGTCCGAGAGCCCCCACTTCGTAACCATGTTGCGCGCCAGATCCGTCGCGCGTTCGATGTCGTTCGAGGCACCCGTGGTCACCGCATCGGGCCCGAAGATAATCTCCTCGGCGATGCGACCACCGAACAGCGTCGCGATCGAACTTTCGATGCGACGCTTGCTGAGGCTGTAGCGATCCTGCTCCGGCAGGAACTGAGTGACGCCCAGCGCTCGGCCGCGCGGGATGATCGTGACCTTGTAGACCGGATCGTGCTCGGGTACCGAGATGCCGACGATGGCATGACCGGCCTCGTGGTAGGCGGTCATCTTCTTCTCCTGCTCGGTCATGACCATGGAGCGCCGCTCGGCACCCATCATGATCTTGTCCTTGGCGCGCTCGAACTCTTCCATCGTGACCGTGCGCTTGTTCGCACGCGCTGCAAACAGGGCGGCCTCGTTGACGAGGTTGGCGAGGTCGGCACCGGAAAAGCCCGGAGTACCGCGCGCGATCAGCGCTGGCTTGACGTCGTCCCCGACGGGCACCTTGCGCATGTGCACGCGCAGGATCTGCTCGCGGCCGCGAACGTCGGGCAGCGGCACGACGACCTGTCGGTCAAAACGCCCGGGGCGCAGCAGCGCCGGATCGAGGACGTCGGGGCGGTTCGTGGCCGCGATGACGATGATCCCTTCGTTGCCCTCGAAGCCATCCATCTCGACGAGCAACTGGTTGAGCGTCTGCTCGCGCTCGTCGTGACCGCCACCGAGGCCGGCGCCCCGATGCCGACCGACCGCGTCGATCTCGTCGATGAAAATGATGCAAGGCGCGTGCTTCTTGGCCTGCTCGAACATGTCCCGGACGCGCGAGGCGCCGACGCCGACGAACATCTCGACGAAGTCGGAGCCGGAGATCGTGAAGAACGGCACCTTGGCCTCGCCGGCGATCGCACGCGCGAGCAACGTCTTGCCGGTGCCGGGCGAGCCGACCATCAGCACGCCCTTCGGGATCTTGCCGCCGAGCTTCTGGAACTTTGACGGATCTTTGAGGAAATCGACGATCTCGACGACCTCCTGCTTGGCCTCATCGACGCCGGCGACGTCCGCGAACGTGACGTTGACCTGATCCTCGCCGAGCAGGCGCGCGCGGCTCTTGCCGAAGGACATGGCACCGCGGCCACCGGCCGAACCCTGCATCTGCCGTAGCATCCAGACGAACACGAGGATCAGCAGCAGCGCCGGTGCGAGCTGCAGCACGAGCTGGGAGAGGAAGTTCGGCTCCTTCGGCGGTCGCCCCTCGAAACGCACGCCGGCCTTCTGCAGCGCGCCGATCAGCGCCGTATTGTCGGTCTCGGGGTTGTAGACCTGGAAGGTGGTCCGGTCCTGGCGTTCTCCGGCGATGATCTTGCCCTGCAGCACGACCCTGGCCACCTTCCCGGCGCGCACGTCCGCCAGAAACTGCGAGTACGGCATGCTCTCCGGCTCGCCGACGCGCGGCATGAACTGGCTGAACAGCACCAGCACCGCGACGGCGATGACAGCCCAGAGAACGAAATTCTTCATGAGGTCGTTCAACGGATCACCCTCTTTGCGCGTCTCCTTGCGCCCGTATCGACCCTACACCATTCGACCTTCGCAGACCAGCGGACTGCGCACGGGTCATGCGCCTGCCTTGCGACCGCGGGCCAGCAGGTACAGTTCCGGGCTGCGGGCCCGCGAGGCCTCTGGTTTGGCAAACCGTACCCGCGCAAAGTTCCCGCGGGCCTCGGCCACGAGTGCATCGAAGCCCGATCCCTGGAACGTCTTGATGAGGACGTCGCCGCCCGGCTTCAAGGCCCGTCGGGCGATGTCCAGCGCAAGCTCGGCAAGGTACAGCGAGCGCGGCTGGTCGATTGCATCCATGCCGGAGAGGTTCGGTGCCATGTCCGAGAGCACGACATCGACCCCGCCGGCCGGCATGCGCGCGAGGATGGCCTCGAAGATCTGTTCGTCGCGGAAGTCGCCCTGGATGAACTCGACACCCGGCAAAGGTTCCATCGCGAGAATGTCGCTTGCCAGCACGAAGCCCGCACGTCCCACCTTACGCCTCGCATACTGACTCCAGGCGCCGGGGGCCGCCCCGAGATCGAGCACCGCCATGCCCGGCCTGAGCAGCTTCTCTCGCCGGTCGATCTCCTCGAGCTTGAAGACGGCGCGGGAGCGCCAGCCGCCGGCCTGGGCTCTCTTGACGAATGGATCGCTGAAGTGCTCCTGCAGCCAGCGCGCACTGCTCTTGGAACGGCGCGTCATGAGAACCTCGCTGGCGCAACGCGGGCGCGCCGCCTCCTATACAATGAAAAGTAGATGTCCACAGGCCCGGCTCCGCTGTCCGAGAAACAGCGCAGGTTCCTGCGCGGCAAGGCGCACCCTCTGAATCCTATCGTGCTGATCGGGCAATCCGGACTCACGGCGGCCGTTGCTGCCGAGACGGCCCGAGCCCTGGCCGACCACGAACTGATCAAGGTCAAGGTCCGCGGGGCCGACCGCAACCGCCGCGACGCCATGCTCGAGCAGCTTGCGGGGCAGACAGGCAGCACCCTCGTCACCCGGATCGGCCACGTTGCGGTGCTTTACAAGCGTCATCCGCAGATGCCGCGCATCGTTATCCCGGACGCCTGAACGCGGCGCCCGGCTCATTCGTAACGGACGGCGACGATCTCGTAGCTGCGCGTCCCGCCCGGCGCAGCCACGTCCACCACGTCGCCCTCGCTCTTGCCGACCAGGGCACGTGCGATCGGCGAGGTCACAGCGATGCGCCCTTCGCGGATGTCGGCTTCATCCTCGCCGACGATCTGGTAGGTGACGGCCTGGCCGGTGTCCTCGTCCGCGATCTCGACGGTGGCACCGAATACCACTTTACGTCCCGGCGCGAGTTTCGAGACGTCGATGATCTCGGCCGAGGCCAGCTTGGCCTCGATTTCGCTGATCCGCCCCTCGATAAACCCCTGCTGTTCCCTGGCCGCGTGATACTCGGCGTTCTCCGACAGATCGCCGTGGCTGCGCGCTTCGGCGATCGCGCGGATGACCCGCGGACGGTCCTCGCTCTTGAGGCGCTTGAGTTCGGCGCGCAGCAGCTCGGCGCCGCGTAGCGTCATCGGGTGTCGCTTCATGCGATCTCTCCGCGGTGCAGATCCTGCAGCCGATTGACGCTCACCTGATCGAGGGAATCAAGGGCGTCACAGGTGG
>CAZAWM010000301.1:0-3507 GCA_964488605.1 uncultured Steroidobacteraceae bacterium | reverse complement strand
CTGCGGTGTGCCCGGGGGGCCCGGCAAGAACGGGCTCAGTGCATCGCATACGACGTGCTTCAGTTCGTGGTGATCCTCGGTGTGAGCTCGGTGGATGAGGAGCGCACGGATCGCGAGCGGCCCGAGCCGCGTCCCTAACTGTGCTCCGATCGACGCCGCCGAGCGCAGCGCGAAGGGCGCTGCGAAGCTGGTGCCGTGGAGTTGCCCGCCGCGAAGCTGCGGCGTGAGCACGCCGAACGGCTCCTGGGGCGAGCCGCCGAACGCGAGGCCATCGGGCTTCACAATGCCCGGGCTCCGGCCAGGACCGACGCACGAGTAGGTGGCGCGCTGCCAGCCGCCGCCGCTTCGATCGGCGGCGCCGACGGAGAGCACGTTTACGCCGTCGGCGGGCGGCTGGATGCGGTTGAGACCCGTGGCCTCATCGCGCTCGCCGTCGTTACCCGCCGCCACCGTTGCGACGCACTTGCCGTGCGCGAAGCGCTTGTCGAGGGCCGCTGTCCAGAGCGTGACCTCATCGTCGTCGACCGCGAGCGACGGCCCGAGGCTGATGTTCACGTACGAGTAGAGTCCGGGGTTCTTGTCGAGGTGGCCGACGATGCGGTCGAGCACGTCGAAGTAGTCCGGGTCGTTCGTCGTGCCGGTCTTGTCATCGAGCACGCGCACGTGATCGACCGCGCACAGGGGCGGCGCGGGCGGCTGCCCCGGCGAGAGCGGTCCGAAGAGGAACGCCGTCGTGACACCGAGGCCGTGCTCCTCGAACGTGCCCACCGACGGGCCCAGCCCCGCAGGCTCGACCAGCGTCGCCCACGGCGAGAGAGCTTTCTTTGCGGCATCAGGGATGCCGCCGTCGAAGATGACTGCCCTCGAGGAACCATCGACCGGAGCGTCCTTCGGCAGCCGAACGTCGAAGCCCTGGTGCACCGCGCAGGATCGACGGACGGAAAGGACGCAGCGTCGGCATCCCGCGCGCGACACGCACGAAGGAGAACCTTGCGATGTCCTCCGCGTGCTTCGGGTCGACGCGCACTGGGAGGAACGTCAGCCCCTGCACATCGCGACGGCGAGCGATCAGCGGATCGGCGTTGTGAGCCTTCGCGTACTTGATGAATTCGAGGACGATCAAGTCGACACCCGAGTTGTGCAGTACGACCTCAAGGAGCACACCCTTACCCTCGGGGATGCCACGCAGCTTCGACTTCGCGTTGAAGGCGTTGAGGTCTTCGATGTGGCTCAGCGACCCCGCGCCCTTGGTGCTGTCGGTCCAGCGCTTCACCGACCTTGCCCAACGGTCGAAGGCCGTCTTCGCGCCGGCGACGAAGATTTCCTCCGTGACGGCGTCCTCGCCGTGCCGGTCGATGCCCCACTTCTCGGGCGTGATGGTGCGTGAGCGGCTGCCGACGGCCCGGAGCCCCACGGCCGAGAACAGCTCGCTCGGGTAGTCACTCTTCGAGAGGAAACGGGGGTGGAGGGTCACGACAGCGACAGCCTCGCCACGCGGGCAGGCGTCGTCGGGGAGCTGCGCGATCTGCGCGTTCACCTTCGCGAGGCGCTGGGCGATCCTGGTCTTGGCCGTGGCGAGGTCGTAGGGAGGGTTTTTCTCGCCTCCGGCCTTCTTGATCGGCACCTTCGAGACGAGTCGCTCGCCTTGGCCGAGCAGAAAGTTGTGTTCGCGTGCCATCAGTGTTGCTCCTCCCGAGGAGTTCCAGACTTCGAGCGCTTCGTTGTCGATGCGGAGGCGCCTCCGAGATGCTTGCGCAGCGTGTCCCGCGAGAGCCCGGTGAGGGTAGCTACCTCGCGCTGAGACTTGCCCGTGGAGCTGAGCCACGCGGCCACGCGCAGCTTGGTCTCGAAGTCGGCCCTCTCGGAGAGATCGGCGATCACGCGCTCAATGGCAGCCGCCGTCGGGGTGCCGCTCACGACGGCCGACCGGCGCGCTGCGGTGATGATGCGAACGACGTCGGCGAACGACCGACCTTCGAGCAGCGTTGAGAGGAGACCGATGCTGTCCTTGATGACGTCGTCGCGGCGAACGAGCTGGCGGATGACGGCGGCGATCTCGTCGGGCTTCGGATGCGGGAACTCGACGACGCGGTCGAAGCGGCGCCACACGGCAGGGTCGAGCAGCTCGGGGTGGTTAGTCGCGGCAACGAGGATGCCGCTCGTCGGCCAGTCATCGACGGCCTGAAGAAGCACTGTCACAAGCCTCTTCAACTCGCCCACCTCGGTGGCGTCGTCGCGGCGCTTGGCGATCGCGTCGAACTCGTCGAGGAGCAGCACCGAGGGCGTGCGCCGCGCGAAGTCGAGCACCACGCGGATGTTGTTGCCCGTGCGCCCGAGGAAGCTGCTCATCACAGCCGCGAGGTCGAGGGTCAGCAGCGGGCGCTTCGTGTGCGCCGCAAGCCATCGTGCAGCCAGCGTCTTCCCTACGCCGGGAGGACCGACGAAAAGGAGGGAACGGGTCGGCGCGATCCCCGCGTCCACCAGCTTGTCCTCCTGCTCTCGTTCGTGAACCGCCGCCGCCAACTGCTCACGCACCTGCGGGGGCCAGGTGGGCTCCGAGGCAAGCAGCGGAACCTGCTCGCGCCGAAGCAGCTCGAGCCGGCTCTCGAGGTCCACGGGAAGCGTCTGCCCCGCACCGCGGGTCGGCCCCGCAGCGGCGGCCTCCATCACAGCTTTCGCCACGGGCGCGAGATCGGGCCTGCGCGCGGCAACCGCACGCAGCATCCTCCGCGAGAGGGCGGCCACGTCCTCCACCTTGCCTTCGAGGGCGAGCCGAACGAGGTGGACGGTGTCTTTGTCGAAGTCGCTCATCGTCGTCCACTTCTAGTCCATTGTAAGCACAGGTTTTGTCTCATGGCTGGACTGGCATGTCAAGAAGTTGTGTGTCTGTAGTCCACAGCGCATCCGCCCGTTAGCGAGGAAGTTTACGGGAGCTGGACGACGCTTCACACGGTTGGCGCGTTCGTCGTCCACTACTTGCGCTGCCTGGCCTACGTCCTGGCGTGCGCCACGGCCCGAAGCGTCCGCTCGCCATCGGCTCCACACCGTCGCCCCCCCATCGTCAGCACGGCAGTCGGCAGGTCAGGCGCGAGAAGCAGCGGGCCGAGCAGCTGTGTGACCCGGCCTGGGCCAAGGCTACCCGAAAGCGGACATCTCTACCTGGGCCGGGTCGCCCGAACTGGTCCGACCGCGACGTGCATTCCCCTGTAATATCGGGCATTTACGTCGCATAATATATCTTATGTCAACCGGCGGCGGGTGTGGTTCTGAGACTGCGTCAAATGGGCAGATCCCGAGCGTTTCCCGGTGGGTAGAACAAACCGGGGGTCCAGACAAGTTCCGCCGGTGTTCCGGCGGCTATGGAGGCCAGCTCATGCCGCCAGGGCCTCCTGCCGGCTGAGGGGTTGCACCGACTTGCGCAGCGGCCGGAGCGCGAGGGCCATGCCGACCGTCCAGCGGTCGCTCAGCAGCAAGGCGCGCAGCTCGAGCACCTCGGCGCCGGTCTTT
>CAZAWM010000300.1:0-3515 GCA_964488605.1 uncultured Steroidobacteraceae bacterium | reverse complement strand
CGGAGCGTCGTGCTGGCGCTCGGCTGGCGGCTCAGCCGTGCTGGTCGAGGGCGCGGCTCAGCACCTCGAACTCGAGATCGGCTCGCTTGGGCAGCCCGAAGCGCGGATCGCCGTAGGGAAAAGGACGGCGCTGCCCGGTGCGCCGATAGCCGCGCCGCTCGTACCAGGCGATCAGTTCCGGGCGCTGCCGGATGACGGTCATGTACATCTCGCGCGTTCCAAACTGGCGACGCGCGAAGGTCTCGGCGGCTGCAAGCAGTCTCTTGCCGAGACCGCGCGCCTGCGCTGTCGGCCGGATCGTCAGCATGCCGAGGTAGCAGCGTGCGCCCTCGGGCGCCAGTTCGACGCAGGCCACGATGCCGGCCTCGTCCTCGTGTACCAGCTCGACCGCACCGTCGTCGGTCGCGCCCCGCGCGATCGTGCCCTGCAGACCTTCGAGGTCGACCCGCTGGCCACCGAGCAGATCGGCCTCGGTGGTCCAGCCGGCGCGGCTACTGTCGCCGCGGTAGGCGGAGTTGACGAGGGCAACGAGCGCGGGCGCATCCGCGGCCGTCGCGATCCGGACTGGCAGAGGATCGGGGTCGGGCAAGCCAGCGTCCTCAACCGAGGGGCGGACGGCCGCGCGTTTCCGCGATCTGCTGCATGCCGATCCGCAGCTCGAGGCGCCGGTTGAACTCGGCCTCGCCAAAGGCGCGCTGAGCAAGCACGTTCATCGGATCGGTTCGATAGCCGATCTCGCGGACGTAGTAGTCATAGTGCTGCTGGGCCACGCGCTCGGCGTCGGGCAGTGGGTCTTTCTCGGCCTCGTCGAGCCACTGGAACCAGCGGTTCACGAAGCCCTCGAGATACCGCTCGCAGACGTCGACGTTCGCGTCGTTGAGTTCTCCCATGATACTCGTGCAGACCGGCGACATCAGCGCGCGCAGATAGGTGCCGTGGCTCCAGTTCCAGGTGAAGTGCGGATGGCCGCGCAGCCGGATCGCCTCGGCGTTCGCCGGCTCGTAGTAGCGGTTGACGTAGTCGAGATTCGTGCGCAGATCGACGCGCGGCGTGTAGTCCGCATAGAAGAACAGCTTCGGCACCGTTCCAAAGATCACGATCAGGTGCGGCACGCGGTTCTGCTGCGACAGGAACACGGTGGCGTTCATGTCGAGCAGGCTCGCCTTGCGGTTGCCGAGCCAGGAGTGCACGAGCCAGTCGACCCTGGGTCCGGTCCAGGCATTGAAGGAACCTTCCATCGACCCGTCCGGCGACGTGAAGTACTCCTCGCCTTCGGTCGATGGGTGCCGCGTCAACGGAAAGCGCGCCTTGACGCGCTCGACGATGCCGGAATGGATGCCCCAGCAGCGTTCCCATGCGCGGCTGACGTCCACGTTCGGCTGCTCAGCGAGGAACTCGGTGATGGTCTTGATGTCGAGCTTCGTCGTGCTCATGGTTGATCGATCCCCCGTTCGATGGTCGGCGCACGTTAGGACCTGCGTGCATCCGGCGCATGGGTCGCAGGCCGCCGCGCCCGAGACGCGGACGGTTCGCGCGATGAAGCATCACTTTGCTAGTCTTTGGCAGCCATTCTCGGGCACTAGGAGGGTTTGCGATGCACGGATCGATCGAGAAGAAACAGCGTGCCGCGCGCTGGACCGTGGTGGTTGCGATGGCGATCGGCTCGGTGGCGGCCATGGCGGGCGCCCACGCGCAGGATGCGCCAACGGCTGCCGGGAGTGGCGATGCCGTGCTCGCCGCCGTCATCGCCGGTGAGTGGCGCAGCGCCGAGCAGAAGGCCCGCGATCCATTCCGGCGTCCTCAGGCCGCACTCGAGTTCTGGGGCCTCAAGCCCGGGATGAGCATCCTCGAAGTGCAGCCGGGCGAAGGCTGGTGGACGCAGATCCTCGCACCGTATGCCGCGCGCACTGGTGGCCGCTACACGGCTACGGCCGCCGATATCCTCGATCCCGGGCTCAGCCAGGCCGCCCGGCTCGGCCGGCAGCAGTTCGAGCTGCGCTTCTACAACCCCGGTGTCTATGGACAGGTCCATCTCGTGAACTGGGGTCCGAAGGCATCGCCACTGGCGCCGAACCAGTTCGACTTCATTCTGGTTTCGCGCTCGATCCACGGCTGGATGCGCACCGAGGGGCAGCCCGAGCACTACATGGGACAGCTCGCACGCGCGCTCAAGCCGGGAGGCGTGCTGGCGGTCGAGCAGCACCGCGCCAATCCGGGCTTGCAGGACCCGAAGGCGGCGAACGGTTACGTGACCGAGCAGTATGTGATCCAGCTCGCCGAGAAAGCAGGCCTCAGACTCGACGGCCGCTCGGAGATCAACGCCAATCCAAAGGACACCAAGGATCATCCGTTCGGAGTCTGGACGCTGCCGCCGACCCGGCAGAGCGTGTCGCCGGGATCGAAGGAGCCGCCCGATCCGAACTTCGATCGCGCGAAGTACGACGCGATCGGCGAGTCCGACCGTATGACATTGCGTTTCGTCAAGGCGACATGAACATCACGCCCGTCGACCGGCGCCGCTTCCTGCTGGCGGCGCCGGCGGCCGCCTTCGCCCCGTTCGTCGCGTCCTGCGCGCGCGGCACGGACGAGCCCATACACAGACCACCCGGCGTGCCGCTCAGCCGATTCGGGCCCGACTCGACCGCCGAGGAGGTCACCGCCGGGATCGACCTGACGGGTCGCACCGCGCTCGTGACGGGCGCCACCTCCGGTCTCGGCCTCGAGACGCTGCGCGTGCTGGCGCTGCGCGGCGCGCACGTGATCGCCACGGGACGCACGCTCGAGAAGGCGCGCACGGCCTGCGCCGCGGTCTCGGGGAGCACCACGCCGGTCGCACTCGAGCTCGAACGCTGGGACAGCGTCGCAGCCGCGGGCGAGCAGGTGCGTGCGCTCGGCACGCCGCTCGACATGCTGATCTGCAACGCCGGCATCATGGCTTTGCCCCACCTCGAGCAGGTCTACGGCATCGAGAAACAGTTCGCCGTCAATCATCTCGGCCATTTCATCCTCGTGCACCGGCTGCTCGACCAGGTGCGCGCGGCGCCGCAGGGCCGCATCGTGGCGGTCTCTAGCCTCGGCTATCGCTGGGCGCCGGCGGCTGGTATCGAGTTCGACAACCTCTCGGGTGAGCGCGACTACGAACCGAACAAGATGTACGGCCAGTCGAAGCTCGCCAATGCGCTGATGACGCTCGAGCTCGCGCAGCGGCTCGCGGGCACGACCACCAACGCCAACGCCGTACATCCCGGCATCATCAACACCAATCTTGGTCGGCATTTCGAGACCTGGAAGCGCGTTGCCGCGTCGCTGATCGGCTGGACGTTCATGAAGTCGGTCGAGGAAGGTGCGGCGACGACCTGCTACGTGGCGACCGCGCCCGCGCTCGCGCAGACGAGCGGTTACTACTTCGAGGACTGCAATCCGGTGGTGCCGATGCCTGGCAAACACATGGATGATCGTGAGCTCGCCGCACGGTTGTGGGCCCGCTCCGAGGAACTCACCAGGGATTACCTCGC
>CAZAWM010000299.1:0-3522 GCA_964488605.1 uncultured Steroidobacteraceae bacterium | reverse complement strand
GTGTTACGTCCCTGACTGTCAGAGGAACTTGAACCCTCGATTTCTCACGTACGTCGAGGGCGAAGGGCGGGACTTCGCCGGTTGGATCGCGGGACGGCGGAGGTAAAGGAAAGGCCGGTGATTGAGTTGGTAACGTGGTAGCTGCGAAGCACCCCACCACCAACAACAAGACCGGCCTATGCATCGGATTGTATCCACCGTCACGACTATCGTTCAGCACCTTCAGAGCGTCCTCGCCGATCCTGACTTGTACCGGCCGCATGCTTGCCCGCACTGCAGCGTGCACCGGGTCTGGCACCACGGCTGCTATTACCGCAAAGCCGACCGCATACCGGGTGGCGACGAGCGGCTCGATCCGATCCCGATTCTGCGATTCTTCTGTTCGGATTGCTGCCGAACCTGTTCGCGGCTGCCCGCGTGCATCGCGCCGCGGCGCTGGTATGCCTGGGCGATTCAACAGGCCGTGCTGCTGATCCTGCTGGCTGGCGGATCGCTCAACGAATGCTGTCGGCAGTTTCCGACCGGACCGTGTTTGGCGACGGTACGGCGCTGGTGGGGGTGGTTGCATGAGAGCGGGCCGCAGTTCGGGTTGCATCTGCGATCGCGCTGGCCGGAATTGGGCTGCGTGGCCTCCGACTGCACGTTCTGGCACAGCGTGTTGACGGCCCGCGGGCTCGCGGCAGTCATGGCTTGGCTCGACAACCACGCCTGCACGGTGCCATAGTCGTGCGTGGACTGCCGCTCACCGCGCGTGGGACAGGGCCGCCCCGCCCGGGCGGGGCGGCCCACACAGTTTCGCAGCTTCTCAGCGTCGCCCGGCGCGGGTCTCATGCGCGCTCCTTTCACTCAAGGAGTCTGTCGCATGAAGCCACTCGATCCCGTCACACTGTTTCGCCTGTCCGTGATCGGCCCGCTCATCAGTCGTCGCGATCTGGCGCGCGGCGAGTTGCAGCGCCTGCTCGAGGCCCTCGCGCAGCGCGAGTACGACGTGCCCAACTCGCGGCGCTGCCACCTCGGTGTCAAGACGATCCAGTGTTGGTTCTATCGCTACCAAAGGAACGGTGTAGCGGGCCTCGCGGCGCGCCCGCGCAAGGATCGCGGCACGAGCCGTCTGAGTGCCGAGCTGCAGGAGCGCATCCTCGCGGCCAAGCGCGAGAACCCGCGGCGCTCGATCCGCGCGATTCGCGCGCTGCTGGAGGCCGCCGGCCACGTGCCCCGCGGTGCGCTGTCGCGCTCGGCCATCCATCGGCTGCTGCGCCGGCACGGCCTGTCGCGCATCGAGGGCACCGACAGTCAGCCCGAAGAGCGGCGCCGTTTCGTCGCCGGGGCTGCCAACGACATCTGGTACGCCGATGTGATGCACGGCCCCAGGCTCTCGCTCGATGGGCGAGTGCGCAAGACCTACCTCGTGTCGCTGCTCGATGATGCCTCGCGCCTGATCGCCCACAGCGCCTTCTGCCTGGCCGAGACCGCACTCGACATCGAGGGCGTGCTCAAGCAGGCGCTCCTGAAACGCGGTATCGCAGCCAAGCTCGTCGTCGACAACGGTGCCGCCTTCCGCGCCGCGACGCTGCAGGGCATCTGCGCGCGGCTGGGCATCCAGCTGATCTACTGCCGGCCGTATCAGCCAGAGGGAAAGGGGAAGCTCGAGAGGTATCACCGCACCTTTCGGGCGGGGTTCCTGAGCGAGTTGGACCCGCGGCGCATCACGAGTCTGGCGGATCTGAACAGCCGGCTGTGGGCCTGGGTCGAGACCGTGTACCACCGCACGCCGCACGCGGGCCTGGACGGCCAGACTCCCTTGGCCCGCTACCAGCAGGACCTGGCGCGCATCCGCCTGCTCGGCCCCCTGGCGACCAAGCTCGATGCGCTCTTCTGGCACCGCGTCGCCCGCCACGTGCGGCGCGACGGCACCGTGTCCTACGAGGGCCGTCTGTTCGAGGTTCCGTACGAGCTGTCGGGGCGCACCGTGCAACTGGTCGTCGATCCGCACGCCGGCGTGGTGCTTGGCGTCGAGGACGACGCGGGCAATGATCTGGGCCGCGCCACCGCGCTCGATGCCGCGGCCAATGCGCACCGGCGCCGGCGCAAGCCGCGACCACCGAGCGACGACGCGGGCGCCGTCACGGGACTGAATCGCATCGAACTCGCGCACGCCGACTACTACGGCAAGCCGCTCGCAGACTCGACCGCCGCCGAGGAGGACTGACCATGTACCGTCAGCACTTCGGCTTGACCCAGGCGCCGCTGGCCAAAGAATGCACCGAGCTATGGGACGACGGCGCGCTCGCGCACTTGGCCGAGCGCTTCCAGTGGCTGCTCGACTCCCCGGGCCTGGGCCTGCTCACTGGCGAGCCCGGCGTCGGCAAGACCGCGGCTTTGCGTCGCCTCGCCCGCGATCTGAACCCGCATCGCTTCCAGGTCATTTATCTGGCCGAGACCGACTTCGGCCGCGTCGACCTGTACCGGTGTCTGGCCGAATCGATGGGCTTGAAACCGAGCTATCGCCGCGCGCAACTCTGGCGGGATCTCAAGGCCCACATCCTGGATCTGGTCGACGCCAAGCAGCGCTTGCCGCTGTGGATCCTCGACGAGGCGCAGAACCTGCCACCGGAGTTCTTCCGCGACTTCCCGGCGTTTCTGAACTTCGCCTTCGATTCGCGCGACCTCATCACCGTCTGGCTCGTCGGCCATCCGCAACTTGCGCATAGCCTCGAGCGCGTCACTTACGCGGCGCTCGCGGGCCGCATCCAGGCGCGCGTGCAATTGCGCCCCGTGGTCGAGCGCGAGCGCTTCGCGCAGCTCATCGCCCACGGCTTGCGCACCGCCGGCTGCAAGCACACGGTGCTCGCCGACTCCGGCATCGAGATCCTGCGCCAAGCGAGCAAGGGCATCGCCCGCCACGCCGGCCGCATCCTGCGTCACGCCATGCGCTTGGCCGCCAAACGCGCTCTGAACCACTTGCCCGACGAGTTGCTGCAGGCGGCTATCGAGGAGCTGCGATGATCAACGATCAAGCACCCTGCGATCCGCACTCGCGCTCGCCCTTCGACGCGCTGCCGCCGCTGTCCGACGAGGCCGCGGTCGCGATCAGCGACTTCCTCGCCGAACTGCACTTGCTGTTCGAGACCCACTACTTCGCTCAGTTGCGGCGCTACTACCAGCAGCACCGCCCGGATCCTCCCGATCCGCACCAACCCTGGTTGACCGGGCTGCCGCCGCCGGATTCGGAGTTCTGAGCCACGACTGCCATGATCACCGCGGCGGCGATGGCCTCGCCGCCGCTCGCCCTCACATAGCTCGAGACGTTTCACCTCGAATAGCTCGGGATGGAATCTCTAAACCATCGCGGGACGTAACACCAGCCACTTCACCAGCTTCGAGCCGTCGACCATGGCCATGACTAGTTCTTCCCTGTCGAGCAGCGTGCCTACCCACTCGGCCAGCCGATGTTTGCCGATAGCGTGGAAGGCCTCCGGCAGTTCATGGCGACGCTCGTAGACGCCGTTGCCGCCGGTCTTG
>CAZAWM010000298.1:0-3529 GCA_964488605.1 uncultured Steroidobacteraceae bacterium | reverse complement strand
TTCACAACTGGCGGTGCTCTAACCGCAAACCGTACGGAAACCGGGGCAAGGTCACAATGCCGGAAGATTCCAAAGCCCCTCGCTACAGAAAGCGGGGAGACGTCGGCGAGAAGACAGTAGCGTGTAAGGGCTGTAAGCATTTTGGAGCCCCACTCACGACTTGCGACGATCAACGATTCGCTTGGCTTTTCCAGCAGAGCGTTCGATCGATCCGGGCGAAACAATATTGGCATGTACGCTGATCCCTATCATGGCTTTAATGTGGTGCTCCAGCTCCCGCGCAGCAGCGCTGCGGTCGGCGCCTGACACCTGTTCGACGTGCACGGTCAGTTCGTCCAGATGACCGTTTCGAGCAATCTCCAGATAGTAGTGCGGCGTCAATCCTGCACATCGGAGTATCAGTTCTTCAATCTGACTGGGGAACACGTTCACGCCCCGGATGATCATCATGTCGTCCGAGCGGCCGGTAATCTTTGCCATCCGTCGCATCGAGCGCGACGTCGGCGGAAGCAGGCGCGTCAGGTCGCGGGTGCGGTAGCGGATGACGGGCAAGGCTTGCTTGGTCAGCGAAGTTAATACGAGTTCACCTTCGGCACCCTCATCAACCACGTCGCCGGTGGACGGATTGATGATCTCGGGATAGAAGTGATCCTCCCAGATGCACGGCCCATCCTTCGATTCGGCGCACTCCTGAGCGACACCCGGTCCCATCACCTCTGAGAGTCCGTAGATATCGAGAGCGTCGAGCCGAAGCGTGTTCTCGATCGATGCGCGCATCGAGTCGGTCCATGGCTCGGCACCGAATATGCCGATCTCGAGTGAGCACGTGGCGGGATCGAGTCCCTGGCGTTCGAACTCTTCGGCGATCGCGAGCATGTAGGAGGGCGTGACCATGATGATGCGAGGCTCAAAGTCGCGGATCAGTTGAACTTGACGCTCTGTCTGCCCTCCTGACATGGGTATTACCGTACAGCCAAGGCGCTCGGCGCCGTAGTGCGCGCCAAGTCCTCCGGTGAAAAGACCGTAGCCGTAGGCTACGTGCACCATGTCTCCGGGGCGACCGCCCGCGGCTCGAATCGATCGGGCGACCAGCTGCGCCCAAATGTCGAGATCCTCGCCGGTATACCCGACGACCGTGGGTTTACCAGTCGTGCCCGACGAGGCATGAATACGCGCGATACGGTCGCGGGGGACCGCGAAGAGACCGAACGGATAGTTGGAGCGAAAATCCTGTTTGGTCAGGAACGGGAATTTGCGCAGATCGGCCAGCGAGCGAAGATCGTCAGGGTGTGCGCCCGCACTGTCGAAGCTGCGTCGGTAGTGCTCGACGTTGTCGTACGCATGCCGAACTGACCAGCGCAATCGCTCGAGCTGCAGGGCTCGCAGTTCATCTATGCTGGCCGTTTCGATCGCGTCCAATTTCCAGGCGCTCACTTCGTCACCACCGTTATTGTGAGGCTGGTACCGGATTGGCGCGGCGGCGCGAATACCTGCTCCACAAAGCCAAGCAAGCCGAGGTCTAGGTTGTGCAGGCGGTACTCCTCGTCGAAAAGATTCTTGACGACCACGTCTGCCTGAATCGACTGATCGGCGGCGAAGAATGACAGCCGCGCATTCCACACGGAATACGCGGGCTCTGCGGACACATCGGAATTCGTCCCATCCGGGAACTGGCGATCATTCCATTGCCCGTCGACCTGCGCCGCGACGCCGTAACTCCCGACCTCCCACTCGTAGCGCGCCAGCAGATTGGCGCTGACGGCCGGAGCCAGGGGGAATTCCGCGCGGATGGATCCGCCGAATACGTCCGGTACAGCGTCGACCCTGGAATCGAGGAGTGCAAGCCCAGCGATTAGAGTCAGACTCTTGGTCGGTGCCAGGGTCAGCTGCAGTTCACCGCCCGATGCGCGTGCGTCCGAATTCGCCACCTGCGGCGTGAGGCCGACCAGTGAGAACGCCTGGTAATCGTCGTAGTCGTACGAGAAGATAGAAGCGTTCAGGCGAGCGGCGCCATTCCATAACTCAGTCTTCAAGCCCATTTCGAGGGCATGCAGCACCTCTTCGCGGTGCTTCAGATTCGCGGGGGCTACCGCGCCCGCTGGGTCGAGAGACCAGTTGCCGCTCTTGATGCCGCGATTGAACGACAGGTACCACAGCGCGGTTTCCTTAGGGCGGAAGTTCAGCTGCAGCCTCGCCGCGTAGGCTTCGTAGTCGATCTGCCCAATACCGGGTACGCCGACGCTCTGCAGGTCGAACGTCTGCACGGGCGCAACGCCTTTCGGGAGGTCTTCATATATGCGAAACAGCGCGAGCGACTTGCGCTCATCTGACCACCGCAGGCCGCTGATCAAGTTGAAGCGGTCGGTAAGATCGAACTCGGCTTGGCCGAAGACGGACCAGTTTCGCGAATCGATCCGTCCATGGGTTGTCAGCTTCTGAGAGTCGCTGGTGCCGCCGAGGTAAAGCGCGCCTTCCACTCGCTGCGAGGTGTACGACGCCATGTCGAGGAAAGAGGCGCCGACCTGCCATCGTGTACGACTCTCTCCCCCAGAGAGCCGTAGCTCCTGGGACCATTGGTCGAAATCCACGGTCGTTGTGTAGGGAAAGAACCCGAGGCCGCCGGCCGCATCTTCGATATAGAACTTGTCGAGCATATTCCAGGATGTGATCGACACAAGTTCGAGCTCGTTGATCTCTGCCGTCACCTGCGCCGTGGCCGACGTTATCTCGCGGTCGAAGAATGCATCCGCGTTTGAGGCATGGCGACGCACATTGCCCGTGATGGGCGTTCGCGAGAAATCTTGCGGACCGACCGGTGCCGGCTGGTTCGGGTCGTTCACGTAGCCATCGTTGAAAGTTCCGAGGCCCTTGTTGATATCGAAGCCTGCCAGGGACACAACGCACTGTCCGGTGGGCACGTCGGTGTCGCTCGAATGACTCACGGTCAGGTCGAGGGTGACGGCGTCGGTTACATCAACCTGCAACCTCCCTCGGACGGCGACGCCGTCGGCGCCCTGAGACGTCTGTCCGGTGACCGGCACACCAGACGCCGTGCCCGCTTTCACGTAACCTTCCAATCGCGAATGGCGTGCCGCGATGCGCGCTCGCGTCCGGTCGGACAGCGCGCCGCCGAGCGCAGCTTCCATGGCGCAGCTACCGAAGCTGCCGGTCGAGATTTCGACGTAGCCGTTGAACTCGTCGTCCGTCGGACAACGCGACAGAAACTGCAGCAGTCCGTCCGTGGCATTGCGGCCAAAAAGCGTGCCCTGCGGGCCACGCAGCACTTCGACGCGCTCCATGTCGAACAACTGTGCGATGGCTGCGTTCATGCTCGCCATGTAGACGCCGTCCATGTACACCGCTACCGGGGCTTCCAGGTTGTCCTGGAAGTTATTCTGCGAGACACCGCGCAGACTGAAGATCGTGAACGCGGGCGTCCACGCGCTCAAACGCAGCGCCGGGATCTGCTGGGCGATGTCGGTGGCGTTGTCGATACCGAGCTGATCGAGCTGTTCCGCGCTGAGGGCTA
>CAZAWM010000297.1:0-3539 GCA_964488605.1 uncultured Steroidobacteraceae bacterium | reverse complement strand
GTCGCGGATAAACGACTTGGTGCCGTCGATCGGATCGACGAGGAAAACCCATTCCGCGCCGAGGTCGTGCTGGCCGGTCTCCTCGCCGTAGAAGCCGTAGCCCGGAAAGCGCCTCTCGAGCACCTCGCGAATCGCCTGTTCGGCGCGTACGTCCGCCTCCGTCACGGGCGAGCGATCCGCCTTGATCTCGACGGCAAGATTGCGTTGGTAGAGCGCACGGATGACGCGGGCAGCGGCCTGCGCCGCGTCGAGCGCTGCCTGCAGCTCGGGGGAGGACATGGCGGCGCAGCGTGCGGCCGTCCCGTGTTCGTGTCAATGACTGGCCCCGCTGGTACAGTGATGCGCCATGGGCAACCGACTTAGCAGAATCTACACGCGCACCGGTGACGACGGCACGACGGGCCTCGGTGATGGCAGCCGAGTCGCCAAGTACGACGCGCGCGTCGAAGCCTACGGCACGGTCGACGAGGCCAACAGCTGCATCGGCATGGTGCTGGCCGTACCGGGCGTTCCGGCGGCGGTCAGGGACTGTCTGACCGAGGTCCAGCACGATCTCTTCGACCTCGGTGGTGAGCTGTGCATTCCGGGACACAGGATGATTTCGGCCGAACGCATCGACGCGCTCGAAAAGGCGCTTGACTCCTTCAACGAGGCATTGCCGCCGCTCAAGGATTTCATCCTCCCCGGCGGTGGCCCGGCCGCAGCCGCCTGCCACCTTGCGCGCACGATCGTGCGCCGCGCCGAGCGGCGCGTGTGGTCGCTGTCGGAAGGCACCGAAGTGGCGGTCGAAGTACCGCGCTACCTCAACAGGCTCTCGGACCTGCTGTTCGTGCTTGCGCGCGTGCTCGCGCGGCACGAGAACGGCACGGAGATCCTCTGGCGCCACGACCGCGGACGCAGCGGCTGAGGACCGACGCCGTCTCGCTGCGGGCGCCCTGCACGACGCACAATCGGTGGCCCTGTCCCGGATCCAGGCCGGCAGGTGGCGGGCGCGGGGCCCGGGAACTGGCCGCGCCGACCGATCGAAGATATGTTCACGGTCCGGCTGCCGCACGACCCCGGGCCGACGAGGAGCTGTCATGGAGCAGAACGCCGCTTATCCCGCCTACATCGGCATCTCGGACGTCCGGACCCGTTCGTACGAACAGATGCGCGTCGAGGCTTTCTTCGAGGGCCAGCCGTCGCTGATGTTCGATGAGCCCGAGGGATTCGACATCGGCGATCCGCCCGAGCTGCGCGGCCGCTCGCGAGGCTGGACTCCGGTTCACGCCCAGCTCGCCGCGCTGGCCGGCTGCACGTCGATCACGATCGCCGTCGTGGCGCGCGATCAGAAATTCCTTCATACCGGACTCGAGACGCGGCTGCGGTCGCTGATCGACATCCGCGGCTTCTTCTTCGACCTGCACCGCCAGCCGAAGTACGAACAACTCAACTTCGATCTCGTGCTCGATACGCGCGAGAGCGTGGCCCGCATCCGCGCGCTCGCTCGCGAGACGCACCGGCGCTGCCCGCAGCTAGGGCTATTTCGCCTCGCCGGAATCCCGATGCTCGTAACCTGGTACCGTCAGGGCTCAACCCGGCCGCTATTCGAGGAGCGCTTTTCGCTGCGGCGCGGGCGCACACCGGAAGAGCGGCTGATCGCGCAGCAGGCGCGGATCGCCGCCCGCGAGGCGAGGCGGGAACGCAAGCCTGGCTGATGCGCGACAGCTGCCGAAGCGGCCAGCCCGCGCCGCTCAGGCCTTGAGCAGCGCGCGCTCGTCGACCTCGCTCTTGATCTGCGTCGAGAGCAGCAGCGCGATGCCGACCATCACGGCGAGCATCGTGAACGCCACCCGATAGCTGCCGTAGGCGTCGAACAGCATGCCCGTCACCCAGCTGCCGAGACCGGCTCCTACCGACTCGAGCAGGCTCACCGTGCCGTTGATCCGGCCGATCTCGCGTAGGCCGAAGTTGTTGACGGCCAGCATGTTGTAGAGCGTGAACAGGCCGCCCCAGCCAATAGCGATGGTGATCGCGGCGGGAAACAGCCAGTCCGCGCGCATCGAGGCGAGGCCGATCACGCCGATCAGCATGATCGCAAAGCAGCCCGTGAAAACCTTGTGACGGTCGATGAGATCGGCGACGAAGCCGCTGAGCAGCTTAGATACCATCGCGACCATGCTGAACACGAGCATCAGCTTGCCGGCCTCCTTGAGCGGCATGGCAAAGCCAATGTTGGCATGCAGCACGGCGTGCTGGACAAAGCTGAAGATCGAGAAATAGGTCAGAAATCCCGAGGCCGCGATCATCCAGAAGGTTTTGGTGCGCACTGCCTCGCGATAGCTCAGGCCGTGCTGCTTGAGATCGCCGATGGCCTCGTTCTGACCGAGTGCCGTCATGCCCGCATAACGCGGCGTACCCTTGATGAACAGCCAAACGAACAGGAAAAGCACGACCGGCATCGAAGCATTGATGAGGTAGGACTGGCGCCAGCCATAGGAGGCGATCAGATCGGGGTTGAAATACGGCAGTATGGCGCTGCCGAGACTGGTGCCCACGAGCGCGATACCAATCGCCAGGCCTCGGTGACGGACGAACCAGCTCGACACGAGGAAGATGATCACCATGGAGCCGGCCGTCGACAGCACAAGCGCGAACAGCAGGTGGATCATATAGACCTGCTTGAGCGCCTGTCCCATCCAGGTCTGCCAATAGAGCGCGAGCGCGGCGAGCGCCGTCAGCATGGCGAAACCGGCGGCAGCCGCTGCGGTCCAGCGCAGCCACTGACGTAGCGCCAGACTGATGAAGTAACAGATGCCGGCGATGGTCACGACGGCAATGACCTCGAGCACGAGGACCGGGCCGGCATTGGTAATCGTGCTGTAGCCGACGTACCCGAGCGTCAGCAGCGCGAATCCGGTCATCAGCAGGTACTTCGGATTGACGCGGTCGATGAGGATGCCGGCGATCGGCGCAATGAGACCGGCCACGACCAGGTTAAGAGTGTCGCGGAACTTGAAGTCGCCGCGGCTCCAGCCGAATTCCTTGAGCAGGGCGGGATCGAAGATCGTGATGCCGGTAGCGGTCATGCCGTTCGAGACGAACAGCGTCAGCATGCCGGTGAAGGCCACCAGCCAGGGGTAGTAGCCCGGCGCGCGCCGCGCCATCGCGCTCGGCGCCGGCGCCGAATCTGTAGTCGTCGTCATGATTTCCCCCCTGAAGCCACGATACGCGCGACGTCCGCGCGGAGCCGGGCCCAGTCGAATGATAGGCCCGGGTCGCTCTTGCGACCGGGCGCGATGTCGCTGTGCCCCACGATGCGGTCAGCCGACAGGCCGGAATAGGCCTCTAGCAGGGCACCGATCAGTGCGGCGAGCGAGAGGTACTGTGCCGTCTCGTAGGCGCGATCGTCGGTGCCCTCGAGCTCGATACCGATCGAGAAATCGTTGCAAGCCTGTCGCCCCTCGTACTCGGATACACCCGCGTGCCAGGCCCGCTCATGGAAAGGCACGAACTGGTGAATGCCGCCGTCGCGGCGGATCAGCGCGTGTGCCGAAACG
>CAZAWM010000296.1:0-3548 GCA_964488605.1 uncultured Steroidobacteraceae bacterium | reverse complement strand
AAGTCCCCTTAACCCTCTACTTCCAAACGGTCCGGATAAACGAGGGGGTTACAGCGGGACCGGGCCTATCTTCGCGACCTGGCGCGTCGACTACAACGAACAGCGCCCTCATGGTGTACTGGGATATCGGACGCCGGCCGAGTACACCCCCAGGTGGCGGGCAGCCATGGCGACCATGCCGGGCAGATGTAACGAGGTCTTTACGTATGTTACCCACCCGGACTGTACGAACCTTGCCATGGCGCTAGAACTAGGGACAAATCGAGAAAGCTGCTATACTGTCCATGTGCGTATCGTTCGTCCAATGCGAGCAGTTAAAGTGAACAAATCAGTACACGCTTTCGTGATCCGCCAACAGCAGGAACCTGCCAGCGCAACAGCGAGGCCAAGCCTTCTGAAGAACGTTATCGAGAGCAGCGATCTCCGCCTGGGCTTTTTGATTCACGACGTTTCTCGACTGCGTCGAATCGCCTTTGATCAGCTCATGAAGCCGCTGGGAGTCACGCGCTCGCAGTGGTGGGTGCTCGCGCATCTGTCGCGGCATGACGGCATGATGCAAACGGAGCTCGCGGCGTTGCTAGATGTGGGCAAAGTGACGCTTGGTGGGCTCGTGGATCGGCTCGAGAACGGTAACTTGGTGAAGCGCGTGCCTGATCCAACCGACAGGCGTGCCAAGCGCGTATACCTCACCCCACTGGCAAAAAAAATTCTGATGGACATGCGCAACGCTGAGGACGAGATGAACGAACGCATTCTCCGCGGCGTCAGCGCTGTGCGGCGCACTGAAGTCATGAAGGCGCTTGAGACGATCAAGCATAACTTGGTCCAGATTACTGCCTCGGCCCAACCGCTTGAGGAGAATTAGGCGTGTCGACCTGGTTCACGGGAGGTTCAGATTTAGCAAGGCCAAGAAGCTACTGAATGACGGCAATCGTACCGACGCAAGTCGACTTGGAGCGGCGTGCAAGTGGTAGGTCGTGTCGAACTGGAGTCGTTCGCGTCGATTGCTGCAATCGCAATAGCTCGGCGACGGCCTTGATATTTCCCCCGCTGGGTTCGCTGCAGTCGGCGGCGCGGCATAAAGGTTATCACCATGGCCCCAGTCATCGCACGTCGGTGCGGGTTCTTATGCAGGCCACGGTAGTGAACGTTTTCGAAGCCGAGGACGCGCTGCATGAAACGTGTTGCCTGCTCGAGCTTGGCGCACATCCGCGACTTGGCACTTTTCTTCGCCCTCTCAACGTCTCCAGACGAGCCACGCCTCCGGAGGCGGCAGTCGGAGAACTGATTGGCAGGCGGTGCACCGGCGCGGATCGCCACGTTTCGCCGCTGATACCCCGGATCGCTGTGCACTCGAGTCTCGAGGGCGTACAGCCGGTGCATCAACACCTGACGATCGTGCAAGGTTTTGAACGACCGAAACCTTGTGCAAGTCAGCTTGTTCCCACGGCCGATTTCAATGTGCGCCTTCTCGTCAAACTTACGACTTCCGACCCATAGCGATCCAGCGCATCCCGGAGTCGCACTCACCGCCGGCGTTCTCGTGCGAACTCCGCACGACGATGATCGTCGCTCGGGCGATTGTGCCGCGGCTGATTTTGATACTGCTCCAGGGCAGGTAGGCATCGACGGGCACCAGATGCAGTTTGGCGAGTATCCGCCTCGCAGGAGGATCCCCGAACCTGCAGATCGTGGCACGGTCGGGGAGGACCTGCTGACCGAGATCGATCCTGACGCACGAACGCATCGAAACCGGCAACGGGTGCGTCGGAATACCTGCGTCGGCTGACGGTAACGGTGTCGACGTGCAACCGGCTCGGGAACGATCCGCGGCACCCACGCTCGATGCATCGGCTGGTTCACAGCTATTGGCACACGTGGGTCCACAAGAACAGCGCCCAGGTCGCGCTCAACTGTCAGAGGTGTTCGGGCGCAGGATACCAGCGGAGTAATAATCATGATGAAGCGACGGTTCTTCCGCGACGAGCACGAGATATTCCGGGACGCCGTGCGCCGGTTCATCGAGCGGGAAATCACTCCATACCACGCTCTCTGGGAGCGCGAGGGGTGCGTGCCACGTGAGCTATGGCGCAAGGCCGGCGAGGCCGGCCTCCTTTGTACGAACGCTCCAGAGGCGTATGGTGGGCTCGGCGCCGACTTTCTCTACAATGTTGTCATCACCGAAGAGCTAGCTCGCGCTGGCACGACGGGTCCCGGCTTCATGGTTCACTCCGATCTAGTGGCGCCTTATATCGCCACGTTTGGCAGCGAAGAGCAGAAGCGCTTTTGGTTGCCAAGAATGGTGCGCGGCGAGGCTATCGGAGCGCTCGGCATGACCGAGCCGGGGGCGGGAAGCGATCTCAAGGCCATCCGGACTCGCGC
This sequence comes from uncultured Steroidobacteraceae bacterium, assembly GCA_964488605.1. Lineage (GTDB taxonomy): Bacteria > Pseudomonadota > Gammaproteobacteria > Steroidobacterales > Steroidobacteraceae > UBA964. The sequence goes on along the minus strand of CAZAWM010000296.1, from coordinate 1,166 downwards.
CGTCCGCGACGGCGACCACTATGTCATCGATGGGCAGAAGGTCTACATTTCCAACGGCCAGCTCTGTGATTTCGTGGTGCTCGCGTGTAAGACCGACCCGAACGCGGGCACACGCGGCATGAGCTTCATCTTGGTTGAGAGTAACAGGCCGGGCTTCGTTCGTGGCCGTAACCTCGAGAAGATAGGCTTGAAGGCGCAAGATACTTCAGAGCTGTTCTTTCGGCAGTTACGCGTGCCCGTGAGCAACCTGCTCGGGAAGGAGGGGGAAGGATTTGCAATGGCTATGCACAAGCTCGCCGAGGAGCGCTTGTCTATCGCGATCTCAGCGATCACGAGCGTCGAAACCGCAATCGACTGGACGGTCGAATATACACGCAGTCGTAAGGCCTTTGGTCGCAGCATCAGCGAGTTTCAGAACACGCGCTTCAAACTCGCCGAAATTGCCTCGCTTGCATCGGCGCTGCGTGTGTACGTGGATGCCTGCATCGACGCACATCTCGAAGGACGACTTACCGCCGTGGAGGCAGCGAAAGCAAAGATGCTGTGCACTGAACTACAGTGCCGCGCGGTCGACGAGTGCCTGCAATTCTTCGGAGGCTATGGCTACATGCTCGACTATCCTATCGCGCGCGCATTCGTCGATTCGCGTGTTCGCCGCATCGCTGGTGGGTCTTCAGAGATCATGCGGGAAATCATCGGGCGAGCCCTATTCGAGGGCACTGGGCGCTGAACAGGAGCGAAGGCAGTGTAACGCGGTTGCGCGCTCAAGAAAATATTGTAGTATACAGTAAGCCAACTCACGGAAAAGCCGTGCGCGCCGGGGGCAGCATGTCACCTTATAGAATTGATCTGTCCGGTAAGCGCGCAATCGTTACTGGTGCCTCCAGAGGCTTGGGACGCGCGATTGCAGAGGGGCTCGCGGCGGCGGGTGCAAAGGTACTTGTCACGGATGTCGAGGACTGCACCGAGACGGTACAGCGCATCGATCTGCAAGGCGGCGTGTCAGTCGGCGCACGCGTCGACATCACGGACTTCGAGCAATGTCGCGCCGCAGCGGCGCTGGCGGTAGAACGCTTCGGAGGTATCGACGTGTTGGTCAACAATGCCGGCCTTTACGGAGCGCTGAAGCTGCAGCCTTTCGAAGCAATCAGCGAATCCGAGTGGAC
>CAZAWM010000295.1:0-3571 GCA_964488605.1 uncultured Steroidobacteraceae bacterium | reverse complement strand
CGCCGCGCTCGTTCCAGGTCGTGCGCATCGCCAGCGAATCCTTGCCCACGGGAATGGCGATCCCGAGCGCCGGGCAAAGCTGCTCGCCGACCGCTTCGACCGTCGCGTAGAGCGCAGCGTCTTCGCCCGGTTCGCCGCAGGCGGCCATCCAGTTCGCGCTCAGGCGGATATCGGCGAGATCGGCCACGTCCGCAGCGAGGATGTTGGTGATCGCCTCGGCGATGGCGAGTCGGCCCGAGGCCGGCGCGTCGAGCACGGCTACGGGCGTCCGTTCACCCATGGCCATCGCCTCCCCCGCCACGCCGAAATAGTCGGCCACCGTCACGCCAACGTCGGCGACCGGTACTTGCCAGCGTCCGACCATCTGATCGCGACTGACGAAGCCCCCGACCGTGCGATCGCCGATGGTGATCAGGAAGGTCTTGTCGGCGACGGCCGGATGCCGCAGCACGCGCAGCGCGGCCTCGCGCAGCTCGATCGCATCGATGCGCAGCGGCTGCCGCGGGGGCGGCAGTGCGCGGACGTCGCGGTGCATTCGCGGCGGTTTGCCGAGCAGCACGTCGAGCGGCATGTCGACGGGCGTGCCGCCGAGCAGCGGGTCGCGTACGAGCAGACGGCCGTCGTCGGTCAGCGTACCGATTACCGCCATCGGGCAGCGCTCGCGAGCGCACAGCGCCGCGAAGCGCTCCACGTCAGACGCGGCGATCACGAGCACGTAACGCTCCTGCGATTCGTTGCACCACAGCTCCATCGGGCAGAGGCCCGGTTCGTCGCTCGGTATCGCACGCAGGTCGACGATCGCGCCACGCCGGCTGTGGGCAACGGCCTCCGGCACGGCGTTGGAGAGTCCCCCGGCACCGACGTCGTGGATCAGCAGGATCGGGTTGGCGTCGCCGAGCGCCCAGCAACGATCGATGACTTCCTGCGCACGGCGCTGGATCTCCGGATTGCCACGCTGCACCGAGGCGAAGTCGAGCTCGGCGCTCGAGGCGCCCGCAGCGACCGACGAGGCCGCGCCGCCGCCGAGACCGATCAGCATCGACGGACCGCCGAGCACGACGAGGCGTGCGCCGACCGGGCACTCGCGTTTCTCGACGTGAGGCCGGCGCACGTTGCCGAGGCCTCCCGCGATCATGATCGGCTTGTGATAGCCGCGCCAGCGGCCAGGCGGATCGCCATCGATGCGTTGCTCGAAGGTGCGGAAGTAGCCGACGATGCCAGGCCGGCCGAATTCGTTGTTGAACGCAGCCGCACCGAGCGGCCCGTCGATCATGATCTCGAGCGCCGAGGCGATGTGCTCCGGCTTTCCCGCGTGCGTTTCCCACGGCTCGAGCGCGCCGGGGATGCGCAGGTTCGAGACCGAGAAGCCGACCAGTCCGGCCTTGGGCTTGGCGCCGATCCCGGTCGCGCCCTCGTCGCGAATCTCGCCGCCCGAGCCGGTCGCGGCGCCCGGAAACGGCGCGATCGCGGTCGGATGATTGTGGGTCTCGACTTTCATGAGGATGTCGATCGGCTCGACGGCGCTGCGGTACGCGCCGCCATCGCCAGCCGCGAAGTAGCGCCGTCCCGCGCGCACGCCCTCGATGACGGCGGCGTTGTCGCGATAGGCCGATAGCACACCTCGCGGCGCGCATCGGTGCGTATTGCGGATCATTGCGAACAGCGACTTCGCACGCGGCTGGCCGTCGATGGTCCAGCTCGCGTTGAAGATCTTGTGGCGGCAGTGCTCGGAGTTGACCTGCGCGAACATCATCAGCTCGGCATCGGTCGGATCGCGGCCCGCACGCGCGAAGGCGTCGACCAGGTAGTCGATCTCGTCGCCCGACAGCGCCAGCCCCAGTTCCCGATCGGCTGCAAGCAGCGAATCGCGCCCGTTGCGCAGGGCGATCCTCCGCAGCGGTCGTGGCGACTCGGCCCGAAACAGCGCGACGGCGTCGGCGCTCGAGTCGAGCACCGCTTCGATCATCCGGTCGTGCAGCAGGGCATCGAGCCTGCGTAGCCGCTCCGCGTCGGGACGATGGCCGCGGTAATCGAAGCGGTAGGAGACGCCGCGCTCGATGCGGTTCACCGCGAGCAGGCCGCAAACGTGCGCGATGTCGGTCGCCTTCGACGACCACGGCGAGATCGTGCCGGGCCTCGGCACGACCACGCGGTGCAGGTCGCCCGTCGACGCCGTCGACGGCGCGTCGCGCGGCCCGTACGTGAGCAGCGCGCCGAGCACGGCGCACTCATCGTCCGACAGATCGCGCCGCGTATGGACGAAATGCAGGTATCGCGCATCGATAAGCTCGAGATCGGCGCCCAGCGCGATGACGCGCTCGCGAAGCTTCGCGAGACGGAACGGCGACAGTGCGGCGGCACCCGTGATCTCGAGCATCCGCGAGGCTACTTGTTGCGCGGACCTGCGTCGGTTGGCAGCGCCGGGACCGGGATCGGAAACTGGGCGACGTTCGAGCCCTCGAGCGCGCTGATCTTGCTGACGCCGTGCTTCTTGACCTCGTCGATGCGCAGGATCGCGTGCATCGGCAGCAGGCTGCGCTTGACCCCGTCGAACTCGCCCTTGATGCGCTCCTCGGTCGGGTCGAGCACCACGCTGCTGCGCGCGCCGAATACGAGATCCTCGACCGCGATAAAACCGAAAAGGTCACCCTGCGAAACCTTGCGCGCGTAGATCTCGTAAACCTTGCCCTGATTCACGAACATGATCCGGAAAATGTGACTTGCTGCCATCGGGGTCCGCGGGCCTGTTGATAACTTATAGCGGCATTATAGAACCAACCTCCGCCGCCCCGGGTCTGAAAAACTTACCAATGGCGCTACGGCTGAGAATCGTCAGCGAGCACCGGCGCGCCCTGGGGCCGCGCAGCAGCATCGTATTCGGCGTTGCAGGCGGCTCGATCGGGCGCGCCGCGGATAACGACTGGGTGCTGCCGGACCCGCAGCGCTTCCTGTCGGGCCATCACGCGCGCATCCACTTCCGGCACGGCCTGTACCTGCTCGAGGACACGAGCACGAACGGCACGTACCTGAACGACGCCGCGGAGCCGATCCCGCGGGGCACGCCCTGCGAGCTCCACAACGGCGACATGCTCCGGCTGGGCGAATACGAGATCGTGGTCGCCATCGATGGCGCTTCGGACCAGACGGCCGAGCGTACGGCCGCGCTGCACGTCGAGGCCGCGCCCGCCCATGCGCCGCCGGCGGATGCCGCGTCGCGTCTCGAGGACAATCTCGAGATCTCGCTCTCGCCGAGCGCACTGTTCTCGGTGGAGCCAGCCGAACCTTCCGGGCCTCTGCGGGTCGGAAATGCCTATGGGCAGGCGGTCGTGCTGCCGTTCGCCCAGACTGGCGTGGCACCGCGGAGCGCCGACCCTGCCGAGAGCTCCGACATCATCGCGGCGCGCAGGCTCGAACGTCTCAAGCGCGCGGCCGCCGCGCGCGAGACAATCGATCCCAGCACGCGCGCGGCGTTCGATGCTTTCTGTCGCGGTGCCGGCATCGACGCTGCCGACCTGCCCGTTGAATCTGCCGTCGCGATGCTGCAGCTCGCCGGCCGACTGCTGCGCGAGGC